>JAEWBU010000136.1 GCA_023390985.1 Pseudomonadota bacterium
GAGCGCGGCCGTGCCCACCAACGCCACGACCGCCAGCCGGGGCGCCGACCAACCCGTCCGCGCCGCCGTGAGCGCGCCCGCCAGGTAGCCCGCGTAGTTGGCCGCGGCCAGCCAGCCGCCCGCGCCCAGGTCGAGCTGCCCAGCCTGCACCATCAGCGGCAGCATCGGCGTGAAGGCGAAGCGGCCTATGCCCATCGCCACCGCGAGCGACAGCAGGCCCGCCAGGCCGACGGCCCAGGCGGGCGGCGCGCGCTGATCGTTCGCTTGCGGGTTTGCCATGGCGGGCCATTACACCCAGAATGCCAAGGGCGCACAAATGAATTTTCGAGAAGGATCGTTCTTGCCATGAGAACACTCGACCTGGACTCGCTGGAGATCTTCCGCACCGTCGCGCAGGAGGGCGGCATCATCCGCGCCGCCGGCAAGCTCGGCCGCGTGCAGTCCAACGTCACCACGCGCATCAAGCAGCTGGAGCAGCGCCTGGGCCGCTCGCTGTTCCGGCGGCAGGGCCGCTCCATCGTGCTGTCGCCCGAGGGCGAGCTGCTGCTCTCGTACACGCAGCGCCTCTTCCGTCTGGCCGACGAAGCCGAAGGCGAGCTGCGCACCGGTCAGCCGGTCGGCGCGCTGCGCATCGGTTCGCTGGAGAGCACGGCGGGCAGCCGACTCGGGCCGATCCTGTCGAAGTTCCACCGCCTGCATCCGGGCGTGGTGGTGGAGCTGGCCACCGGCACCACCGGCGCGCTGGTCCAGCGCGTGAGCAACTTCGAGCTGGAGGCCGCGTTCATCTCCGAGCCGTTCAGCGCGCCGGGACTCTCCACGCTGAAGGTGTTCGACGAAGAGCTGGTGCTGATCACCGGCAAGGACGTGCCGGGCGTCCGGCGCGCCGCCGACCTGGAAGGCCGCACGCTGATCGCTTTCGCCAACGGCTGCTCGTACCGCAAGCGGCTGGAGGAGTGGCTGGGCGCCTCGGCCGTCATGCCGGCACGCACCATGGAGTTCGCGTCCTACCAGGCCATGATCGCCTGCGTGGCCGCCGGCACCGGATTCGCGGTGGTGCCGCGCTCGCTGCTGCTGGCGTTGCGTTCCGCCGGCGACGTGCGGCAGCACGAGTTGCCCGCGCGGGTGCGGCGCAATCGCACGCACCTGGTGTGGAACGGCACGCCGTCCACCGCGCTTCTGCGGCTTCAGGAGTTGCTGGCGAGCTGAAGCAGGCCGGCCACGCGCTGCGGCGGCACGTCGCGCAGGCAGCGGTGGTGGCCCAGCGGGCAGTCGCGCGCGAAGCAGGGCGCGCAGTCCAGCGGCGGCTGGTAGTCGGGATCGTCCTTGAGCCAGACCACCTTCGCCGCGTCGTTGAGTGGCGGCGTGTGCAGCGGACTGGACGAGCCGAACAGCGCGACCTGCGGCACGCCGAACGCGGCCGCGACGTGCATCAAGCCGGAATCGTTGCTGACCACGGCGCGCGCGGCGGCGATCAGCGCGAAGGCCTGCATCAGCGAAGTGCGGCCGGCCAGGTTGCGCGCGTTGGGTGCGGCCGCGGCGATCGGTTCGCAGACGGCCTGGTCCTTGCCGGAGCCGAGCAGCAGCACCGGCTGCTGCAGCGAAGCCGCCAGCGCCGCGTAGTGCTCGACCGGCCAGCGCTTGGAAGGCCCGAACTCGGCGCCCGGCGCGAACACCAGGTAGCCGCCACGCGCGAGGCCTTGCGCGGCCAGCGCCGCGTCGATCTCGCCTTCCGGCAGATGCAGCACCGGCCGATCACGCTCCAGGCCTTCGCGATCGCCGCTCAGGGCCGAATAGAAAGCCACCATCGGCGGCTTGTTCTTCGGGTTCTTCAGCCGGTGCGTGAGCAGCCCGACGCGCGCCTCGCCCAGGTAGCCGACCCGCCGCGGGATGCCGGCCAGGAAAGGCAGCAGGGCGCTCTTGAGCGAATTGGGCAGGACGTAGGCCGTGTCGAACGGGTCCTGCTGCAGCTCGCGCCCCAGGCGCCGTCGCGCGGCCCATTGCAGGCCGCCATGCTGGAACGGGAATTCGACCACCTGGTCCACCTGCGGCATCGCGCGGTAGACCGGCGCCACCCAGGGCACGGCGCCGACGGTGAGCCGCTCACCGCGGGCGTGCAGCCGCCGCAACAGCGGCTCGGTCATCACGGCATCGCCGATCCATTGGGGGGCGATGACCAGCGAACGGCTCACGGCGGGCCTAGTGTCCGCCGCCGAAGTGCTCGCCTTCCTTCAGCTTGTAGATCGTGCCGCAGTAGGCACAGCGCGCTTCACCGGTGCGCGCCACGTCCAGGAAGATGCGCGGATGGGTGTTCCACAGCTTCATGCCGGCCGCGGGGCTGGGGCAGAACACGCCGCCGTTGGCGTTGAGGTCGGCGGCGCGCAGCTCGATGACGGTGGGTTGCTTCTTGGTGGCGGGGGCGTCCATGCGGGCCTCAGACCTTGGTGAGCCAGTGGGCGTACTTGGGATTGCGGCCGTTGACGATGTCGAAGAACGCGTTCTGGATCTTCTCGGTGACGGGGCCGCGCGAACCGGCGCCGATCTGCACCCGGTCCAGCTCGCGGATCGGGGTCACTTCAGCGGCGGTGCCGGTGAAGAAGGCCTCGTCGGCGATGTAGATCTCGTCGCGCGTGATGCGCTTCTGGACGATGTCGATGCCCAGGTCCTTCGCGATGTGGAACACCGTGTTGCGGGTGATGCCGTTCAGTGCGCCCGCCGACAGGTCGGGGGTGTACACCACGCCGTCCTTGACCACGAACACGTTCTCGCCCGCGCCTTCGGACACGAAACCGGAGCTGTCCAGCAGCAGCGCCTCGTCGTAACCGTCGTCCAGGGCCTCCATGTTGGCCAGGATGGAGTTGCTGTAGTTGGAGACCGCCTTGGCCTGCGTCATCGTGATGTTGACGTGGTGGCGGGTGTAGCTGGACGTCTTGACGCGGATGCCGCGCTGCATGCCTTCCTCGCCGAGGTAGGCGCCCCAGGCCCAGGCCGCCACCATCAGGTGGATCTGGTTGCCCTTGGGGCTGACGCCCAGCTTCTGCGAGCCGATCCAGGTCAGCGGACGGATGTAGCAGCTCTCCAGCTTGTTGGCGCGCACCACCTGCTTCTGCGCCTCGTTGACCTGCTCCTTGGAGAAGGGCAGCTGCATGCGCAGGATCTTGGCGCTGTTGAACAGGCGGTCGGTGTGTTCCTGCAGGCGGAAGATGGCGGTGCCGCCGGTCGTGTTGTAGGCGCGCACGCCCTCGAACGCGCCGCAGCCGTAGTGCAGGGTGTGGGTCAGCACGTGGATCTTGGCGTCGCGCCAGTCCACCAGCTCGCCGTCCATCCAGATCTTGCCGTCGCGGTCGGCCATGGAGGGCAGTGCAGTCATGTCTCGTCCTTGGGAAGGGGAAAGCAAACCGGTGATTTTACTGAGCCGGGTCGGCGGGTCCGGCCGGCTCGGCGGCCGCCTCAGCCGTCGGGCGCACCAGCGTCCATTTGACGAGCTTGCCCTGCACGAACTCGCAGGTGACGTGCGAGGCCGAGCCGTCGGTCCAGCGGAAGATCTCGGGCTGCTCGTCCTTGGGCGAGAGCTGCTCGCCCAGCGCGCGCGCCAGGCCGATCACATGCAGCAGCGTGAGCTTGGGCTTCAGCTTGGCGTTGAGCATCACGGCGCTGCCGACATAGCCCACCGGCCGGTTGGACGCGCGCTGCAGAACCTGGGTCATCCGGGTGAAGTGCAGCAGCACCCACATGATGATGCCGCCCACGACCAGGGCGACGCCCGCCCAGCCCCAGTTCTTCCAGGCGAAGGCGATCAGCGCCGCGCCGGCGATGGGAACGAAGATGCGTTGCAATTTCATGCGCGGATTGTCGCGCCCCTGCGGATCAGCCCAGGCCGCGCACCACGTCCATCGCCTCTTCCACCCGGTCCACCGCGTGGATCGTCAGGCCCTCGATGTCGCGGCTGCCCTTCTTGGGCGCGTTGGCCTTGGGCACCACCGCGACCGAGAAGCCGAGCTTGGCCGCCTCGCGCAGGCGCTCCTGCCCGCGCGGCGCCGGACGCACCTCGCCGGCCAGGCCCACTTCGCCGAAGGCGATGAAGCCCTTGGGCAGCGGCCGCCCGCGCAGCGACGAGGTGATGGACAGCATCACGGCCAGGTCGGCCGCCGGCTCGGTGATGCGCACGCCGCCGACCGCGTTGACGAACACGTCCTGGTCCATGCAGGCGACGCCGGCGTGGCGGTGCAGCACCGCCAGCAGCATCGCCAGGCGATCGCGCTCCAGGCCGACCGACAGCCGGCGCGGGCTGGGTCCGCCGCTGTCCACCAGCGCCTGCACCTCCACCAGCATCGGCCGCGTGCCTTCCAGCGTGACCAGCACGCAGCTGCCGGGAACGGGCTCGGCATGCTGCGACAGGAAGATCGCGCTCGGATTGGCCACGCCCTTGAGGCCCTTTTCGGTCATCGCGAAGACGCCGATCTCGTTGACGGCGCCGAAGCGGTTCTTGATGGCGCGCACCAGGCGGAAGCTGGAATGCGTGTCGCCCTCGAAGTACAGCACCGTGTCGACCATGTGTTCGAGCACGCGCGGACCGGCCAGCGCGCCTTCCTTGGTGACGTGGCCCACCAGCACGACGCTGGTGCCCGACGCCTTGGCGGCGCGCGTGAGGTGCGCCGCGCATTCGCGCACCTGCGCCACCGAGCCGGGCGCGGAGGTGAGCTGGTCGGAGTACACGGTCTGGATCGAGTCGATCACGGCCACCTTGGGCCCGGTGGACGCCAGGGTGGACAGGATCTTCTCCAGCTGGATCTCGGCCAGCACCTGCACCTGCGAGTTGTCCAGCCCGAGCCGGCGCGAGCGCAGCGCGACCTGCGCGCCCGACTCCTCGCCCGTCACGTAGAGGCAGCCGACGCCGGCGCGCTGCAGGGCGTCCATGGCCTGCAGCAGCAGCGTCGATTTGCCGATGCCGGGATCGCCGCCGATCAGCACCACGCCGCCTTCGACGATGCCGCCGCCCAGCACCCGGTCGAGCTCCCCGATGCCGGTGGGCGTGCGCGCGACTTCGCTGGCCTCGATGTCGGCCAGCACCGCCACGCCGGCGGTGGGCGCCAGCGAAGCGAAGCGGTGGCGCTGCGCGGCGGGCGATTCCGCCACGGTCTCGATCAGCGTGTTCCAGGCATTGCACTGCGGGCATTTGCCCTGCCACTTGGGCGTGCTGCCGCCGCACTCGGTGCAGCTGTAGGTCGTCTTGTCTTTGGCCACGCGCGGCAGTGTAGGCCAGCGGTCCGCGGCCTTCCTCCCTCATGTCGGCAGGGACGTCGGCTTGCGTCGAATCGCCGAACTCATTTAACATCTTAAATAATCGACCGAACCGATGAGCACGACCTTTTCGCACCGCAACCTTCCGCGACTGCTGCTGCAGGCGCGCGAAGCCCTCATGGCGCACAACCGCCCGCGCCTGCGCGAGCACGGCCTGTCCGACCAGCAATGGCGGGTGCTGCGCGTGCTCGGCGAGCACGGGACGGTCGAGACCGGCCGGGTGGCGCGCGAGGCGTTCATCCTCGGCCCGAGCCTGACCGGCGTGCTCGCGCGCATGGAACGCGACGGCCTGATCCGCCGCGAGCGCGATCCCGCCGACCAGCGCCGCACCGTGGTCGAGGCGACGGCCAAGGGCCGCCGTCTCGTGGACAAGCTGTCCAGCACGGTCGAGGCGCACTACCAATGGATGGAGAAGACCCTGGGCAAGCAGAAACTGGAACAGCTGTACCAGCTGCTCGATGAACTGATCGAGATGGAACAGGCGGAAGGTGGGGAGATCCGCATCCCGTGCGAGAAGCCGGCGCGTCCCACGCGCCGTGCGGAGGCCGCGGCATGAGCTACATCCCCCAAGGCACCGTGTACGGCACGCTGCTGAACTTCCGCAGCGAGTTCGATGCGATGGCGCCGCAGATGAACGAGGCGCCGTACAAGGCCCCGCCGAAAGCGCCGGTGCTGTACGTGAAGACCGCCAACACCTTCAGCGCGAACGGCGCGCAGATCCCCGTGCCGGCCCGCGTGCCGCAGGTGGAGATCGGCGCCACCGTCGGCCTGGTGATGAAGTCCGCCACCGAAGTCGCCGGCTGCGTGCTGATGAACGACCTGTCGGTGCCGCACGCCAGCTTCTTCCGCCCGCCGGTGAAGTTCAAATGCCTCGACGGCTTCCTCGGCATCGGCGCCGAGGTCCGCGCGGCCGACCCGGCCTCGCTGAAGATCGAAGTGCGGGTCAACGGCGAAGTGCGCCAGACCGTGCGCTTCGACGCGCTGGTGCGCGACCCGAAGCGCCTGCTGGCCGACGTGGCCGAGTTCATGACGCTGCGCGAAGGCGACGTGCTGCTGCTCGGCTGCGACGCGCCGCGCCCGCTGGCGAAGGCCGGCGACCGCATCGAGCTGCGCTCCGACACGCTCGGCTCCCTCGTCAACACCCTCGTGCCGGAGGCCGCATGAAACACGCCCGCGTCATCCACGAAGGCCGCGTGCAGCGCGCCACCGAGCGCGACGGGCAGCTGCTGCTCGAAGACGGCCGCCTCGCCGCGTTCGAGGCCGTCACCTGGCTCCCGCCGCTGGAGCCCACGCCCCGCCCGCGCACCATCCTCGCGCTCGGCCTGAACTACGCCGACCACGCCAAGGAGCTGGAGTTCAAGGCGCCCGAGGAGCCGCTGGTGTTCCTCAAGGGCGAGAGCGCGCTGAACGGCCACCGGCAGTTCACCCGCCGTCCGGCCGACGTGAAGTTCATGCACTACGAGTGCGAGCTGACGATCGTGGTCGGCAAGACCGCCCGCAACGTGCGCCGCGACGACGCCTACGACTTCATCGCCGGCTACAGCGTCGCCAACGACTACGCCATCCGCGACTACCTCGAGAACTGGTACCGGCCCAACTTGCGCGTGAAGAACCGCGACGGCGCGACGCCGCTGGGCCCCTTCCTCGTCGATCGCGCCGACATTCCCGATCCGATGAACCTCGCGCTGCAGACCACCGTCAACGGCAAGGTCACGCAGAGCGGCAATACGAAGGACATGATCTTCGACGTGCCCTTCCTCGTCGAGTACTTCTCCAGCTTCATGACCCTGCAGCCCGGCGACCTGATCCTCACCGGCACGCCTGACGGCGTGGTCGATTGCCGCCCCGGCGACGTGGTCGTGACCGAGATCGAGCGCCTGGGCGCGCTCGTCAACACCTTGCAGTAATGAGTTCCCAGATGAAGATCGACCACCTGATCAACGGCAAGTCCGTCGCCGGCCGCGACTACTTCGAGACCGTCAACCCCGCCACCCAGGAAGTGCTGGCCGAAGTCGCCGGCGGCGGCGAAGCGGAAGTCAACGCGGCCGTCCAGGCCGCGAAGGACGCCTTCCCCGCCTGGGCCGCGATGCCCGCGCCGCAGCGCGCCAAGCTGATGCGCAAGCTGGGCGAGCTGATCGCCGCGCACGTGCCGGAGATCTCGCGCACCGAAACCAACGACACCGGCCAGGTGATCTCGCAGACCGGCAAGCAGCTGGTGCCGCGCGCGGCCGACAACTTCACCTACTTCGCCGAGATGTGCGTGCGGGTGGACGGCCACACCTACCCGACCGAGACGCACCTGAACTACACGCTGTTCCACCCCGTCGGCGTGTGCGCGCTGATCTCGCCGTGGAACGTGCCGTTCATGACCGCGACCTGGAAGGTCGCGCCCGCCCTGGCGTTCGGCAACACGGCCGTGCTGAAGATGAGCGAGCTGTCGCCGATGACCGCCGCGCGCCTGGGCGAGCTGGCGCTGGAAGCCGGCATCCCGGCCGGCGTGCTGAACATCGTGCACGGCTACGGCAAGGAAGCCGGCGAGCCGCTGGTGCGCCATCCCGACGTGCGCGCGATCTCCTTCACCGGTTCCACCGCCACGGGCAACCGCATCGTCAAGGAAGCGGGCCTGAAGAAGTTCAGCATGGAGCTGGGCGGCAAGTCGCCGTTCGTGATCTTCGACGACGC
>JAEWBU010000193.1 GCA_023390985.1 Pseudomonadota bacterium
CTAGGCGGGCGTCGTCATCCCCGCGAAGGCGGGGATCCAGGGCTTCCTTCGGACCGCCGAGAAGGCGGAAGCTCTGGATTCCCGCCTTCGCGGGAATGACGGGAACGGGTCAGGCGCGCAGCGCCACATCCGGCCGCGCGGTGGTCTTGGCACCGCGAGCATGTGCGATCGGCTCCACCTTGCGCTGCTTCTCGTACAGGAAGGTCAGGATCTCCTGCCGGCAGTGGTTGTAGACCTTGTCCTCGGCCAGCTCGATGCGGTTGCGCGGGCGCGCCAGCGGCACCGGCATCACCTGGCCGATGCCGGCGGCCGGCCCGTTGGTCATCATCACGACGCGGTCGGACATCAGCACCGCCTCGTCGACGTCGTGCGTGATCATCATCACCGTGTTGCCCAGCTCGGACTGGATGCGGATCACCTCGTCCTGCAGGTGCGCGCGGGTCAGGGCGTCCAGCGCGCCGAAGGGCTCGTCCAGCAGCAGCACCTTGGGCTCCATCGCCAGCGCGCGGGCGATGCCCACGCGCTGCTTCATGCCGCCGGAGATCTCCGACGGCAGGCGATCGAGCGCGTGCGACATGTTCACCATCGCCAGGTTGTGCAGCACCCACTCGCGCCGCTCGGCCGCCGAACGCGCGCCGCGGAAAATCTTGTCGACCGCGATCTCCACGTTCTGGTAGACGGTCAGCCAGGGCAGCAGCGAGTGGTTCTGGAACACCACGGCGCGGTCCGGGCCCGGCGCGTTCACTTCGCGGCCGTCGACGATCACGCCGCCGGAGGTGGCCTTGAGCAGGCCGGCCACGATGTTCAGCACCGTGCTCTTGCCGCAGCCCGAGTGGCCGATCAGCGAGATGAACTCGCCGCGCGCCACCTGCAGGTCGATGCCCTTGAGCACGGGGTTGGGGCCGCTCGCGCCGGGGAAGCTCATGTCGACGCGGGAGATGGAGAGATAGGGTTGGCTCATGCCCGGCTCCGGTTTCAGCTGGCGGCGGTGCCGCGGGTGACCTTGCGGCCGATGAAGGCGACCAGGCGGTCGAGCGCGAAGCCGATGAGGCCCACGTACACGAGCGCCAGGATGATGTCGCTGATGCGCGAGGAGTTCCACGCGTCCCAGATGAAGAAGCCGATGCCCACGCCGCCGATCAGCATCTCGGCGGCGATGATGGCCAGCCAGGACAGTCCCACGCCGATGCGCAGCCCCGAGAAGATGAAGGGCGCGGCCGCCGGCAGCATGATCTTCACGAAGTACTCGATGCCGTTGAGGCGGATCACCTTCGCGACGTTGCGGTAGTCCTGCGGGATGTTCCGGATGCCGATCGACGTGTTGATGATGATCGGCCAGATCGAGGTGATGAAGATCACGAAGATCGCCGACGGATGCCCGTCGCGGAAGCCCGCCAGCGAGATCGGCAGCCAGGCCAGCGGCGGCACCGTGCGCAGCACCTGGAACAGCGGGTCCAGGCCGCGCAGCGCCCAGGTCGACTGGCCCACCAGCACGCCGAGGCTCACGCCCGCCAGCACCGCCAGCGAATAGCCGTAGGCCACGCGCTTGAGGCTGGCCAGCAGCTGCCACGCGATGCCCACGTCGTTGCCGCCGTTGTCGTAGAAGGGCTCGACGATCAGCTGCCAGGTGTCCTGCACCACCTTGCTGGGCGGGGGCAGGGCGGCGCCGGGACGGCTGCCCAGCAGCTGCCAGATGAGCACCAGCACGGACAGGATCACGAGCGGCGGCAGCACGTGGGTAACGAAGCCGCGCGCGGCGGACGCCAGCGCGGTGCGCAGCGCACCGGGTCCGGAGGGCGAAGCGAGGGGGAGGGTGTCGACGGTGTTCATGGGCGTTCCTTCGAAACAGTCTTCGTCATCCCCGCGAAGGCGGGGATCCAGTGCTTCCTTCGGCCGCTGGAGAAGGCGGAAGCCCTGGATTCCCGCCTCCGCGGGAATGACGGGAAATCAGGCGGACTTGAGGTATTTGATGGACAGGCTGTCCAGGTACTTCTTCGGGTTCGCGGGGTCGAACACCTTGCCGTCGAAGAACTTCTCGACGCCGCGCGAGGTGGACGCCGGGATGTCCTTCTTGTCGACGCCCAGTTCGGCGGCGGCGGTCTTCCACAGGTCCTCGCGGTTCACCCTGGCGATCAGCGCCTTGGTGTCCAAGCTGGGCGGCAGGTAGCCCCAGCGGATGTTCTCGGTCAGGAACCACAGGTCGTGGCTCTGGAACGGGTAGCTGGCGTGGTCCTTCCAGAACCGCATCTGGAACCTGCTGTTGGCCTCGACGCGGCCGGTGCCGTAGTCGAAGTCGCCCTTGACGCGGTCGATCACGTCGGCCACCGGCGCGTTGATCCAGCGGCGGCGCGAGCAGATCTCGGCCACCTCGGCGCGGTTCTTCGGGTCCTCGCACCACATCTGGGCTTCCATCACCGCCTTGACCAGCGCCTTGGCGGCGTTCGGGTGCGCGTCCACCCAGTCCTTGCGCATCGCGAAGGACTTCTCGGGGTGGTTCATCCACAGCTCGCTGGTGGTGATCGCCGTGTAGCCGATGCCCTGGTTGATCAGCTGGCGGTTCCAGGGCTCGCAGACGCAGAAGGTGTCCATGCTGCCCACCTTCATGTTGGCGACCATCTGCGCGGGCGGCACCACGATGGTGGTGATGTCCTTGTTCGGGTCCACGCCGCCGGCGGCCATCCAGTAGCGGATCCACATGTCGTGGGTACCGCCGGGAAAGGTCATCGCGGCGTTCACCGGCTTGCCGGTCTTCACGCGCTTGGCCAGCAGCTGCTTGCCGAACTCCTTCGTGTCGAGGCCGACCTTCAGGTCCTTGTATTCGTTGCCCACCGAGATGCATTGGCCGCCCAGGTTCAGGCGCGCCAGGATGTTCATCGGCACCGGCACGTTGTTGGCGGTCACCGCGCCGGTGGAGATCAGGTAGGGCATCGGCGTGAGGATGTGGGCGCCGTCGATGCCGTTGTTCTTCGAGCCGAGCACCAGGTTGTCGCGCGTGGTGCCCCAGGACGACTGCTTGAGCACCTCCACCTCGGTCATGCCGTGCTTCCTGAAAAAGCCCTTCTCTTCGGCCACGAACAGCGGGGCGGCGTCGGTCAGCGCGATGAAGCCGAGCTTGGCGGCCCTGGTCTCCGGCGCCGTGCCCTGCGCCATCACGTGGTGGGGCCAGAGGCCGCCGGCGACGCCGAGGGCCGCGGCGCCCTTGATGACGGTGCGGCGAGAGGCGTTGATCGGTTTGCTGATGCTGCTGTCCATGTGCGGTCCTCCAGGTTGGCCGGCTGAAAGGAAACGGCGTCCATCGCACTGCCTGCCTGGGGGGCTGACAGGAGATGGACGCCGTTGTCCAGGTTCATCGAAAGGCGGGCGCCGCCGTTGGCGCCCGTTCAAGGAGGAGTTAGCAGGGACCGTGCCAACCGATCCCGTCATCCCCGCGGAGGCGGGGATCCAGGGCTTCCGCTTTCGGCGGCGCGAAGCCGGACGCACTGGATTCCCGCCTCCGCGGGAATGACGGAGTGCATCGCTGCACCGCCGCAGTGCGCTCAGCGTGCCGGCAGCACCTCGGCCAGCGCCAGCACGTTGCCCGCCACGTCCACCAGCCGCCGCCCCTGGTTCATCGCCATCTGGCGCAGCGCCTTGTACGCCTCGTCCTCGCTCATGTGCCGGTGCGCCATCAGGAGGCCCTTGGCGCGCTCGACCAGCTTGCGTTCGTTGAGGCTGGTGCGCACCGCCTCGAGTTCGTCGGCCATGGACTGCAGCCGGCGCGACTGCTCCTGCACCATCGCGAACAGCGAGCGTTCGAGGTGCGGCCCGTACGCCACCGGCGTGGCGCCGTCGGGGGTCTCCCGCGCCGACAGCGTGTCGAGCGCCGCGCGCTGGTCGCGCAGTTCGGCGCGGGCCCGCACGATGCGTTCGCCGCACAGCTCGCGCAGGTGGGCGGCCAGGCGGTCCTCCACCGCCTTCATCTCGTCGATGCGGCGGGTGCACCAGTAATACCAGTCGCGGCTGAGCGCGGTATCGAGCTCGCCACCGACGGTGCCGCCGACGCGGCGCAGACGCTCGATCTCGGACAGCACCACCGGATCGCGCGCGGCCAGGTCGGCCTGCAGCACGCGCGGGTCGCCGCACTCGGCGTACACCTGCAGGCAGCCCCGCTGCGACTCCACCAGGTGGTGCCACAGCTGGACCCCGCCGCCGTCGATGTAGCCGGCGGCGAACACCCGCCCGCCCAGCGCGCGCTCCAGGCCGGCGAACTCCTTGCCCTGCATGAAGTGGAACATCGCCACCAGCGCGCGCGTGACGGCGGGGTCGCTGGCCGTGTCCGCCGCCTCGAACACCACGCCCAGCAGGCCGGACACCAGCTTGCCGATGGCGGTGGTGGCCTCCCCCGCGGACAGCTGCTGGCGCCCGATGCGGGCACGCAGCGCGGGCAGGCCCTCCAGCGCGTGCAGCACCACGGCCACCCGGCTGAACAGGCGGGCGCCGTTGCGCGCCTCGCACGAGGCGGTCTCCAGCGCGTCGAGGTGGCGGCGCACCTCGGCCTGCGCGGCGTCGCACTCCCGGATCTGCTGCGTGCGCTGCTCGGTGAACTGCGCGCCGTGCGATCCGAGGTAGATGTTGGTGAGACCCCGCTCGCGCTGCAGCGCGTGGATGAAGCGCGCGATCACGCCCACCAGCTCGCAGGTGCGCGCCAGCTGCTCCAGCTCGGCGATCTCGCACTGCCGCGCGGCCAGGAGGAAGTCGAATCCGGTCTTCACGCGCATGGCCCTGCAACTCTTGTGCCGAGCACGCGTCGATACACTCGCCCGATGCTGGTGCTCGGGATCGAATCTTCCTGCGATGAAACCGGTGTCGCTCTCGTCGACGCCGGCGGCCCGGGCGTGCCGCGCCTGCTGGGCCACGCGCTGCACAGCCAGGTGCTCATGCACGAGGCCTACGGCGGCGTGGTGCCGGAACTGGCGAGCCGCGACCACATCCGGCGCGTGCTGCCGCTCACGCAGGACGTGCTGAAGCAGGCCGGGCGTTCGCTGGCCGACATCGAAACCGTTGCTTACACGCGAGGGCCCGGCCTGGCCGGCGCGCTGCTGGTGGGCGCGGGCGTGGCCTGCGCGCTGGGCGCTTCGCTCGACCGGCCGGTGCTCGGCGTGCACCACCTCGAGGGCCACCTGCTGTCGCCCTTCCTCAGCGCCGATCCGCCCGAGTTCCCGTTCGTCGCGCTGCTGGTTTCGGGCGGCCACACGCAGCTGATGCGGGTGGAGTCCGTGGGCGATTACGAGCTGCTCGGCGAGACCATCGACGACGCCGCGGGCGAGGCCTTCGACAAGAGCGCCAAGCTGCTGGGCCTGGGTTACCCGGGCGGGCCGGCGCTGTCGCGGCTGGCGGAGCAGGGCGATGTCAGGGCGTTCGCGCTGCCACGGCCGCTGCTGCACAGCGGCGACCTGGATTTCTCCTTCGCCGGCCTGAAGACGGCGGTGCTCACGCAGGCGCGCAAGCTGGGCGACGACCTGCCGGCGCGCAAGGCCGACCTGGCCGCGTCGACCGAGGCGGCGATCGTGGAGGTGCTGCTGAAGAAATCACTGGCGGCCCTGAAGCAGTCGGGCCTCAAGCGCCTGGTGGTGGCCGGCGGCGTCGGCGCCAACCGGCTGCTGCGCGAGCAGCTGGATGCCGCGTGCGCGAAGCGCGGCGTGCGCGTGCACTACCCGGAGCTGTCGCTGTGCACCGACAACGGCGCGATGATCGCGATGGCCGCCGCGCTGCGATTGACGACGGGCAAGGAAAAGGCCAGCCGGTCCTACGCCTTCGACGTGAAACCGCGCTGGCCTCTGGACGAGCTGGGCGCTCGCCCCTGACCCCGTCATCCCCGCGAAGGCGGGGATCCAGTGCTTCCATGAAGTCCGCTGAAGGCGGACGCCCTGGTCCCCGCCTCCGCGGGTACGACGAGGATGGTGGCGTTACTTGACTTCGATCGTGCGCGCGTTGCTCACCGGCTGCTTCTTGGCCAGCGTGAGCGTCAGCACGCCGTTCTCGAGCTTGGCCGCGGTGGCATCGACGTCGATCTCCTGGGGCAGCTCGTAGGCGGCCTTGTACTGGCGCGGGGCCTCGGCCTTGGTTTCGATGCGCACGATGGCGCCTTCGATGTTGATGGCGAGGTCTTCACGCGCCACGCCCGGCACGTCGAGCGTCACGGTCCAGGACTTGTCGTCCTGCTGGAGCTTCACGCCGGAGAAACCGGGGCCGAAGAAGGCGTCGTTGACGAAGCGCTCGAAGTTGCGGTCGAACGAACGGAAGGCGGGGGCAGCGGCGCGGCTGCGGACGACGGGTGCGAAGAACATGATCGGGACTCCTGGGTTGAACTTAAACTGCGCGGCTTTCATCGTCTGCCGCTTGCATCGAACATGCGAATGCGGCGCAGGTTTTCAAGAGAGGAAGAGGGTTTGAAAAACACGCGCAGGCTGGTCTTGAAATCGCTGGCCTCAACGCTATTTGTCCCCGCCCTGGCGCGGGCCCAGGCGACCGGCGCGCCGGTGAAGCTGGCCCTGATCGAGGCGCTCTCGGGCGCCTTCGCCAACACCGGCGAGGCGGTGTTCCGCAACCTGCTGTGGGCGGTGGAGCGGGTCAACCAGCGCGGCGGCGTCAAGCTGCCCGGCGGCGCCCGGCCGCTGGTGCTGGAGCGCTACGACAGCAAGGGCCAGGTGGAGGAAGCCATCGCGGCGCTGCGCTCGGCCATCGACGACGGCGCGCAGTTCGTGCTGCAGGGCAATTCGTCGGCCGTCGCCGCGGCGCTGCTGGACGCCGTGGGCAAGCACAACGAGCGCGATCCTTCGCGCCGGGTGCTGTTCCTCAACTACTCGGCCGTGGACCCGGTGCTCACCAACGAGCGCTGCAGCTTCTGGCATTTCCGCTTCGACGCCCATGCCGACATGCGCATGCAGGCGCTGATGGAGGTGCTGGCGCAGGACAAGGGCGTGCGCGACGCCTACCTCATCGGCCAGGACTACAGCTTCGGCCAGTCGGTGCTGCGCGAGGCGCGCCGCCAGCTGGGCGCGCAACGCCCCGACGTGAAGATCGTCGGCGACGAGCTGCATCCGCTGGGCCGGGTGAAGGACTTCCTGCCGTACGCCACCAAGATCAAGGCCAGCGGCGCCGACGCGGTGATCACGGGCAACTGGGGCAACGACCTCACGCTGCTGGTGAAGGCCGCGCGCGACGTCGGCTTCGACGGCAAGTTCTACACCTTCTACGGCAACGCGCTGGGCGCGCCGGCCGCCATCGGCGACGCGGGCATCGGCCGCGTGGTGGCGGTGGCCGACTGGCTGCCCAACGTGCAGACGCCGCAGAGCGAAGCCTTCTACCAGTCGTTCCGCCAGCGCTTCCCGCGACCGCAGGACGACTACGTGCACATGCGCATGCAGCTGATGGTCGAGGCGCTGGCGCAGTCGGTCGAGCGGGCGCGGAGCGTGGATGCCGCGCCGGTGGCCGCCGCGATGGAGCGCGCCAACGTCAGCCTGTGGGGGCAGACCGGCCGCATGCGCGCGAGCGACCACCAGTTCCAGCAGACGCTGGTGGTGGGCGTGATGGACAGGCAGGGCGCGCCGGGCGTGAAGTTCGACGTCGAGGGTTCGGGCTACGGCTTCCGGGTTGTGCGCGTGGTCTCGCCCGAGAAGGCCGAGATGCCGACGTCCTGCAAGATGCAGCGCCACGACTAGGGACCCGCCATGCGCCAAGCCATCCTGAACCTCGAGGAATCCAAGATCCGCGAGGTCGCCAATGCCGGCATGGGCCGCTCCGACGTGCTGGCCTTCTGGTTCGGCGAGAGCGACGAGGTCACGCCGGACTTCATCCGCGAGG
>JAEWBU010000198.1 GCA_023390985.1 Pseudomonadota bacterium
CTGCACAGGCGCCGATCGCCGTGCCGCCCGCGTCCGCGGTGCCTGCCGCGGCCGCTGCTCCCGCGATCGCCAACGCCCCGCCGCCCGGCCTGCCGCAGCTCGCGGTGAGCGGCGGCGTCTATTCGCAGAATCCGGCGCAGCGGATGCTGATCGTCAACGGGCTGGTGTTCAACGAGGGCAGCGAAGTGGCGAGCGGCGTGCGGCTGGAACAGGTGCGCGCCGACAAGAAGGCCGTGCTGAACTTCAACGGCCAGCGCTTCACGCTGCCCTACTGACTGGCGTTCATCGGCGGCTGGAACACGGACCAGCGGCCTTCGCGGAACAGGTACAGCGCCGACGAGACCCGGCTGCGGTTCGAGGCCGCATAGATCGCCGCCGCGCTGAAGCGTAGCGCCGCCACCGCCTCCTCGTCGTCCGCCGGGGCGTAGAGCAGGCCGCCGCGCTGCGGCACCGCCACCACCAGGCCCTGCGCATGGCGCTCCTCCAGCGATCGCCAGAACGGCCGGTCGAGGAAGTAGCTGCTGTTCAGGTCGTCGGCGCGGCCCAGCACCTGCATCAGCCCGCCGCGCCAGGGGCGCACCGTCGGCTCGCCGTAGGTGCGGCGCATGTTGCGCACCGCGAGGTCGAGCGCCTGGTCGGGTTCCAGGTGCAGGCGGTCCAGGTCTTCGGAGGAGGCGCTCTGCAGATGCGCCTTGCCGTCGAACACGAGCCGGATGTGCATGTCGCCGACGTAGCGGAACCAGCTCGTCTCCAGTTCCACCTCGCTGCCGTCGGGCAGCTGCGCGCGCAACGTGCCGTAGGGCTGCAGCGTCTCGCGCTCCTGGCTGATGCCGGCCGACTCCCGCAGCACGGCGAGCAGGTTGCCCGCCTCCGTGTCGAATGCCTCCTGCGCGTGCACGCCGCACATCGCGAGCGTCGTCGCGATCACGGCCAGAACCTTCTTCATCCCTGTGCTCCTGTCGTTCAACGCATCGTGCAACGCGCCGACAAGCCCGGCAACCCGTGTTACACGATGTGTGGCGGTTGGGCTGCTTCGGCGTGCAACGTAAACGGTTACGGAACTTGCTGAGCCAACCATGGTTGTAAGCGAGCTCATCCCTAGCATCCGAGGCTCAACCACCCCACCTCAGAGGTACTCCCGATGGCACTGCAGTCCCCCTTCTTCAACAACGGCAAGCGTGAAGACATCCGTCCCAACACGCCCAATGGCGCCGCCCTGAACACGGCCGCTGCCGCCACCACCGTCGCCCCCGTCGTGAACAGTGCCCCGGCGCAAGAGGGTGAAGCCAAGCTGACCGTCGGCCCGAACATCAAGCTCAAGGGCGTGGAAATCACCGACTGCGACACGCTGGTGGTCGAGGGTTCGGTCGAGGCCACCATGGACTCGCGCATGATCCAGATCTCCGAGCGCGGCTCGTTCAAGGGCTCCGCCGAGATCGACGTGGCCGAGATCCGCGGCTCCTTCGACGGCAACCTGACCGTCCGCCAGAAGCTGGTGATCTACTCGACCGGCAAGGTCACCGGCCGCATCCGTTACGGCAAGGTCGTGATCGAAGAGGGCGGCCAGCTCTCCGGCGAGATCGAGTTCGGCGCTTCCGCGTCCACCGCCACCACCAGCACCGCCCGTCCGGCCACGCCCAAGCTGCAGGTCGCCTGAGCTTCGACGAATCGACAACGAAAAAGCGCGGCTGATGCCGCGCTTTTTTTTCCCGTCATCCCCGCGAAGGCGGGGATCCAGAGCTTCCTTCGAGCTCCGCAGAAGGCGGACGCCCTGGATTCCCGCCTTCGCGGGAATGACGAAGAAGGCTCAGACCGCGCTGCGATGCCGCGCGACGCAGGTATCCAGCACCTCGCCCGCCTCCCGCTGCCACCAGTCCTGGGTGGAGAAGATCTCCACCTCGCTGTAGCCGGCGAAGCCCTGGGCTTCGACCCAGCCGCGGATGCGCGGGATGTCGATGACGCCGTCGCCCATCATCCCGCGGTCGTTCAGCAGGTCGCGCGTCGGCGTCAGCCAGTCGCAGACGTGGAAGGCCAGCAGCCGCTCGCGGCCCGCGCGCTCGATCTGCTCGCGCAGCTTCGGGTCCCACCACACGTGGTAGACGTCCACCGCGACACCCAGCGCGCCGGAGCGGGAAGGATCGAGCGCGTCGCAGACATCCAACGCCTGCTCCATCGTGTTGATGCACGCGCGGTCGGCCGCGTACATCGGATGCAGCGGCTCGATGGCCAGCGGCATGCCGGCGGCGCGCGAATGATCCAGCAGCCGGCCGATTCCGTCGTGCACCTGCTGGCGCGACAGCGCGATGTCCTTGTGCGCCGCGCGGCCGCCCAGCGCGCCGGGCAGGGCGCCGACCACCAGCACCAGGCAGGCGGCGTTGAGCTCTCGCGCTTCTTCCAGGGCCCGAAGGTTCTCGTCGTCGGCGGCCTTCAGGCCGGCGTCGTCGGTGGCGGTGAACATGCCGCCGCGGCAGTAGCCCGAGAGCTCCAGGCCGAGCGACCTGACCTGGCGCGACACGTTGGCCAGGCCCGCGGCCGCCACCTGGTCGCGCCAGGGCGACACGGCGCGGATGCCGCGTTGCGCGCACGCGTCGAGGATGTCCGCCAGCGGCAGGTCCTGGCCGCGGCTCTTGCGCACGGTGGCCGTGTTGATCGACAGCCAGCGATGGTCCTGCGAGAAGTCGCGCATCGCCTCAGGACCCGACGCCGTGCACGGCCAGCAGCGAGTTCATGCGGCGCGCCGCCAGCTCGGGCTGCTCCAGCAGGTTGGCCGCGTCGGCCAGGCGGAACAGCTCGGCCAGGTGCGGCAGGCTGCGCGTGCTCTGCTGGCCGCCGACCATGGTGAAGTGCTTCTGGTGGCCGTTGAGCCAGGCCATGAACACCACGCCGGTTTTGTAGAAGCGCGTGGGCGCCGCGAAGATGTGGCGCGACAGCGGCACCGTGGGGCCCAGGATCGCGTGGAAGCGATCCAGGTTGCCCTGCGCCAGCTCGCCCAGCGCCGCGCTCGCCGCCGGTGCGATGGCGTCGAAGATCCCCAGCAGCGCGTCGCTCTTGCCGTGGGTGGGCTCGGCGCCGAAGCCATCGCCGGCGATCAGCTCGGCGTAGTTGAAGTCGTCGCCCGTGTACATGCGCACGCCCGCGGGCAGACGGCGGCGCATGGCGATCTCCTTGTCCTTGTCCAGCAGCGAGATCTTGATGCCGTCCACCTTGGAAGCGCGGGCGGTGATGATGCCCAGCGCGGTGTCCATCGCGGCGTCGACGTCGCGCGTGCCCCAGTAGCCGGCCAGCGCGGGATCGAACATCTCGCCCAGCCAGTGCAGGATCACCGGCTGCTTCGCCTGCGACAGGATGCGGCCGTACACCTTCTCGTAGTCGGCCGGGCCTTTGGCGACGCGGGCCAGCGCGCGGCTGGCCATCACGATCAGGCGGCCGCCGAGCTTCTCGATGGCCTCCATCTGCTCCTCGTAGCCGCGGATCACGTCGTCGACGGTCTTCACTTCGTCGATCGCCAGGTGGTCGGTGCCGCAGCCCGAAGCCACCAGCGCACCCGGGTAGTCGCGCGCCGCGTCCAGCGAGCGGCGGATCAGCTCCAGCGAGGTGGGCCAGTCCAGGCCCATGCCGCGCTGCGCCGTGTCCATCGCTTCCGCCACGCCCAGGCCCAGCGACCAGAGGCGCTGGCGGTAGGCGATGGTGGTGTCCCAGTCGACCGCCGCGGTCAGCCAGGGATCGACCGCGGCCAGCGGGTCGGCCACCACGTGGGCGGCCGAGTAGGCGATGCGGTTGAACTTCACGCCCTGGGCGGGCCGCACCGGGGCGGTGCCGCGCAGCGTGTAGTCCTCCAGCGCGCCGGAGCGCGCCGGCAGCTTCAAGGTGATGGCCATCGCGTTGCTTTCCTCAGATCTTCAGCGGCGGCACGTCGACGAAGCGGCGTTCCTTCCAGCTTTGCAGCGCGGCTTCGACCAGCTGCACGCCCTTGGCGCCTTCCGGCAGGGTCCAGGTGTACGGCGCGTCTTCCACGACGTGGCGGATGAAGTGCTCCCACTGGATTTTGAAGCCGTTGTCGTAGAACTCCGTGTCGGGCACTTCCTGCCACTGGTCGAAGAAGTTCATCGGCTGCTTGACCTCGGGGTTCCACACCGGGCGCGGCGTGGCCACGCGGCTCTGGGCGCGACATTCGGTCAGCGTGGCGACGGCCGAACCATGCGTGCCGTCGACGTGGAAGGTCACCAGGTCGTCGCGGCGCACGCGCGTCGCCCACGACATGTTCAGCTGGGCGATGATGGGCTCGCCGTCGTGGCCGGTGATCTCGGCGATGGCGTAGGCCGCGTCGTCGGCCGTGGCCTTGTACTTCTTGCCGCTCTCGTCCCAACGCTCGGGGATGTGGGTCGCGCCCAGGCAGCTGATCGACTTGACCTCGCCGAACAGGTTGTCCAGCACGTAGCGCCAGTGGCACATCATGTCCAGGATCATCCCGCCGCCGTCCTCGGTGCGGTAGTTCCAGCTCGGACGCTGGATCGGCTGCAGGTCGCCTTCGAACACCCAGTAGCCGAACTCCAGGCGCAGCGACAGCATGCGGCCGAAGAAGCCGGAGCGGCGCAGCATGTCGAGCTTGCGCAGGCCGGGCAGGAACAGCTTGTCCTGCACGGCGCCGTGCTTCAGGCCCGACTTCTTCGCCGTCTGAGCGATGTCCATCGCCTCGGCCAGCGTCGTGGCGATGGGCTTCTCGCAGTACACGTGCTTGCCGGCGCGCAGCGCCTTGGCCAGCAGGGTGGGGCGCATCTGCGTGGTGCCGGCGTCGAAGAACACCGAGTCCTGCGGATTGGCCAGGGCCTTGTCGAGGTCGGTGCCCCAGCGCTCGATCCTGTGCGCGCGGGCCAGGGCTTCGATCTTCTCGGCGTTGCGGCCGATCAGGATCGGGTCGGGCATCACCTTGTCGCCGCTGGAGAGCGTCACGCCGCCCTGGTTGCGGATGGCGACGATGGAGCGGATCAGGTGCTGGTTCATGCCCATGCGTCCGGTGACGCCGTGCATGATGATTCCGAGGCGCTGGGTGGCCATGGCTTCAATCCTTCAGGTGGGAGCCGGCCCGCACGGGCCGGCGTTGGGGTTACTGCTTGTGCACTTCCAGGCCGGCGGCCTTCACGAGTGCGGCGTTGCTCTTGATCTCGTCGCGGATGTAGCCGTCGAACTGCTCGGGCGAAAGCGTCCAGGCATCGGCGCCGAGCGAAGTGAAGCGCTCCTTCACCTCCGTCGTGTTGAGCGCCTTGACCACTTCGTCGTGCAGGCGGTTGACGATGTCGCGCGGGGTCTTGGCCGGCGCCATCATGCCGATCCAGAAGTTGAATTCGGAGCCGGGCACGCCGGCTTCGGCGGTGGTCGGCACCTGGGGCAGGGCGGCGGCACGCTTGGGCGAGCCCACGGCCAGCGGCAGCAGCTGGCCGTTGCGGATCTGGCCGATGACCGGGGCGATCGGCGAGAAGTAGTAGTCCACGCGGCCGGCCATCACTTCGGTGACCGCTTCGGCGGAACCCTTGAACGGCACGTTGACAGCGTCGATCTTGGCCGCCAGCTTGAACTTCTCGGCGTTCAGGTGGGTGGCGCTGCCCTGGCCGGCGGAGGCGAAGTTCATGCTGCCCGGCTTGGCGCGCGCGGCGCTCAGCAGCTCGCCCAGCGCCTTGATGTTCTTGGAGGGCGAGATCACCAGCACG
>JAEWBU010000201.1 GCA_023390985.1 Pseudomonadota bacterium
ATCCTCGACTCCGGCGTGCAGGTGATGGCGCAGCCGCCCGGCAAGAAGAACCAGACCATCCACCTGCTCTCGGGCGGCGAGAAGGCGCTGACGGCCATCGCGCTGGTGTTCGCCATTTTCCAGCTGAACCCGGCGCCGTTCTGCCTGCTGGACGAGGTGGATGCGCCGCTGGACGACGCCAACACCGAACGCTACGCCAAGCTGGTGTCCAGCATGAGCAAGGAAACCCAGTTCCTCTTCATCAGCCACAACAAGATCGCGATGGAGATGGCCGAGCAGCTGATCGGGGTGACCATGCAGGAGCAGGGCGTCTCGCGCATCGTCGCGGTGGACATGGAATCCGCCGTGTCCATGGCCGAGGCAGCATGAGCGGCTTCACCCTCGGCCTCGTCATCCTGGGCGGCCTGGTGCTGGCCCTGCTGGTCGCCTGGAACGCCTGGACCACGCGCAAGCTGGCGCCGCGGCAAGCGCAGCAGCCGATCGAACGCGCGGAACCGGTCGTCGAAGCCGATCCCGTGGAGCCGGTGTTCGACTCCGAGCCCCCGCCGCCGTTGCCCGTGCCCGAGCGCAAGCCGGGCCTGGACGCGCTGATCGACGTGCTGGCTCCCATCGTGGTGGAGGCGGCGGTCTCGGGCGAAGCCGCCATCGCGGCCTTGCCCGCCACGCGCCGCGCGGGCAGCAAGCCCTTCGCCGTCGAAGGCCTGAACGTCGCCAGCGGCCACTGGGAAACGCCGCAGGCGGGCCAGCGCTACACCGCCTTCCAGGCCGGCGTGCAGCTGGCCAACCGCATGGGCGCGCTCAACGAGATCGAGTTCTCCGAATTCGTGGTCAAGACCCAGGCGTTCGCCGATGCCGTGAACGGCGCGCCGGAATTTCCCGAGATGCTCCACGAGGTGGCGCGGGCCCGCGAGCTCGACCAGTTCGCCGGCCAGCACGACGCCCAGCTGAGCTTCACGCTGCGCGCGCGCAACGCCGCCTGGAGCCCCGGCTACGTGCACCAGAACGCTTCGCGCTTCGGTTTCGTGGTCGGCGCGATCCCGGGGCGGCTCGTGCTGCCGGCCAGCCAGCCCGGCCATCCGCCGCTGCTGGTGCTGTCGTTCGACACCCAGGCCGCCTTGTCGGAAGACCCCTCGCAGTCGGCCATCCGCGACGTCACGCTGAGCCTGGACGTGCCGCAGGTGCATCGCCAGGAGCAGCCGTTCGCGCGCATGTGCGAAGCGGCGATCGGCCTGGCCAGGGCGATGGAGGGCGCGATCACCGACGACAACGGCCAGCCGATCCAGGGCGAGGGCATGGACGTGATCGCCGCCGACCTGGAGCAGCTGTACGACACGCTCGAGGCGCGCGACCTCGCCGCCGGCTCGCCGCAGGCGCGGCGGCTTTTCAGCTAACTTCATCCCCATGGCCGCTTCCCCGAAGGTGCAGGAGCGCGTGGACGCTCTGCGCGAACTGCTGCACCACCACGCCCACCAGTACTACGTGCTCGACGCCCCGGAGCTCCCGGACGCGGAATACGACAAGCTGTTCCAGGAGCTGCAGTCGCTCGAGGAAGCCCATCCCGAGCTGCGCTCGCCCGACTCGCCCACGCACCGCGTCGGCGGCGCGGTGCTGGAGGGCTTCGCCAAGGTGCGGCACAAGGTGCCGATGCTGTCGATCCGCACCGAGACCGACATCGAGGCCAGCGGTGCGCGCAATTTCGACGGCCGCGTGCGGCGCGAACTCGGCCTGGCCGAGGGCGAGCCGCCGGTCGAATACGTGGCCGAATTGAAGTTCGACGGCCTCGCGATCAGCCTGCGTTACGAGAACGGCGTGCTGGTGCAGGCCGCCACGCGCGGCGACGGCGAGATCGGCGAGGACGTCACGCAGAACATCCGCACCATCGGGCAGATCCCGCTGCGGCTGTCCGCGCGCGGCAAGGGCGTTCCGCCGCTGCCGCCGGTGCTGGAAGTGCGAGGCGAGGTCTACATGCGCCGCGACGACTTCGAGAAGCTGAACGAGCAGCAGCGCGAGAAGATCGCGCGCGGCGCGAAGAACGAGAAAACCTTCGTGAACCCGCGCAATGCCGCGGCGGGGGCGGTGCGTCAGCTGGACCCGGCCATCGCCCGCCAGCGGCCCTTGAGCTTCTACGCGTACGGCTGGGGCGAGATCCAGGGCGGTCCGGCCTTCGAGACGCATTACCAGCTGCTGGAAGCCCTGCGCGGCTGGGGACTGCCGGTGTCGCACCAGACGAAAGTGGCCCGCGGCGCCGACGAGCTGGTCGCCTACCACCAGGACATCGGCGCCAAGCGCGACCAGCTGCCGTTCGACATCGACGGCGTGGTCTACAAGGTCAACAGCCTGGCGCTGCAGAAACGCCTGGGCTTCGTCACCCGCGAGCCGCGCTGGGCGGTGGCGCACAAGTACCCGGCGCAGGAACAGCTCACGACCGTGGAGTCCATCGACGTGTACGTCGGCCGCACCGGCAAGCTCACGCCGGTCGCGCGCCTGGCGCCGGTGTTCGTCGGCGGCGTCACGGTGACCAATGCGACGCTGCACAACGAGGACGAGGCCCGCCGCAAGGACGTGCGCATCGGCGATACGGTGATCGTGCGCCGGGCCGGCGACGTGATACCCGAAGTGGTCGCCGTCGTGCCTGAAAAGCGCGCGGCCGGCGCCCAGCCTTTCACCATGCCGCATCGCTGCCCGGTGTGCGGCAGCGACGCGGTGCGCGAGGAGGGCGAGGCCGACTACCGCTGCACCGGCGGCCTGTTCTGCGGTGCGCAGCGCAAGCAGGCGATCCTGCATTTCGCCCAGCGCCGCGCGATGGACATCGAAGGGCTTGGCGAGAAGCTGGTGGACCAGATGGTGGAAGCGGGCGTGGTCAAGACGCTGCCCGACCTCTACAAGCTGGGCCTGGCCAACCTCGTGGCGCTGGAGCGCATGGGCGAGAAGTCCGCGCAGAACCTGCTGGCCGGCCTGGAGCAATCGAAGAACACGACGCTGCCGCGTTTCCTGTTCTCGCTCGGCATCCGCCACGTCGGCGAAGCCACGGCCCGCGACCTGGCGCGGCACTTCGGCAACGTCGACGCCATCATGGACGCCAGCGCCGAGCGGCTGCTGGAGGTGCCCGACGTCGGCCCCATCGTCGCCGAGAGCATCCACACCTTCTTCGCCCAGCCGCACAACCGCGAGGTGGTCGAGCAGCTGCGCGCGGCGGGCGTGCACTGGGAAGACAGCGAACCGGCGGCGATCGCGCCCAAGCCGCTGGCCGGCCTGACCGTGGTGCTCACGGGCACGCTGCCTTCCATGAGCCGCGACGAAGCCAAGGACCTGCTCGAAGCCGCCGGCGCCAAGGTGGCCGGCTCGGTCAGCAAGAAGACCAGCTACGTGGTGGCCGGCGCCGAGGCCGGCAGCAAGCTGGACAAGGCGCAGGAACTGGGCGTGCCGGTGCTGGACGAGGACGGCCTGCGGCGCCTGCTGGCGGGCGCCTAGAGGTCGTCATCCCCGCGGAGGCGGGGATCCAGTGCGTCCATCGGCGCCGCAGAAGGCGGACGCGCTGGATTCCCGCCTTCGCGGGAATGACGGGGATCAGGGCTGCGGCGGTTCTTCGGCGGGCAGCGCCTCGGGCCGCTGCCACAGCCACGTCAGCACCGCGGCGAGTACCGCGATCACGCACAGCACGTACCAGCGCGGGCCGAGGAAGAACAGCATGGAGGCGCAGCTGCCCGCCATCGCCACCGCCGCCAGCCACTTGGCCCGCCGCCGCACCACGCGGCCGCGGCGCCAGTCGGTCAGGGTCGGTCCGAAGTGCGGATGCGCCTCCAGCCAGTGCAGCAGTCGGGGCGACCCGCGGGCCGCGGCCCAGGCCGCCAGGATGATGAACGGCACCGTCGGGACCAGCGGCAGCAGCAGCCCGATCACGCCGGCGAGCAGGCTGATCACGGCGAGCACCAGGTAGGCCCAGCGCACGGCGACCGGCGGCAAGCGGTGCGAGGTCGAGGTGGGCGGTGGCGCGGCCATGGCGCATTGTCGCGGCCCGCTATGCTTTCGCCATGACCGTTCGAGAGATCCTGAAGATGGGCGACCCGCGCCTGCTGCGCGTGGCCCAGCCCGTCCGTGAGTTCGATACGCCGCAGCTGCACCTGCTGGTGGCCGACATGTTCGACACCATGCGCGCCGTCAATGGCGCCGGCCTGGCCGCGCCGCAGATCGGCGTGGACCTGCAGCTGGTGATCTTCGGGACCGATGCGCCCAATCCGCGCTATCCCGATGCGCCCATCGTCCCGCGCACCGTGCTGCTCAACCCGGCGATCACGCCGATCGGCCAGGAAGAGGAAGAGGGCTGGGAAGGCTGCCTGTCCGTGCCCGGCCTGCGCGGCGTGGTGCCGCGCTGGAAGAGCATCCGCTACACCGGCTTCGATCCGTTCGGCGACCCGATCGACCGCACGGTCGACGGCTTCCATGCCCGCGTGGTGCAGCACGAGTGCGACCACCTGATCGGCAAGCTCTATCCGATGCGGGTGCGCGACTTCAGCAAGTTCGGCTACACCGAGGTGCTGTTCCCCGGGATCGACGCGGCCGAGGACGACTGAAAGTCGTCAAGCCGCCGCCAGCGCCTCCAGCAGCTCCGTCTCGATCTGGATCTGCCGCCGGTTCTGCTGCAGTTCGGCGCCGTCGATCAGGAAGGTGTCCTCGACGCGCTCGCCCAGCGTGGTGACTTTCGCGAGCTGCAGGTTGATCTTGTGCCGCGCGAGCACGCGCGCGATCGAATAGAGCAGGCCCACGCGGTCGCTGGCCGAGATGCTCAGCAGCCAGCGCTGGGCGCGCTCGTCGGGTGACAGCTGCACGCGCGGCGCCACCGGGAAGCTCTTGACGCGGCGCGACACGCGGCCGCGGCTGGGGGCGGGCAGGGGGCCGGCGCGCTCGATGGTCTGCTCCAGCTCCGACTCCACCATGCTGATCAGCTCGCGGTAGTGCTCCGGCAGCATGGAGGTGACGACCTGGAAGGTGTCCAGCGCGTAGCCGTTCTTCGCCGTGTGGATGCGCGCGTCCAGGATCGAAAAGCCCGCCTGGTCGAAGTAGCCGCAGATGCGCGCGAACAGGTCGGCCTGGTCGGGCGTGTAGACCAGTACCTGCAGGCCTTCGCCCACCGGCGACAGCCGTGCTCGCACCACCGCGCCGGCGGCGCCCACGTGGCGCGACAGGTGCCGCGTGTGCCAGGCGATCTCGCCCGCGTCGTGGCGCATGAAGTAGCCCACGTCCAGCGTGTCCCACAGCTTCCGGTGGGCCTCGAAGGGCAGGGCGAACAGCTGCAGCTGCACCAGCGCCTCGCGCTTGCGCGCCTCAATCTCGGCGGCCTTGTCGGGCGCGTGCCCGCCGAGGGCGCGCAGCGTGGCGCGGTACAGGTCCTCCAGCAGCTTGCCCTTCCAGGCGTTCCACACCTTGGGGCTGGTGCCGCGGATGTCGGCAACCGTCAGCAGATAAAGCGCGGTGAGGTTGCGCTCGCTGCCGACGCGCCGCGAGAACGCCTCGATGACGGCCGGATCGCTCAGGTCTTCCTTCTGCGCGATGCGGCTCATGGTGAGGTGCTCGCGCACCAGGAACTCGATCAGCGTGCAGTCGTCGGCGTCGATGGCGTGCTGGCGGCAGAATTGCCGCACCTCCTGCGCACCCAGCTCGGAGTGGTCGCCGCCGCGGCCCTTGGCGATGTCGTGGAACAGCGCCGCCACGTACAGGATCCAGGGCTTGTCCCAGCCGGCCGCCAGCTGCGAGCAGAACGGGTACTCGTGCGCGTGCTCGGGCATGAAGAAGCGCCGCACGTTGCGCAGCACCATCAGGATGTGCTGGTCCACCGTGTAGACGTGGAACAGGTCGTGCTGCATCTGCCCGACGATGCGGCGGAACACCCAGAGGTAGCGCCCCAGCACCGAGGTCTGGTTCATCAGGCGCAGCGCGTGCGTGATGCCCGCGGGCTGCAGCAGCATCGACTTGAACGTCGCGTGGTTGACCGGATCGTTGCGGAACTTCGCGTCCATCACTTCGCGCGCGTTGTACAGGGCACGCAGCGTGCGGGCCGACAGGCCCTTGATGCCCACCGTGGTCTGGTAGAGCAGGAAGGTTTCGAGGATGGCGTGCGGATTGCGCTCGTACAGGTCGTCGCTGGCCACCTCCAGCATGCCGCCCTTGTCGGCGAAACGTTCGTTGATGGGCACCGGCTGCTGGCCGCTCGGGTTGATGCGCTCCTCGATGTTGAGCAGCAGGATCTGGTTGAGCTGCGAGACCGCTTTCGCGGCCCAGTAGAAGCGCTTCATCAGCGCCTCGCTCGCGCGCTGGACGATGCGGCCTTCGGGGCTGAGCTCTGTGCGGTAGCCGAAGGCCTCGGCCACGGCGGTCTGCAGGTCGAACACCAGGCGGTCTTCGCGCCGGCCCGAGATGGCATGCAGCCGGGCGCGGATCAGGCTCAGCAGCGCCTCGTTGCGCTGGATCTGCTGGGCTTCCAGCGGCGTGGCCAGGCCGTTCGCGGCCAGTTCGTCCCAGCTGGCGCCGAAGCCGGCCGCGCGCGCCACCCACAGGATCACCTGCAGGTCGCGCAGCCCGCCGGGCGATTCCTTGCAGTTGGGCTCCAGGGAATACGGCGTGTTCTCGAACTTGGTGTGCCGCTGGCGCATCTCCAGCGTCTTGGCGACGAAGAAGGCGCGCGGGTCCAGTGTTTTCCGGTAGCCGTCTTCGAAGCGGGTGAACAGGTCGCGGTCGCCGGTGAGAAGACGCGCTTCCAGCAGCGAGGTCTGGATGGTGACGTCGGCCTGCGCCGCGGCCACGCATTCGCTGACGGTGCGCACGCTGGAGCCGATCTCGAGGCCCGTGTCCCAGCACCGGCCGATGAAGCCCTCCAGCCGCTGCTTGAGCGGGCCGTCGCCGTCGGCCTGCACGCCATCGGGCAGCAGCACCAGCACGTCGACGTCGGAATGCGGGAACAGCTCGCCACGCCCGTAGCCGCCCACCGCCACGAGGGCGATGTCAGGAGGAAAGCCGGCGTCCTTCCAGAGCGTGCCCAGGGCGACATCCACGTGGCGCGCCAGGCGGCGCAGCAGCGCGCCGACCGACCGGCTGGGCTTGCCCGCCTGCAGGAGCGAGGCGTTGATCGCCGCCTTCTGGGCCTTGAGCTGCTCGCGCAGCGCGGCCGTGGAAGGCGAGCCGGCGGGCTGGAGGACGGCCGAGGCCATGGCCGGCGGGCCGCTCAGGCGGCGGCGTTGACGAAGGACGGCGGCGGCGGGCTGCCGGCGGAGAGCGTGAGCACCTCGTAGCCGGTCTCGGTGACCAGAACCGTGTGCTCCCACTGCGCGGACAGCGAATGGTCCTTGGTGACGATCGTCCAGCCGTCGTTGCCGAACTCCTTCACCTCCTTGCGGCCGGCGTTGATCATCGGCTCGATGGTGAAGGTCATGCCGGGCTCCAGCTTCTCGAGCGTGCCGGGCTTGCCGTAGTGCAGCACCTGCGGCTCCTCGTGGAAGTTGCGGCCGATGCCGTGGCCGCAGAACTCGCGCACGACGGAAAAGCCGTTCTTCTCGGCGAACTGCTGGATGGCCCAGCCGATGTCGCCCAGGTGGATGCCGGGCCTGACCTTGACGATGCCGTGCCACATCGCGTCGTACGTCAGGCTGACCAGGCGCTTGGCCGCGATGGAGGCCTCGCCCACGATGAACATGCGGCTGGTGTCGCCGTACCAGCCGTCCTTGATGACGGTGACGTCGACGTTGACGATGTCGCCCTTCTTGAGCGGCTTGTCGTTCGGGATGCCGTGGCACACGACGTGGTTGACCGAGGTGCACAGCGAAGCGGGGTAGGGCGGGTAGCCCGGCGGCTGGTAGCCCAGCGTGGCGGAGGTGCTGCCCTGCTTCTTCATGTGCTCGGCCGCCAGGCGGTCGATCTCACGCGTGGTGACACCCGGCTTGATGTGGGGCGTGAGGAAGTCCAGCACCTCGGCCGCCAGCCGGCCGGCGATGCGCATCCCCTGGATGCCTTGCGTGTCCTTGTACGTGATGCTCATAGCCTTCAATTATCCCAGACACCCCCGTGCGCCGCAGTGGTGCACGACGGTGCCCGGTAAAATGCAAGGCCTCACGGCGCGGCCCCAGTCAGCGGCTCGCCTTCCTCTCCCACACAGGCTTCAAAGTGTCCCTGCACATCACCGAGTTCGAGGGTGGCCGCGCCCTCAGCGAGTTCCGCATCCGGCAACTGCTCCCCCGACTCCAGGAAGTGCACGACAAGGTCAGTGGCATTTCCGCGCGCTTCGTCCACCTGGCCGCGTGGGACCATGCGCCTTCCGCCGCCGAGCGCGAGCGCCTGGCCGCGCTGCTGACCTACGGCGAGCCGTTCGAGGGCGCCGCCCAGGGCGAGCCGTTCCTCGTGTCGCCGCGCCTGGGCACCGTGTCGCCCTGGGCTTCCAAGGCCACCGACATCGCCCACAACTGCGGCATCCCGGTGCGGCGCGTCGAGCGCGCGGTCGAGTTCCGCGTGGCCCTCAAGAGCGGGATGCTGGGCGGCAAGCCTGAGCTGTCGCCGGCGCAGCGCGAATCCATCGCCGGGCTGCTGCACGACCGCATGACCGAGAGCGTCATGCCCGGCCGCGCCGGCGCGCATCGGCTCTTCAGCGAGCTGGAGCCCGCTCCGATGGAAGAGGTGGACGTGCTCACCGGCGGCCGCGCCGCGCTCGAGCGGGCCAACCAGCAGTTCGGCCTGGCGCTGGCCGACGACGAGATCGATTACCTGCTCGAAGCCTTCAAAGGCCTGGGTCGCAACCCGACCGACGTCGAGCTGATGATGTTCGCGCAGGCCAACAGCGAGCACTGCCGCCACAAGATCTTCAACGCCGACTTCACGATCGACGGCGCGCGGCAGGAGCTCAGCCTGTTCGGGATGATCCGCCACACGCACCGCACGAATCCGCAGCACACGGTGGTCGCGTACTCGGACAACGCCGCGGTGATGGAAGGCGCGCAGGTCGAGTCCTTCCTGCCGCAGCGCGGCGACGGCCCCGCCGCCTACTCGCGCGGCCGGGCGCTCAACCACGTGCTGATGAAGGTGGAGACGCACGACCACCCGACGGCCATCTCCCCGTTCCCGGGGGCCTCCACGGGCGCCGGCGGCGAGATCCGCGACGAGGGCGCCACCGGGCGTGGCGCGACGCCCAAGGCCGGCCTGACGGGCTTCACCGTCTCCAGGCTGTGGGAGCGCCCATTCGGCAAGCCCGAGCACATCGCCAGCCCGCTGCAGATCATGACCGAGGGGCCGCTGGGCGGCGCCGCGTTCAACAACGAGTTCGGGCGACCCAACCTGGGTGGCTACTTCCGCGAGTACGAGC
>JAEWBU010000091.1 GCA_023390985.1 Pseudomonadota bacterium
GCGCACAGCGCGGCCGCCGCGGCGGCGATGGCAAGCCAGGGGGCGCCGGCGGCGCTCATTGCAGCCTCCCCCTCTCGATTTACGGCCAGGCGCCGTCGCGTCCGACCACCGCACGGGCGAAGAGGTAGCTGTCGCGGCCGCGCTCGCTCAGGCCGTCGAGGTCGACATGGCCGCTCGAGTCACAGGGGAAGGCATAGCCGCGGCCGCCGGCGAGCGGGCGGAAGCGCAGCAGGAAGGCGGGAGAACCGGCGGTGGCTGGCATGGCGAACTCCTCGTGAAGGGGACGAGGTGATCGTGCGGACCGGCGGTTGTCGCGCGATGTCGCGCGCGGTGCCGCCGCATGTCAAATGCGGCGCCGGGATTTCAGATGCAACACGCGGCGCCGTCTCGGGTGTCGCGGCCGGCGTCATCCAGCCACCGCGCAGATGCGCGAGGTAAATTGCGCGTCCTCGCCACACGAAACCCGATGTCCAACCTCCGCGCGCTCTCCCTGTTCGAAATCCGCGTCCTCGGTGTGCTGTCCGAGAAGCAACGCACGGTGCCCGACAGCTATCCGCTGACGCTCAACTCGCTCGTCTCCGGCTGCAACCAGAAGACGAGCCGCAACCCGATCCTGGAAATCTCCGACGCCGAGGCCCAGGCCACCCTGGACAGCCTCAAGGCCCTGAGCCTCGTGACCGAATCGAGCGGCGGACGCGTCTACCGCTACGGGCACAACCTGGACGGCGTGCTGAAGATCCCCTCGCAATCGATCGTGCTGCTCACCGTGCTGATGCTGCGGGGGCCGCAGACGCCCGGCGAACTCCGGATCGCGTCGGAGCGCATGCACAACTTCGCCGACATTTCCTCCGTCGAAGCCTTCCTGGAGGAACTGGCCGACCGCCCCGCCGGCGCACTCGTCCGCAAGCTCCCACGGCTTCCCGGCGCACGGGAAAGCCGCTGGACGCACCTGCTGGGGGGTGAGCCGGCCGTTGGCGAAGCCGCGGGGCCCGTCGATGCCGGCAGCGAAGACCTCTCGCTGGGGGAGGCCGCCGCCTTGAAGGCTCGCGTGGCACGACTCGAGGCCGAGCTCGCGGGCGTGAAGGCGCTCCTGGGCCGCGTCTGCTCCGAGCTGGGGATCGACGGAACGCCCTGAGCTGCGAACCCTCCCTCAGGGCAGCGGACGCGTGAGGTAGACGAGCTCGCGACCGACGATGGCCTTGCGGGTCGGCATGAAGATCGTGCAGCCGTCGCAGGGCGAGCGGATCTGGCGTTCGCCATCGGTGGCGATCAGTTCCCCGCGCGCGAAACTTTCCATGCCGACCACCGGGCGCGAGAACCGCACCCGGCCGTCCTGCACGACTTCGGTCGAGAGCATCTCGAAACGCCGCGGGGGCGCAGGGGGCGCCCATCGCGGATCCGCGTCGATCAGCCCGAAGTGCGCGAGGAACCGGAGGGTGACCTCGACCGCGAGCTCGCCGGTGGCCTGCAGGAAGTGCTGGCCGCATTCCGCGACGAGCGCGACGCCGTCCGAGTGCGGATCGCCGTGGCGGCCGTGGAGGATGACGGGCGTGCCCGTGCCGAGGCCATCCGGCATCACCAGATGGATTGCCGGCACGCCGATGGCCGAGGCGGCGCGGGCATTGCGCTCGAACGCCGGATACACCCAGAAGGGCTCGACCGCCTGCGAGGTCGAATGCAGGTCGAGGATGTGGTCCGCCGCCGCGAGCACCGGCCGCAGCTCGCGCGCGCGGCGCAGCTCGGGGCTGTCCTCGCCCCCCTCGAGCCAGTCCGGCGACCAGATGCGGTTCAGGTTGTGCACCAGCTGCCGGCTGGCGAACGGGTCGTCGTGCGCGAACGACTCGTACGCCTCGACGTTCGCGAAGCTCACGGTGAGCACGCCGCGCAGGGGCCGCACTTCGCGGTCGAGCAGGTGCGTCGCGGCGACCATGCCGCAGAACTCGTTGCCGTGCGTGAGAGCGTTGACCAGCACGTGGGGACCGGGGCGTCCCGAGTCGAAACGGTGGACGTAGGGGATGCCGGTGTTGCCGGCCCGGTACGGGGCCAGGTCGCGCGGCAGGAGTTCGAGCGTGGGTGCGGCGTCTGTCATTCGGGATCCGGTCATTCGTGCAGGGTCCATGTTGGCATGGAGACGGTACCAGCTCGGCGTCGGACGGCGCCCCGCTCCCATACGAGGTGAGTTCCTGCAGTGGGGAAGATCGCCTGGGCTTCCCTCCGACGGCCTTCGAGATGAAGATGCGGGCATGGCGAAAAGCCATACGACCGAGCTGGCCGCCGCGGCAGCGGCGGCATTGGAAAGGCTCGACCTCTACCACGCGTGCCTCGACGAGCTGCTCCGCAACCCGGACGACACCTCGCTCTACCGGAGCAACTCGGACCACTTCGAGGCCATGCGCGCCCTGACCGCGTCATTGCCCCACGTGCGCATCTGCTGGGTCGACGTCCTGATCAGCCGGGTCGAGTTGCTGGACGGGGCCTGGCGCACCAAGGCAGGCCATGACCCGGATGGTTTCGCCCGTCTTCATGAGCGGCACCTCGAAGCCTTGCGCTGTTTCCGGCGGCACTGTTGGGACTACATCAGTGTCGAAGCGGCGCGCGGCCCGGGTGAAGAGGACGGCGCCCCGGACCTGCCACCCCGGTTCCATTGACCCGGAGCGGGGAACCCTACCTCGCCCCGGCCGCCCGCCGGAACAGCTCCTGCAGCAGGTTGCGCAGCCAGTGCTGCGCCGGGTCGTTGGTCGTGCTGGCGTGCCACACCAGGTGCACGTCGTAGTGCGGCGCGAACGGCAGGGTCCAGCGCTTCACGTTGGGCAGGCTGGCCGCGTACATGGCCGGGACGATGGCCATCAGGTCCGACGTCGTGACGAGCTCGGGCAGCGCGCCGAAGTGGCGCGCTCGCAGCACGATGCGGTCCGCCAGGTCCATGGAGACCAGCATCTCTTCGACGCTGCTGTGGAAGGTGGCGGTCGGTGAGGCGACGGCCAGCGCGGCCGTGGCCAGCTGTTCGCGCGTGAGCGACGAACCGCGCCCGCCGGACGCCGGCTTCCACGCCGGGTTGGTGATCGCCACGTACTGCTCGCGGAACAGCCGCTCGGTCAGCACGCCGCGGTGGCGCGGCTGCAGGATGCCCACGGCGCAGTCGATCTCGCGCGCCTGCAGGGCCGTGGCCACGGCCGCGGCGGGCACGCTGATGTTGGCGACGCGGGTGCAGGGCGCCTGCTGCCGCAGCGCAGCCGTCAGGCGCGGCAGGAAGAGCATCTCGCCCAGGTCGGAGAGCGACAGGCGCCAGGTGGTCCGGCTGTTCTCCGGCACGAACTCTTCCAGTCCGGTGACGACGGCCTCCAGCGAGAGCAGGTGGGCGACGACGGCGGGCGCCACCTGTTCGCACAGCCGCGTGCGCTGAAGGCCCGAGGGCGAACGCACGAACAGGTCGTCGCCGAAGAACTGCCGCAGCCGCGCGAGCGCGTTGCTGGTGGCCGATTGCGAGAGGGAGAGCGTGCGCGCGGCGGCCGTGACGGAGCCGGTGCGGTGGATGGCCGCCAGCACGCGAAGGAGGTTGAGGTCGAGCTGGCGGAAGTTCATCCGGAGGTTCTCAGGGTTCCCCCTGATCATGGACGCGGTGAATGTACCCCATCCACACAATCCATTCGCCAAATGCGACGGCGCTGCTTAGATTGCACTGTTTACCCGACCGAAAGATGGCCGAACGTTCCTTTGCCACCGAAGTTCAGAAGCTGCGCCTGGGCGCCGGCCAGGAGTTCCATGGCGAGGGCATCCTCGCCGTCACCAAGGCGCTGCTGCAGTCCGGTGTCTCCTATGTCGCCGGCTACCAGGGCGCGCCGATCTCGCACCTGATGGACGTCCTCACGGACGCCAACGACATCCTGCGCGAGCTCGGCATCCGCTTCGAGCACAGCGCCAGCGAGGCCACGGCCGCGGCGACGCTGGCGGCTTCCGTCAACTACCCGCTGCGCGGCGCGGTGACCTTCAAGTCCACGGTCGGGACCAACGTGGCCTCCGACGCGCTGGCCAACCTGGCCTCGGGCGGCGTCACCGGCGGCGCGCTGATCATCGTGGGCGAGGACTACGGCGAGGGCTCCAGCATCATGCAGGAGCGCTCGCACGCCTTCGCGATGAAGTCGCAGATCTGGCTGATGGATCCGCGGCCCAACCTGCCCAGCATCGTGGACGCGGTGGAGCGGGGCTTCGAACTCTCCGAGGCGAGTCGCACGCCGGTGATGCTGGAGCTGCGCATCCGCGCCTGCCACGTCCACGGCCGCTTCGATGCCAAGGACAACCGCCGTTCCGCCTTCTCGCTGAAGGACGCGATCGAGCAGCCGCGGCGCGACACCGAGCGCATCGCCCTGCCGCCGTCGACCTACCTGCACGAGCAGGAGAAGATCGCGCAGCGCTGGCCGGCCGCGGTGCGCTTCATCCGCGAGCGCGGGCTCAACGAGTTCTTCGCGGAAGGCACGCAGGACTTCGGCATCGTGATGCAGGGCGGCCTGTACAACGGCGTGCTGCGCGCGCTGGAGCTGCTGGGCCTGGCCGACGCCTTCGGCCACTCGAAGGTGCCGCTGTACGTGCTGAACGTGACCTATCCGCTGGTGGACGAGGAGTTCACGCGGTTCTGCGCCGGCAAGCGCGGCATCCTGATCGTCGAAGAGGGCCAGCCCGATTTCATCGAGCAGGCGGTGCACGCCATCCTGCGCAAGGCCGACGTGCAGACCCGGGTGCACGGCAAGGACGTGCTGCCGATGGCGGGCGAGTACACCGGCGGCGTGCTGGTGAAAGGCATCGCGGCCTTCGTGCAGCGCTACTCGGCGCACCTGGTCAAAGGCCACGCGCTGCCGGCGGCGGCGAAACCGCCAGCGCTGGCGACGCTGGAAGGCAACCCGAAGGCGATCGCCATCCGCGACGCCACCGCGCAGGTGCACGGCCGGCCGCCCTCGTTCTGCACCGGCTGTCCGGAGCGGCCGATCTTCACGGCGATCAAGCTGGTGGAGCGCGAGCTGGGGCAGCACCACGTCAGCGCCGACATCGGCTGCCACCTGTTCTCGATCCTGCCGCCCTTCAACATCGGCGCGACGACGATGGGCTACGGCCTCGGCTGGGCGGGCGCCTCGGCGTTCAACACGCCCGAGACCGGCAAGCGGACGCTGGCCATCATGGGCGACGGCGGCTTCTGGCACAACGGCCTCACCAGCGGCGTCGGCAACGCGGTGTTCAACCAGTCCGACAACGTGCTGCTGGTGGTCGACAACGGCTACTCGGCCGCCACCGGCGGTCAGGACGTGCTGTCGTCCAAGGCGCCCAATGCGATCCGCGCCACCAACCACCCGATCGAGCAGGCCGTGCGCGGCGTCGGCGTGAAGTGGGTGCGCACCGTGGACCACACCTACAGCCTGGAGCGCATGCGCGACGCGCTGCGCGAGGCGCTGACCACGCCCGAGAAGGGCCCCAAGGTGATCGTCGCTTCCAGCGAGTGCATGCTGAACAAGCAGCGGCGGGTGAAGCCGCTCACGCGCAAGGCGATCGGCGAAGGCAGGCGCGTGGTGCGCGAGCGCTTCGGCGTCGATCCCGACACCTGCACGGGCGACCACTCCTGCATCCGCCTGTCGGGCTGCCCGTCCCTCACCATCAAGCCGAATCCGGACCCGCTGCGCCGCGACCCGGTCGCCACCGTGGTGGACAGCTGCGTGGGCTGCGGCCTGTGCGGCGAGGCCGCGCATGCGGCGGTGCTCTGTCCTTCGTTCTACCGGGCCGAGATCGTGAACAACCCGACGCGATGGGACCGGCTGCGGCAACGCGTCGCTTCCGCGGTGATCGGCTGGTTCCAGGCCCGCATCGACCGCCGGCTGGAGGGCCTCGCAGCATGAACCACAACTACCCCGTCATTCCCGCGAAGGCGGGAATCCAGAGCGTCCGCCTTCCTCGGACCTCGAGGGAAGCACTGGATCCCCGCCTCCGCGGGGATGACGGAGAGTGGGAGGTTTCTCGATGATGAGCGGCCCGCGCGCGATCACCATCGCCCTGCTGGCCATGGGCGGCGAAGGCGGCGGCGTGCTGTCCGACTGGCTGGTGGACCTGGCCGAGCACAACGGCTTCCTCGCGCAGGCGACGTCGGTGCCGGGCGTGGCCCAGCGCACCGGCGCGACCATCTACTACCTGGAGCTGTTTCCTGCGGCCGACGTGCCCGCGGGTGCGCAGCCGGTGCTGGCGCTCGCGCCCGTGCCCGGCGAGCTCGACGTGGTCATCGCCTCCGAGCTGATGGAAGCCGGACGCGCGTTGCAGCGCGGCCTGGTCACGCCCGAGCGGACCACCTTCATCGCTTCGACGCACCGGGTGTACTCGATGACCGAGCGCACCGCGATGGGCGACGGCCGGGTGGATGCCGACAAGCTGCTCGAAGGCGCACGCGCGGCCGCGGCGCGGCTGGTCTGCACCGACTTCTCCGAGCTCGCGGAGCGTTCCGGCGCGCCGATCTCGGCCGTGCTGTTCGGCGCGCTGGCGGCGTCGGGCGCCCTGCCCTTCTCGCGCCAGCAGTTCGAAGAGGCTATCCGCCGCGGCGGTGTCGGCGTGGAAGGCAGCCTGCGGGCTTTCGCTGCGGGGTTCGATGCCGCGCAAGGGAACAAGGAATCCGTTGTCGTCGAGCACGCCGGCCCGCGACTCGGTCGCCGCCTCGCCTTCCTGGAACCGCGCATCGCCGACCAATTTCCGCTCGATGCCCGCGAGACGCTGCGCCACGCCGTGATCCGCCTGGCCGACTACCAGGACGAGGCCTACGCCGCCGGGTACCTCGACCGCCTCGTGCCCCTGCGCAATTCGGGCGAGGTGCTGCTGGAGACGGCGCGCCACCTCGCGCTGTGGATGACGTACGAGGACGCGATCCGCGTCGCCGACCTCAAGACCCGCCGCACGCGCTTCGCCCGCGTGGGCGAGGAAGTGCGCCTGCGTCCCGCCCAGCTGCTGGACATCAACGAGTTCATGCATCCGCGCATCGAGGAGATCGCCGACATCCTGCCGGCGGGCCTGGGCCGCTGGCTGCTGCGCAGCCCGGTGGCGCGCGGCCTGCTCGGCCCGTTCACGCGCAAGGGCCGCGTCATCCGCACCAGCTCGGTGGGTGGATTCCTGCAGCTCTACACGATCGCATCGATGCGCCGCTGGCGGCGCGGCTCGCTGCGGTTCCAGGTCGAGCACGAGCGCATCGACGCGTGGCTGTCGCAGGTCGAGCGGCTCGCGGGTCCCGACCCGGCGCTCGCCCTCGAGGTCGTAAAGGCCCAGCGCCTCGTCAAGGGCTACGGCGACACGCACGCGCGCGGCTGGAGGAACTTCCAGAAGCTGATGGGCGCGCTGCCCCGGCTCGAACAGCAGCCGGGCGGCGCCAGCCGCCTGGGCCAGCTCGCGGCGGCGGCGCTGTCCGACGACAGCGGCCAGGCGCTGGAGCGCATGCTCGCGTCCGCCTGAATTGACCCTGCCCCACGCACCCGATATGTTCCGCCACCACCACACAAAAGGAGACAAGGCGATGAAGCGTCGATTGATCTGCCAGGCCAGCGCGCTGCTGATGGCCATGGGTTTCGCGGCGGGCGCCGCCGCGCAGGAGACCACGCTGCGGCTGGTCAGCGCCTTCGCCGAGAACGGCATCTACGTGCAGCGGCTGCAGCCGTGGATCCAGAAGTTCAACGCCGAGGGCAAGGGCGTGCTGCAGATCAACTTCATCGGCGGTCCCAAGGCCATGCCTCCGTTCGAGGTGGGCAACGCCGTCAAGACCGGCGTGGTGGACATCGCCCTGAGCACCGGCGCGTTCTACACCAACGTGATGCCCGAGGCCGACTTCCTCAAGCTCACGCAGGTGCCGGTGGCCGAGCAGCGCAAGAACGGCGCGTTCGACGCCATCAACAAGGTGTGGAACGAGAAGGGCAACATGCAGTACCTGGCGCGGATGGTCGAGAACCAGCCGTTCCACCTGTACCTGAACAAGAAGATCGACAAGCCCGACCTCGGCGGCCTGAAGGTCCGCATCACGCCGGTGTACCGCGACTTCTTCCAGGCCCTCGGCGCCAACGTGGTCACCACCGCTCCGGGCGAGGTGTACACGGCGCTGGAGCGCGGCGTGGTCGACGGCTACGGCTGGCCGATCGGCGGCATCTTCGACCTGAACTGGCAGGAGAAGACCAAGTACCGCGTCGACCCCGGCTTCTACGACGCCGAGGTCTCGCTGATCATGAACCTGGCGGCGTACCGCAAGCTCTCGCAGCCCCAGCGCGACTACCTGCAGAAGCAGCTGCTGGCGCTGGAGGCCGAGAACACCTTCTGGACCAAGTACACGGCCGATGAAGTCGCGCGCCAGCAGAAGGCCGGCATCGAGACCATCAAGTTCGACGCGGCCACGGCCAGGACGTTCGTCGACAAGGCCTACCAGGTCGGCTGGGCCAGCGCCGAGAAGCAGAGCCCCGAGATCGCGGGCCGCTTCAAGAAGCTGTTCGCGCCCGCCGCCAAGTGAGCTCCCGCGCCTCGAACGCCTACGGCCGCCTGCTCGCGGCCCTGGCCCTGGGCGGCTGCGCCGTGATGTTCGCGATGATGCTGGTCATCGTGGCGGACGTCGCGCTGCGCAACCTCGCCCTGCCGGGGCTGCCGCGCGGGATCGACTGGAGCAACGAGGTCTCGGAGCTGATGCTCTATCTCACCACGGTGCTGGTCGCGCCCTGGCTGCTCCGCCAGGGACAGCACATCCGGGTGGACATCCTGCTCACCGCGCTGCCGCCCCGGACGGCGTGGTACCTGGAGTGGGTGGCCGACACGCTGGGCCTGGCCTGCTGCCTGTTCATGGCCTGGTATGGCGCCAAGGCCACCTGGGCCAGCTGGAGCTCGGGCGCATTGAGCATCAAGACGCTGGTGACGCCCGAGTGGTGGTCGCTGGCCCCGCTGCCGGCGATGTTCATGCTGCTGTCGGTCGAGATGCTGTTCCGCATGAAGCGGTTGCACGAGGGCGAGCGCGCGCCCCGTCAGGACGCGGTGAGCGCCGCATGAAAGGCGGTTGACGATGCAGGACTGGGTGATCGCGGCCTGGCTGATGCTGGGCGGCTCCACGCTGCTGCTGTTCATCGGCATGCCGGTGGCGCTGACCTTCATCACGGTGAACATCGTCGGCGCGTGGCTCTACATGGGCGGCGAGATCGGGCTCTCGCAACTGGCGCGCAGCAGCGTGGGCTCGGTCACCGCGTTCTCGCTGACGCCGATCCCGCTCTTCGTGCTGATGGGCGAGATCCTGTTCCACACGGGCCTCGCGCTCAAGGTGATCGAGGGCATCGAACGACTGATCCGGCGATTGCCGGGACGTCTGGCCATCGTCGCCGTCGTGGCCGGCACCGTCTTCTCCGCGATCTCCGGTTCCACCATCGCCACCACGGCGATGCTGGGCTCGCTGCTGCTGCCCGTGATGCTTTCGCGCGGCTACCACCCGCAACTGGCCACCGGCCCGATCATGGCGATCGGCGCGGTGGACATGCTGATCCCGCCGTCGGCGCTGACGGTGCTGCTCGGCTCGCTGTCCGGCATTTCGATCTCCAAGCTGCTGATCGGCGGCGTGCTGCCGGGCGTGATCCTCTCCATCGCCTTCGTGCTCTGGATCCTGTTGCGCGTCCGGTTCACGCCCTCGCTGGCCCCCAGCTCGGAGAACGATCCGTACCACACCGGCTGGGACCGCTGGAAGCCGTTCTTCGCCTACGTGCTGCCGACGCTGTCGATCTTCGGCGTCGTGGTGGGCGCGCTGGCCTGGGGCTGGGCGACGCCGACCGAGTGCGCGGCCCTGGGCGCCTTCGCGACGCTGGTGCTGGCCATCGCCTACCGCGCGCTGACCTTCGATGCGCTGCTCAAGGCGCTCAAGGGCACGGCGGGCATCTCCGGGATGATCCTGTTCATCATCCTGGGCGCCACCACCTTCGCGCAGATCCTGTCGTTCTCCGGTGCGAGCAACGGTCTGGTGCAGCTGGTCACCGGCCAGGGCTGGTCCACCGGCGCGGTCATCGCGGGAATGATGCTGATGCTGATCTTCCTCGGCGTGTTCGTGGACCAGGTGAGCATGATGATGATCACGCTGCCGATCTTCATGCCGATCGTGCAGCAGCTGGGCATCGATCCGGTGTGGTTCGGCATCATGTTCCTGATCTGCATGCAGCTCGGGCTGCTGCTGCCGCCGCACGGCCTGCTGCTGATGACGATGCGCGGCGTGGCCCCACCGGCGGTGACGATGGCGCACATCTTCCGCGCGGTCGTGCCGTACGTCGTGATGAGCCTGCTGCTGCTGGCGGCGGTGTTCTGGCTGCCGCCGATCGCGACGTGGCTGCCTGCGTTGCTGGGCTGAGCGCGAACTTCAGAGACCGAGTTCGAAGCTCCGGCTCAGCACCACCTGGTTGCCGTTGCGCACCACGTACTCGCCGACATAGCGGCCCTGGCGCCAGCCCTCCGCGGGACGCCGCACGCCCGCGAACACCATGCTCTGCGCCTGGTCGCCCGGCAGCGGTGCGGCGGTGTTGGCGGCGAGCACCGCGCCGTCCGGTGCCTTCAGGGTGAGGACCTGCACGTCGCCGGCCTTCAGGCCGATGCCCCTGGCGTACACGACCAGCGCCGCGGCCTGCGCGGTCGGCACCTCGGGCCGTTCCTCGATGGCCGCCATGCTGAGCGCCCGCGTGGCGAAGCCGGTGTTCAGCACCGCGCGCTGCTTGTAGGCGAGCGGCTCGCGCAGCTCCGGCCGCCACAGGCTCCGCCCCGCCCGGCAGCTGCCCTGCGGAGCGCCGTAGGCGAAGGGATCGATGACCGAGGCGCCCTGGTGCACCGAGAAGTGCAGGTGGGGGTACTCGGTGCGGCCGGAGAGTCCCACCCGCCCCAGCGTGTCGCCGGCCTTCACCTCGTCGCCGGGACGCACCGCGACGCTGCCCTGGGCCAGGTGGCAGTAGCGCGTCTCGAATCCGTCGGGATGGCCGAGCACCACGCCGTTCCCGCACTCGAGCCCCTGCACCGCGTCGGTCCCGGTCGAACGGACGGAGACGTCGGCGACGCCGTCGCGCACGCGCAGCACGCGCCCGTTCGCGGCCGCCAATACGGCCACGCCTTGCCGCTGCCGCACGAGGTCCGGCAGGCGGAAGTCGACGCCGGTGTGGGCCTGGTAGGTCCTGGAACCGCACTGGTAGTCCCGGGCGCCGGGACCGGGATCGTGGTCCACGTGGTTCTGGATCTCGCAGTCGACGCCCAGGCGGCAGTCGATCGGGAGTGAAAGGCTCGGTGGCCCGGCGTGCGCGGGCAGCGCGGCAACGACGAGCGCGACGGCCGGCAGGATCAGGTGGAGAGCCATGCTTCGCAATCTACCGGTTCCGTCATTCCCGCGAAGGCGGGAATCCAGCGCGCCCGATTTCAGCGCCGAAGGAAGCTCCGGATCCCCGCCTCCGCGGGGATGACGGGACTTCATGGGCCCTTCGCCGGCCCCTCTCGCCGCGCGAGTTCCCAGAACGCGCGCCCCGCCGGCGAGAGGCGCGTCGCGTCCAGGCAGGCGATGGCGACGCGACGGGCCACGCGCGGGGCGATCGGGCGGAATGCGAGGCCGGGGCGCGGTTCCGGCACCGTGAGCGAGGCGAGCACGGAAACACCGTTTCCGTGCGCCACGAACTCGAGGATGGAGACGACCTGCAGCAGCTCGTGCGCCACCTTCGGCCGCACGCCCGCGCGCTCGAACATCTTCATCACCATGTCCTGCGAGCCGGCCTGCGTGAGGATCAGCGGGTACTCGGCGAGCTCGCGCACGGAAACCGTCGCGTTGCGCGCCAGCGGATGCTTCTCGGGCAGGATCGCCATGAGTTCATCGGTCGCGAGCGAGACCGTGTCCAGCGTGGGCTGCGGCAGGCGGACCACGCCGATCTCCACCTTGCGCTCGACCAGGTCCTGCTCGATGTCCGGATCCGCGCGCTCGGTGACGTGCACTTCCACGCCGGGGTAGCGCCGCCGGAATTTCTCCAGCAGCGGCGGCAGCAGCCGCAGAGACGTGCTGGGGCCGATGGAGCCGATGCGCAGCAGGCCCGTCTGCACCCCGGCCGACGCCGCGGCGACCGACTTCACCTGCTGCAGCGAAGCGAAGACGTCGCGCGCATGGCCCAGCGCGAGCTCGCCCGCATGGGTCAGCACCACGCCGGCCGCCATGCGGTCCACCACCTCGCAGCCGAGGCCGGTTTCCAGGGATCGCAAGGCGTGGCTGGTCGCGGAAGCACTCATGCCGATGCGCGCGCCCGCCGCCGCGATGCTGGACGCGCCCGGCAAGGCGGCGAGCAGCTCCAGCTGCCGCAGGGTGGGAAGGCCCGGCTCGGTTCGCATTGAAATTGGATTCAATTGAATGTGAAGATGCTTGAATCCTAGACTCGGGGCCATGAACACGCAAACCCAAGTCCATCGCCTCGAGGCCGGCCAGGCGCTGGCGCTATCGCGCCAGGGTGCGGGACCTGTGGTTCTCGCCGAGGGCGAAGTCCTGGTGCAGGCGCCGGCGCGCTGGCTGGCCGGCACCGTGGTGCTGTCCGCGCCCGTCCGCTACGTCGCGCCGGCCGTGCTGCGCTTCGAGCCGTCGAGCTCGGTCCTCGCCCTGCGGTCTTCGTCGGTGGTCGTCGAAGAGGCGGCGCCGCTCCTGTCGTGGGCGACGCTGCGCGGCGCCTTCAAGACTTCTTCAGCGGCGTCCACTTCCGCTCGCTGCGCGCCGACGCCAGCACCGCTTCGATGAAGCGCACGCCGCGCGCGCCGTCCTCCACGCCCGGGTAGTCGGCCTCCAGCGGATCGGGCCGCTCGCCGCGGGCGTGCGCACGGATGGCGGCCGTGACGCCGAGGTAGACGTTGGCGAAGGCCTCGATGAAACCTTCGGGATGGCCCGGCGGAATGCGCCCGGCGCGCAGCGCGGCCGGATGCAGCCACGATGCGCCGCGCGTCAGCAGCCGCGCCGGGCCGTCGATCGGGTAGTGCATCAGTCGGTTGGGCTCTTCCTGCCACCACTCGATCGTGCCC
>JAEWBU010000261.1 GCA_023390985.1 Pseudomonadota bacterium
TGAACCCGTACGGCCAGGTGCCCATCCTGGTCGAGCGCGACCTGATCCTGTACGAGTCGAACATCATCAACGAGTACATCGACGAGCGCTTCCCGCATCCCCAGCTGATGCCCGGCGACCCGGTCGATCGCGCCCGCGTGCGCCTGTTCCTGCTCAACTTCGAGAAGGAGCTGTTCGTGCATGTGAGCACGCTGGAATCGCGCGCCTCCAAGGGCAACGAGAAGGCGCTGGAGAAGGCCCGCTCGCACATCCGCGACCGCCTGACCCAGCTCGCGCCGGTGTTCCTGAAGAACAAGTACATGCTGGGCGAGAACTTCTCCATGCTCGACGTGGCCATCGCCCCGCTGCTGTGGCGCATGGACTACTATGGCATCGAGTTGTCCAAGAACGCCGCGCCGCTGCTCAAGTACGCCGAACGCATCTTCTCGCGCCCGGCCTACATCGAAGCGCTCACGCCTTCCGAGAAGGTGATGCGCAAGTAAGCGCAAGGCGAACGAAGAGCTGATGAACGCGCTGGAGTCCACCTCCACTCGCCCGTACCTGATCCGGGCGCTGTACGACTGGTGCACCGACAACGGGCTCACGCCCTACGTCGCGGTGCAGGTGGACGACACCGTCCAGGTCCCGCGCGAATACGTGAAGAACGGCGAGATCGTGCTCAACATCAGCTTCGACGCGACCAGCTCGCTCAAGCTGGGCAACGAGTTCATCGAATTCAAGGCCCGCTTCGCCGGCACGGCGCGCGAGATCATGGTGCCGGTCAACCGCGTGATCGCCATCTACGCCCGCGAGAACGGCCAGGGCATGGCCTTCCCGGTGCCCGCTTCCGGAACCGAAGCGCCCCGGCCTTCACCGCTGAGCAGCGTGCCCGCCGCCGGCGCGACACCGGCTGAACCCGACAGCAAGGTGGTCCAGCTGGTCACGCCCGAAGCGGGAACCAACGGCCCCGAAGGCGAACCGCCCAAGCCGCCCGCCGGCCCGCGGCCGGCGTTGAAGCGCATCAAGTGAAGCCGGCGGGCCGCGCCCGCCGGAGCTCTGGCATCTAGAATTTCCCCGGGCCGATTTAGCTCAGTGGTAGAGCAACCGCCTTGTAAGCGGTAGGTCGTCAGTTCGATCCCGACAATCGGCACCAATTTCCATAAGCCTGAGCCAGCGAGCAACTACTGACATTCATGAGTCAGAGACAAGGCCGGATACCAATTCGGATACCAAGAGAGTCTGATCCGCCGGCCGCTCCGGTTGATGTCTGGCCAGTCGATCTCTTTGATGAGCCGGAGTCCGAGCTGCGCTTGGCAATGCGGACGCGCCGGCTGGCGCCGAAGCCTCTCGTAGCTCGGCAAGCGCCCCCCGTGCCCGTCGTGAAGCCGCCGAGTCGGCCGCGGCCAGCGGTGATCCCGGAGGCGGAGCTGATGAGCGTAGACCAGCTGATCGCCTGCCTAGGCATCTCGCGCAGCACCATCCATCGGCTGAAAGTCACCTCAACCTTCCCCAAGCCCATTAAGCTGTCTGTTCGCCGAGTGGCTTACCGCACATCTGAAGTTCGGGACTGGCTGGCGGCGCAAGCACGGGCCAAGGGGACGGGTGAGCGCGCTGCTTCTATGCCTCGTAGTCGCGATCAGTGATGGGGACACGCTGAAGGTTCGTTGTGGCGATCCCAGCAGCCCTCAGCAGATAACCGTTCGCCTGGCGGAGATCGATGCCCCGGAGAAGGCCCAGCCGCATGGCCAGCGGTCCAAGCGTGAACTGAGCTCACTTTGCTACGGCCAATCGGCAGCGGTGGTGCCGCTCAAGCGCGATCGGTATGGCCGAACCGTTGGTCGCGTCGAATGCCGTGGCGAGGATGCGAGTCTCCATCAGGTGAGCGCCGGCATGGCCTGGGCATTTACGCGCTATCTCACCGACCCGAAGATCAAGAAGGCTGAAGGCGAAGCTCGCTCAGCTCGAGCCGGGCTGTGGGCGGACGACGGGGCTGCTCCCCCGTGGGAATGGCGCGCTCGGCTCGGCTCGCACCGGCGTGGCCCTGAAGATGGTCATGTGGAGCGTTGAGCCGCAGCCTTCGTTGGCCCTGCTTGTTGAAAGGGGGAACCAGGTTCCCCCTTTTCGAGCGGCCCGCGGTTGAGGTTGTCCGCCTAAGTACGCAAAGTACGCACTGTCTGCCGTTCCGATCAGGGCAAGGCAAGTCGTCGCCTACAGCGACAGAAGCTGACTGTTTCGAACGACAGTTGGGGGTGCTTTGACTGCTTTGGCGGCGCCCCCGGAAACGCTGCAGGCCTAATTTTCTGTCTTGGTTATTGTCATTTCCCAGTCACGAAAATTAGTGGCTCGGCGTTTCCGCCTTAGATTCCGGGCGTTTTCTGGGGCGCGCTGACTCGCGGGCGCCGATCGCTGAAGGCTTAATTTTCGCGAGTGGGCGGACCTGAGAGCTGCCAGAGGGGGCGGGGCAGCCTGCGCGTCACGCAACCGCCCTGGGCTCAGGACGGCAGGTGCGAAGGTGCTCAACTTCCGCCGAAGGTGCTGAAGGTGCTCACCTTTTAGTGTTGGACGTGTTCTGGCATCTTCGGAGCGCCTGGCGATTGCGGCGGCATCTGAGACCTACCGCAGGACCGATATGGGCGTCCGAGAATCGCCGCCCGGGCACCAGCCTCACAAGAGAGCGGACCGCAAAACTCCAGGGCAACATCGCGGCGCGGGACGGGGCCGCCGGGAACAGGTGTCGAGGGTAGCCTCGACACTACTCAGTGCGCCCGCTGTGGCGGACCATCAGGGCCGTAGAGGATCTCGTCGGGCGAAGCCTCCAGGTACAAGCAGAAGCAGTAGAAGACCTCCAGCCGCATCTTGTCCCCTGACGCCTCCCAAGCCTCAACGGCCTTGGGAGTGGTCTCCAGCAGCTTGGCGAGGCCGTCCACGGTGTACCCGGCGCGCTCGCGCACCTCGCGCATCCGCTGCCCGGATCGCGGCTGAGTCAGCTGCCCGGCTCCGCGGCGGCATGTCAGTGCAGCTCGCCCAGCATCCGGCGCAGCTTGGACATCACCGCAGCTCGGTCCTCCTCGGTGTCCCCGATGACGATCTCCTCCTCGGTGCCGTCGTGCAGCCGCAGCCGCAGCGCGGCCGAGAATGGTTCGCCGCGCTCGGCCTTCTCCAGCAGTTGCTGAAGGACCGCTATCGTGTCTTCTTGGTCGTCCATGCCGGCAGCATAGGCCCCCCGGAATACGTCACCGTAATCCAGGGGTGATAACGGTTATCAGGGGTCGACGCTAGGACCGCACCATCAGGTCGACAAAGTGCTCTTCAAAGCGGTAGATCGCCGGTGTAGCGGGGTTCACCTCTTCGCGCAGGACCGAAGCGAACCCCTCCGCCACCAAGATGCCGACCTGGTTCTTTACGGCGCGGTGCTCCGATTCGAAATAGACGAAGCGGGGGCGATCACCATTGAACGTTAGCCGATCGTTTGGAAGGATCAGGAACTTGCGAAGTGCGGCGGCGTGTTCACGAACGAGATCAGCGTGGATCTCCGCCAGCAGATCCGGCATCAGCCTGCGCAGGCGCTCCAACTTGCGGAGGTCCTTGCGAGCGCCTTCCTGCCGGCGGCGCTGATCCGTGAATCGATCCGCCAAGTAGGTCCCCGCGGCACCAGCAGCGGAGCCCGCCAGAAACGCCACGAGGTGCGAGACGTCGATCACCGGCCGACCTCGATCTCCTTCAGCGCTTGCTCGTACGTCAGGTCCTTCCGGATGACTGTGAATCCGTTGTGCCCGCAGTCGATCGAGAAGCACATCCTGGCCACCACCTCGCGAGGGATTCTCGTCTCGTGCGCGAGGATGGAGTACGAGTAACTCTTGATGGGCTCCGTCTGGGATTCCAGCTGGCGGTTGATGTGCGCTTCAAGGGCGGCCGCGGTCTCGTTGTGACTCTGGGCCTTGGCTCTCCTGCTCTGATTCGCGCCCCTGTAACCATCGCGAGTGACGTGCACCGGAAACTTGACCATGAGCTCCTCCGTGGAAGGCACATGGTAATGCTGAGTAGGTTCGGTGCCGCTCAGGCCCATCCCCACATCTAGCACTGGTGCGGCTTCCCGCGGAGATCGCCGCAGCTAAGGCCCACCCCCGGCGTCGCCGTCGATCTCGTCAAAGTGCTGGCGCTAATTTGAATAACAGATTACGATATTCATATGAGCACAAGCACACCGAAGAAGACCAGAGGCGGCGCGAGACCGGGAGCAGGGCGACCTTCGCTTCCAGAGGATGAACGCACTGTGCCAGGCACGCTCCGACTCACGCCGGCGCGGTGGCAAAAGCTGCGTCAGTTGGGAACCGCTTGGCTGTCCCGTGTGATCGACAGGGCGAAACTGCCTGCGACGAAGGAATGACCGCCACGCCCCGCGGCGTTCGAGCGGGGCAAGAAGCGAGGCCGACAGGTGCGGGAACACCGGCCGGCCTCTGACCACAACCTGCACCTCGGAAAGGCATTGCAGATCATGGCTAAGACGAATGTATCGCAGTCGCGTGGGCGCTCCTCAGGAGACCGCGGCGACAACAAGCCCGCCGCTCGCTCTGTGGCGACTGAAACCGCCGGTCACTCGCCGGCGCCCTCTCGCGTACAAGACTCCCGCTCCCCTAAATCACGAAAAGGAGCCAAGCGCATGGCTAAGGAAGAAGGCTTTTCGGCATTGATGCCTGAGCGGGACCTCGCCGACCCCACTTTTGCTCGGGAAGTGAACCCTGAACGCGGCTGGCGAGCGGCAGCCATCGAGCTGAGGCACTCTGTTCAGGACGTCATCAAGGAAGCTAGGGAGGTGGATCCAGACAGCTGGCCGCTGGCGGGCTACTTGCTGCTCGATGCAGGCGAAATCGCCGCAGAGATGCAGCACATCGCACAGGACGTGAACGCCAAGGCATACGACATCCTCAACCCGGTGTACCACATGGGAGCCCTACTCACCGGAGTGTGCGAGATGAAGGAGACACCGCGGGCTGTGCGGCTCTTGCTCGCGGCACCGATCGAGCAGTTGGACAAGTCCTCGGACCTGTTCGATGTCGGTGGGCTTCCAGATGAAGGGGTCTCCGTCGGGTACCAGGTGCTCAGCGGGGATGACGAGTTCACTGCCGGCATGAACCTCGCTGCCGACATGTTCGCCGAGGGTTACAGCATTGGAGATCATCCCTCCATCTGGCTGAAAGCCGAGATGCGGGATGGGGAGGCCCACAACGTATTTGTTCGCCGCTACTTCGATGCCGTCGAAGGAGTCCCTGCAAAACGCGAAGGCTTCATGGCTGCACTTTCGCAATTTATTGCTACTGCGGAAACGATGACGCTTGTGCCAGACGCGTATCGCGTGACCCGCGATGCATACCTCGGCGCTCAAAGTCCTGAGGCGAAGCGGCGGCAACGAAGCGGGTCGGTAGCCGTCCCTCCCACGTCGCACGCCGCAGATGAAGCCACGTTCATGGCCGGCAAAGCGCTGGTGGCGGAGATGGTCGGAAAGGCGCAGGCTATCTCCGAGGCCGGATCCGACCAGGCAGCCCTCGAAGCCGCGTACCGCGGTCGCGGCGTTCCCCAAGACGTGTTCACGCGCCCGTACATCGAGGCCGTCGCCGCCGACGAGAAGCTGCGGACCGGCTTCTGCGCTGCACTGGCGAGCGTGCTCCAGCAAGCGGGATCGGCCATGGACGGCCCGAGCACGATCCGGTCGATCACGTTCAAGGAGTGGACCGGTGGCCCCGACGTGAAGTACACCGCCGAGCAGGATGAGGAATCGGACTCGGCTGACCCCCTCAACCGCACAATCAACGAGTTGGAGAGGGTTCTTCGCGAAGCCTCCGTAGTCGGCGCAGATGTCGCCGGAGAGGAGATTGGAAAGGCGCGAGATGCGCTGTTCCACGCGAAGAACGAACTCAGTGTGGATGCCTCGCGTGAGTACCTGAATGAGGTCCGTGCACATGTCCACGACGCGCGAACTTACGGCATGCCGGTGAACGACACCGAGGCGTCCCTCAAGACGAAGGAGTTGCTTCTCCAGGCGCACCGCCGGTTGAACGAATACTTGGGAGGGTTCACGGCCGAGGACCGGCCCGAAGGTGGGACGCCGCTCGGGTTGCTGCTGGCACGCATTGACGACATGTTGGACGGATGCGAGCACGTCGATGGCAGCGAAGGGACCTACGAACTGATTTCCAAGAGCGCCAAGTCGTCTAAGCGGTACTGGGAGGCTCTGGCCGCGTGGGACCGCGGCGATGAGGCCGAAGCCTTGCGCAAGTTGCCGGAGCTGCGCTCGGATCTGGAGGCCGCGATCGGGGAATGCGCCAAGTACGAAGTACGTGCAGTCCTGGGCCGCAGCGCAGTTGCACTCTTGGACGAATTCCTCGGCGGCGCCAGCAAAGCGCAGGTCACGGCGTCCACTTCGCAGCCGGCCTGGCGGAGCGAAGCCCTGCGCCTGCTCGAGTCCGTCACCCGGAATGTCGATGACGCGCTGGAGATCGCAATCGAAAGCCCAATGGAATGGGGCAACGGCCCGTTCGCGCTCCTGCTGCTGCGTCGTGCTGAAGCTGAACTCGAGGCGTTCCAGACTGCCCTACACCACGAAGGGAACACGGACCTGCTGGGCCGGGCAAACGACCTCCAGGCGCTCTTGGTCGGTGCTCGCGACATGACGCTGACGACAGACGCGTTCAAGATGAAGCTGGATGTCGGTGCAACCATCCTGGCGCATCTCGTGGGTGTCCTGGACCGTCCTGATGGTGGGGACGCGGCCAGCCCCTCAGCGCCTCCGGCATCGAGCCCGTAATCGTGGCTACCAGGGTGCCCGAGAACAAAACGCAGCGAATGGCGCCCTATGATCGAACAGCCCCGGCTAGGCCCGCGAACCGAAAAGCGGGACACCTTCACCCGCCTGCCGGGGCATCTTCTTGAAGGCGCACTTGAAGGAGTGCACATTGAACGACGACGCTGAAATCCGGCTGGACCCGGAGAGCGTGCTGATCCTCGCGCCCGGGGATCTCGAGCTCGCCCGAATCCTTGCAGAGGAGACCGATCGCGAGCGCCGCTTGCGACAAGCAGTGGCGTTCGCCGCGCCGCAGCAGTCGGAGCACACGCTCGAGGACCTCAACTCGATGTCTTGGGACGAGTTCCTGATCCTCGACGGGGAGTGCTTCATCCGGTGCTGCGCGCGCAGTGAGCTTCCGGCCGAAACCATTCTCCAGTTCGCTGAAGCGCAATGCGAGCCGGCCAACCGGCTGGCCGTCCGCTACTTCCGGCTGTTCGTCCGAGCACTGAGCGACAAGGAGGGCGATGCGGCCGCAGTGATCGCGAAGGTGCGCTCTGAGTCCGCCAAGGCGGCCGCCGAAGCCAAGCACGAACGCGAAGGCGGCTCGCGGTGGAAGCGGCAGCGGATCCGCGAGATCTGGGCGTCCGGCAAGTATTCCAGCAGAGACATCTGCGCCGAGCAGGAGGCAGCGGAACTGGGCATGTCGTTCTCCACGGCCCGAAAGGCGCTTCGAGGCACGCCGGACCCCGGCTAGCCCGTCCGCGCATCGGCTAGCCGCTGCCCGCAAGGGTAGTTCTTGGAAGCGGTTCCGATGTATTCAATACGTGTCGCGCCCTGTCAGGAGGTGGCGCGACATGTCCCAGAGCATCTCTTCTTTCGACAGCCTGCCCGACGGGGCGTACGTCCGGGCATCGAGCTTGGTGGCCAATCCCAAGCGTCCGGATTTCGCGGCGCCGCTTCCGTTCAGCGCACCCACTCTGTGGCGCAAGGTCAAGGACAAGACGTTTCCGGCGCCGGTGAAGCTGTCGGCACGGGTAACGGCCTGGAAGGTGGGCGAAGTCCGCGCTTGGCTGCGGTCTCGGGCGGGTGAGCCGGGGGTCGCGAAGTGAGCGCGGGCGCCGTTGGCGACTACTTGGCCGGCAATCTCGCTGGGCAACGCCTCGTGTCCGAGCTCAAGGACGAAGCGTCGGGACAGGATCGCGTCTACCAAGCGCTCAGGGCACACTGCCCGGAGCTGTCCAACGAGTACGTTCGTGGACTGCTGCGCAGCCTTCAAAAGTCGATCGAACGGGGAGGTCGGCATGGGTGAATTCCGCAAGGACCAACTCCCCGATGCGCACAGCTACATCGAGAGCCAAGGCCTCAGGGCCGTCGGCCGCGGTGCCTGGGTGACCACCGAATGCCGCCTGCATGGCGGTAGTGATTCCATGCGCTGGAACACCGCGACCGGCGGATGGGTCTGCATGGCCTGCGGCGAGCACGGGGGCGACGTGCTGGCGTACCACATGAAGGCCCACGGCCTGCCGTTCGCCGAGGCAGCGAATGAGCTCGGTGCATGGGAGGCAGACGGTCGTGGCTCCTCGACGCCGCTGCGCCGCCCGAAGCCGGAGCTGACCGTGGCGCCGCCCCCGGTGGAGGAGGCGCAGCACCAGGTGCTTGCCCAGTACGGCAAAGAGCTTCTGGCCAGTTGCAGGCCTCTCGCAGGCACTGTCGGTGAGCAGTACCTGCTGGCGCGGCGCTGCACGTTGCCGCCCAGTGACTCGCACTTGCGTTTCCATCCGCGGTTGAAGCACCACCCGAGCGGGTACGAAGGGCCGGCACTGGTCGCCCTGGTCACCGATGCGGTCACGCGAGAGATGCGAACCCTGCACCGGACGTGGATCCGTGCTGATGGCACAAAAGCCGACGTCAAGCCGGCACGCATGCTCCTTGGCGGGCACACGAAGCAGGGCGGCGTCGTGCGTCTCTGGCCTGACGAGTTCGTGACGACGGGCCTGGGCATCGCCGAGGGCATTGAGACAGCCTTGAGCATGGCGCACGCATACACGCCGGTCTGGGCGTGCTTGGATGCAGGCAACCTTGCGTTGCTCCCCGTGCTCCAGGGCGTCGAGACCCTGCTGATTGGCGCGGACAACGATCCTGCCGGGCGAAGAGCTGCGCAGGAGTGCGCGGGCCGCTGGCATGCGGCCGGCGTCGAGGTTCTGATCACCAAGCAAGAGCAGAACGATCTCAACGACGTGCTGCAGGAGGCTGCGTGAACCACAACAGGCAGCTCATGAAGAACGTCATTCAGACCGCAGAGCGGTTTACGCCGCCTGAGCCCGTTCAAGACGGCGTGGTGCTTGTGCGCGGAACCGACTTGAAGCCCCAGCCGATCTGCTGGCTTTGGCAGCATTGGCTCGCCAGGGGAAAGCTTCACATCCTCGCCGGCGCCCCGGGCCAAGGGAAGACCACTATCGCGATCGGTGTCGCCGCTACGGTGAGCATCGGTGGGCGGTGGCCGGACGGCACGCGAGCCGAGCAGGGCAACGTGCTCATTTGGTCCGGCGAGGACGATCCCGCAGACACGCTGCTGCCACGGCTCATCGCCGCTGGAGCCGACAAGGACCGCTGCTACTTCGTGAGCGGCGCCCGCGTTGACGGCGAAGTGATCCCCTTCGATCCCGCCCGGGACATGGCCGCCCTGATGGCCGCAGCTGAGCGGATCGGAAACGTGCGGCTGCTCGTGGTTGATCCGGTCGTGAGCGCGGTCGCCGGCGACAGCCACAAGAACGGCGAGGTTCGACGGGCGCTGCAGCCCTTGGTGGACTTCGGGGCCACGATGGGATGTGCAGTGCTCGGCATCACGCACTTCGCCAAAGGCGGGCAAGGACAGGATCCGATGCAGCGCGTGGTCGGCAGCATCGCGTTCTCTGCTGTTGCTCGCGTTGTTCTGGTCGCAGCCAAGTCGAAGGACGACGAGGGCAAACCGATTCGGGTATTCGCTCGCGCGAAATCGAATATTGGCCCCGACGAGGGCGGCTTCCGCTACGCGGTGGAACAGGTGGAGGCATTGCCCGGGATCGAAGCCGCATTGGTGGCATGGGGCCAAGCGGTCGAGGGCTCTGCCCGTGATCTCCTGCTCGAGCCGGAGGAGGACCGGGAGGCAGTGCCTCGCGAGGCCGCGGCCGACTTCCTTCGCCAAGTTCTGGCGGAAGGGCCGACCCCGGTGACCACCGTCAAGGACGAGGCCAACCAAGCAGGCCACTCCTGGGGCACGGTTCGCCGCGCAGCAGACGCCCTCGGCGTCATCAAGCGCAAGGGCGGGATGGCTGGCGGCTGGTACTGGTCACTGGCTAGGCCGCTTGCGAAGGGCGGGACTGCCGCGCCTCATCCAGAAGACACCAACGAGGACGTTCCCCATGACCACGCCCACTGAACGCCTGCTTGGGCAGGGTGCGTGGACGGAGTTGGCGGACAAGCCGGCCTGCAGCCAGTTGGCGTACGCGATGGGGGCTTGGGCGCTGAGAACTGAGTGGTCGCGACGCGACTCAGTGGGGGAAAGCCATGCCGAGGTTTTGAGCGACTCCTCGTCTCGCATATACCCAGTCAGCAACACGCAGATATCGAGGAGAGCGACATGAGCGAAGAAAGCCAGGTCTGGGCCAACCAAGTCGCGGCCATGCTGCCGATGATCCTGCCGGACGGCACGGTGCTCAACGCCGGCCCGAACGGGTACGCGGTCCACAACGGCAAGATCTACCAGCCCCTGAATGACGGGCGGGGTGGCTTCACCTCCTATGACAACTATCTGGGGCCGGACGGCAACGGAAAGCCGGTTCTGGGTCAAACGCCGATCGACTTTCACGACAGCACTGGCGCTGTCACTCACCAAGGCGTCCACAAGAGCGACAACCCCGGTCAGCTGCTGGCGCTAGCGGCTCTTGCTGCCGGCGGCATGGCGTTCGGCCTTCCGGCGTTGATGGGCGGACAGGCGGCAGGCGCGGGTGCGGCGGCCGGTATTCCTGGAACCGCATTCGGCGATGCTGGGCTGATGTATGCAGGGGCGGATGCGGCTGCTGCGAACTCACTCCTGAGTGCACCACTCGCCGCCTCGGTCGCCCCAGCCGTCGCTCCCACCGTGGCAGGCGGCGGCGTGCTGTCGTCGCTGGGCGGCTGGGGCACTCTGTTCTCCTCTGGCGCAAGCCTCGTGAGTGGCCTCGTCGCTTCCAACGCAGCCCGGGATGCCTCTGGCAACCTGATTGCATCGGGCGATCGAGCCATCGCAGAGCAGCAGCGTCAGTTCGAAACGGTGCAGAAGCTGCTCGCTCCCTACGTTGCTGCGGGCACGGGCAACCTCCAGCGCTACCAAGACCTGGTCGGCTCGAACGGAACGGCTCCGCAACGGGCCGCGATCGATGAGCTGGTCGCTGGCCCTGAGTTCGCCCATTTGATCAAGCAAGGCGAGAACGCCATCCTGCAGAACGCTTCCGCCACGGGCGGGCTGCGTGGCGGCAACGTGCAGGCGGGGCTGATGGACTTCCGCGCGGACCAGACGGCCAAGCTGATTGACCGGCAGCTTGCCCGCTACATGGGGTTGACGGAGCTGGGGCAGAGCAGTGCCGCGGGGGTCGGCAAGGCCGGAATGACGACCGGCGCCCTGGTCGGCAACATTCTGCAGAAGCAGGGCGCCGCGGAGGCGGGAGCGGACATTGCCGGAGCGAACGCCCTCATTGGCTCCATCGGAAACGTCGGCGGCATCCTGGCCTCGCGGCTGGCGGCCGGGAAAGCGTTCTGATGGGCCAGTTCTCCTTCTCCGGCGAGAACACCGCCGCGCTCGTCAGCGAGGCTCAGGACAGCAAGGGCGCTCACCCCGAACTAGAGTCGGAAGCCCTGATGGCGGCTGATCTCCGCGCGCTGTACATGAAGTCGGATGCGCAGCACGCCGAATATGCGGCGCTGCTGACGAAGTACCCCCAGTTGACGCAGGAGGTCACCAGCAATTTCCTTGCATGGAACGAGTCGAAGCAGCATGCCGCACTGGAGTTCGGCTCTCGCGTCTACAGCGCGCTGCACTCGGGCAACACGACGTTTGCGATTGCGCTGCTACAGCAACAAGCCGAATCGGATCCAGCGAGCAGGCGGGAGATGGTGACGCTCGCGGAACTGGCGCGGGCTGATGCCCAGATGGCTAAGGCGATGTGGGCAGTCATGCTCGCCGGGATGATGGGGGCGGAGTGCTTCGCGTCATTCCGGCCGAGCGGGGAAGAAGGCGACCACGGTCCGCTCGCCACATTCGAGTCAGCTCATCACCAAGGCGGGCTGCTGCACTGATGAAGAAGACCTCCTCGAATCCGCGGCCCAATCGCGCAAGGGGTGGGGCTTCCAGTGTTGTCACTGCCGCCGTGCCACCTCAGAAGCCAGAGAAAACTCACGAGCAGCTATTCGCCGCCGTCAGCATGGCCGCATCGCTCAATGCCGCTGGGGTTGTTCTGGCGTATCGCAAGAACATCATCGCGGATTCGCGCGTGAACGAAGAGGACGCGGCGCCTCTCTGTGAGGCTCTGAAGGAAACGTTCCACGAGGTACGCAATGGTGACTTGCGGCAGATGGAGGCGATGCTTGTCGGTCAGGCGACCGCACTGCAGACCATCTTCACCAGCTTGGCCAGGCGCGCCCAAGCCCAGACCTCGCAGAGGAACTTAGAGGCATTCCTCGGCCTGGCCTTGAAGGCGCAGGCCCAGAGCAGGGCCACTATCTCCGCGCTGGTGGATCTGAAGTACCCGCGGCAGCAGGCCACGTTCGTGAAGCAGGCGAACATCGCCAACGGGCCGCAGCAGGTGAACAACGGGGTATCGCCTCCCGCGCACGGGAGAAATGTCGAACCCGCACAAAACGAACTTTTAGAGGACCAGAGCCATGGCGGCACGTACCTGGACACCGGAGCAGCGGCAGCGACAGGCCGAGGCGATACGCAGGTGGAGGCCGTGGGAGCAGGCGACAGGCCCTCGAAGCGGCGAGGGAAAGTCCCGGTCTAGCCGCAACGCGGACAAGGGCGGCGACTGGCTTCGAATCCGGTCAGAGCTCCAGGGCATCCGGCGAGCGCTGCGTGATCAGCAGGCGAACCTTCACCAGCTGGACGTGGCCATCGCGGTCTGAGGAGTTCCCCGCCAGGCGCTTCGCCGAGCGCGTTCCATGGGCCAAAGGGATCAACTCCCGTCCGGGAGGGCTGGCTGCCGACGCGCTGATGGGCTACATTGCCGGCCTGGCTCTGCCAGCCCCGCTTTCCCTCCCTGGCGGGTGGCTTCACTCAAAAGTGGCAGCTTGAGCCCGGCACGTCCGGGCTTTTTTCTGCAGATCGGATTACACCCATGGACCCGACGGCCACAGCGCGACTTCGGGCGACATATCTCTCCGCGCAAGCTAGCGCACGGGTGGAGAGCTTTAACGAGACGTACGAGCGCCGACGCCGATGACAGCTACTTGCTTAGCGCGCGCTCCACCTTCTTGCGGCTATTGCCCTCGGACTTCACCGCGCGCTTGACGTCCGCGCGCTGGCGCCAGTCTTCTCCCCCTCGTAGCGGATCTCGTGCTTCTGGCCGCCGGCGACCTTCGCGCGATCCTGGGCGCAGCCGCGGTTGCTGCTGGACTGTTTCGCTCCCATGTGGAACTCCTGTAGTTGGACCTACAGGGTGATGACCCAGCGCGGGGGCCGAGTGCCAGCGAAGTTCAACAGTCAGCGTCAGGCGTTTCACCTTCGCAAGCTCTCGTTGTACGCCGCGGCGGCCAGCAGCCGTTCACGCGCAGCTTCTATGTCTAGCCTCGCCACAGCGGCAGTTGCCCAGAACTGCGCGAGAGCCTCACGCGACTCAGCTGAAATCCGGTCTCTCTCGGCTCTTAGTGAGCCCGTCACGGAATCTCGGGTGACAAATTCGGAATTCGGGGAGGGGCTACGCACCGGTGTCTCCTTGAGAGCAGTGCGAAAGCGGGCTGATTGACGCTAGTCACCGGCAGGAGGCACCAGAAGAGCCGGTTCAGGAGAGGAGGCGCCACCTTACTCCGCCCGGAGCGAGAAGTCATGCTGGTCAACAGTCGCCACAAGCATGGCTTCATCTCATCGTGGTTTGTTGGACGACCGGGGAAACGCGTTCTCGTACATGACGCTGCAGTGGGCGCGGAGCTCGACGAGCGCACGACGCTCTTCGTCAAGCGATTCCAGCGAGGCTTGACCGGATGCCACCTGCATCGCCAGTTTGCTGAACGCCGCCTCTTTCTCCATAAGCGCGTGGTGGACACGAAGCCACTCTTGGACGGCATTCTCTTCTTTACGCATGTTCGACCCAGTCTACCTCTGTCGGGCACGCCGCCCGGGCTGCTGTCGGCTGCGTGCCGGCGATCGGCGTCAGCCCTTCCAGTAGCCACCTTCAACTTCGCCGTCGTTTGATCGCTCTGGTCCCGAAAAGGTGGAACCGGGTTCCACCTTTTTGTGCGGGCGATCCGAAAAGGGGCAACGTTGCCTGTTTTCTTCGGGCGCCCCTCACCGCCGTACTCCGCTCGGAAGACATCGCCGATCTCAACTGAAGAAGCGGAAGACCGCGACTGGCCTGGAGTCTCCCACTTAGGCCTTCTCTTGGCCCCTTCACCAGCCGAGACGGTCCCAGTGCGGCCAGCGGTCAAACCGCCGCTTCGGGCGCCAGAGGCGCGGGGTTGCGGTGTCCGCTAGCGATGGGCAGAGCTGGGACTTGCGGGCCGCGAGCATGCCCCATCAATTGGTCTTCGACTTGCGCGTTGCGTGCTGAACGTTTGGTCTGCCACAACTCTCATGAAAGACTCGGCGGCCCCTCGGGCCACAAACGCACAGCAGCTTCGGGTGAGCGTCGGGGGAGGCGAGTGATGGGCTCCGGAGGCACCGGCTAGCGAATCGCGTCCAAGTCGCGCCTCGTCACGGCGTTGGGGGTGAGCTAGCCACCATGCTCTCCGACGAACGCGAGACGAGCTGCTCCGCCAACGTGGGCACCTATGGCCTATTGCTCGTGGCGGGGAGGAGCCGTAAAACCGTCGAACTGCTGCCCTGGAGGATCCATGCGAGCCGTTCGATGCCTTCTCCTTACGTTCTCCGTCCTCATCCTTGCGTTTGCGTCGGCCAGCCACGCGGCGACGATAGACCTCAACCCCGTCTCGAAGGGCTGGGTGCAATCCACAGGTGTATCCAATGGCTCGCATCCCTTGAACAACACATTCACAGGGGTTTGCTGTGGCGGGGGCACGTATAACAGTTGGGTCGGATTCCTGCTGCCAGATCTGTCGGGGGAAACGCTGTCCAGCGCCACATTGACCGGAACGCTCCAGGCGCTTAGTTACGACCTCACCGGCATAACGCTCGCCATCTATGACGTGGGCTCGAACCCCTCAGCTGGTGGCGTCTCTGCGTTCCAGGATCTTCAGACGGGTACAAAGTACGGGGAAGTCACGGTCACCGACTACGTCACTCCCTACTCGGTCGAGCTTGGCAGTTCTATCATCGCTGACGTGATGGCGCGTTCGGGAGGTTGGTTTTACCTTGGTTTCACCAATACAACCATCCTGGATGCATCGCAGTTTGGCACTTGGTCCGGTGACACCATGAAGCTGCAGCTCAACACCGTCTCTGCGGTTCCTCTTCCTGGTGCCGCCTTGTTGTTTGGCTCGGCTCTCCTCGGGATGTTGGGACTGAAGCGCGGGGCAACCAAGAGGTCCAGTGCGCATAGCGGTCATGCGATAGCGTGACTGGCGGCGTCCCAAACCTGTTTCGGCAACTCACGACGATCTCATGGGCGTTCCTAACCAGGGGATCGCCGTCAAGCGCTGGCCGTTCCGCGTCAGCGAAGTCCAGGCCAAGCGGTTCGAGTGCGATCTCCCGCGAAGTGGAGCTCGCGTCAAAGATCAGCCCGCCCTGGCTGCTGGCATGACTTCCGATCTCAAGCGTGAGCCTGCACGTCCGTCCTTGCGTGGGCAAGGCTCCGTGTTCTGAATCTGCTCGGTGGCATAGCTGGGCTTCCTGCGATTTGAAAATTGGAGAGCGGAAATGAAGAAGCACGTTCAACAGCTCTTGGTTTGTGCAGTCTTCGGGGTGCTGGTCACGGGACTCGCTGAGGCCAAGGAAAAGTCGGCCAAGCAGCAAGTAAGCATCGTGAAGCAGGGTTCCTGCAGCCCTGGGCACAGCTGGCTCGTGGTCCGCAGCCGAGATCAGGACAGGACGATTGCTGCAAACGTCGAGTTGAAGGTGGTGCGACAGGGGCAGACGAGCAGTTCCCAAAAGGTCTACACCTTGCCGCCCGGCGGCTCCGCTCAAGTTTCTTGCTCTGGGTCCCTGGGTCATTCAGCGGGCGGCGAATACACCGCCACGGCTCGAATCCTGGGCGCCGAGTACAAGTAGGCCCCGCCCTGCGGCATCGCGCCGACGGCGGAATGCGGTGGAGGACTCTTTCGACCACTGAGGTAGAGCAGTGCCGCGCCCGTGTGCGTCGCGGCCTAACAGGAGGGGCGGATGAAAGCAGCAATCGGGGCCGTTGCCCTTGCGATCAGCGGATCGGTGGCGGCAGCGGAGTCATCAGATTGGGTTCAGTACGGCGTGGGGCACGACGGCACGGGGTACTTCCTGCATGCCGGCAAGATCAAACGCCTGAACATGCCGGGGAAAGCATTCCAGGTCTGGACGAATCACCGCCTGACGAAGCCCAAGAACGTGTTCCGCTCGAAGCCTTCGGAGTACGTCACGTCGATGAACCAGATGAACGTCCTTTGCGACGAGCAGAAACTGGTTCCACTCACCTCGACCTACTACTCGCGCGACGGTGCCGCAGTGCACACGGACAGCGTGCCGGAGCCGGCCACCGCGATTGTTCCGGGCAGCGTTGGCGAGCAGCTGGCGGAGATCCTTTGCAACTAGCGCCAAGTGATCTGCGCGCCAACAGCTTCTCCAGTCGCCCTCCACTTCAGACTGCTCCTTCTCCGTCCGCAGGAGGACTCCTGCTCGAGCTCATTCTTTTCATCGGCTGTCGGGCATCGCACAGCGTCGACAGGTGCGACGCGCACAGCAGGGCACGTCGGTATGGATGAGCTGTAAGATGATCGCGAGGAGACTCTCAATGAGCAGTGAACTTGAGTACGTGGGTTTTTGGGCACGAACTGGAGCGGCGTTCATAGACCTACTCCTGCAGATCGTGATCACCGCTCCTTTGACGATCGCCGTCTATGGGACCTACACCTCCCCTACGGGCAAGTTCTTTCAAGGCCCCGCGGATGTGTTGATCAACCTTGTCTTACCCGCGGCTGCAGTGATCGCTTTTTGGATCTATCGAGGCGCCACCCCAGGGAAGATGGCCATGTCAGCCCAGGTGGTAGATGCTGACACCGGTCAGCCGATGTCAACAGGGCAGGCTGTGCTCCGCTATGCAGGCTATTTCCTCTCGCTAATCCCGCTAGGTGTGGGGTACTTCTGGGTAGCGTTTGACCGACGCAAGCAGGGTTGGCACGACAAGCTCGCCGGGACGGTTGTTGTCCGTCCTAAAGGCAATGAGCCGGTGCAGTTCGAACGCAGCCCCTTCAGTAGCCGCTAGGAGCGCGGCAGGCCTTCACAGCTGCTTTTGGAAAGGGCGCAATGTTGCTTCTTGACGTGCTCTCGCACGAATACATGGACCTCGTCTACCTAGCCGCGTTTATCGCGCTGCTCGGATGGGCGGTTCGCCGCCAGAACAGGGCAGGCGCACGAAGTGCGGCGTTGACGACGACCGGACTAGTACTGGCATCGAACCGATGCCGCTGATGGACGGCCTGCGCCACGAGCCGCATAAGAGTGCACTGGATGAGGACCGCATCAACCCGGCGACGGGAATGACCTGTTCCGGCGGCAGCAGTTTCGACTCCGGCGGCAACCCGTACGGCATGTCAAACAACGACCTTCATCGCTGACGGCCCGCCCCTCAGATGTGCGGCTCATCTTGTTGGTAGCACGCTAACTTACAGTTAGGGTTGTGCGTTACAGGCATGGAAGAGTAGAGGCGAGGACACTTCCTACCGAGGGGTCGGCCCAAGCCTACACATGTAGGAATCTACAAGCCGACGTAGGGACTGGCCGGGCTGCCGGCTACGGGGGAGAGGGACTCCTGCAGAGTTAGCGAAGCCACTGGCCTACGGGTCAGGGGCTTTTCTTTTTTGTCTGAAGCCAGCCTGTCGGGGGCTCGCCGCATCAGCGGGCCAAGGGTTGTGGCCTAGCTGGCGTGTCCGGGGATGATCCCGTGCGTGCGAGGTGCGTTGAGGTTCCGCAGGATCCCTGCCAGGTCCATCGGTTCGCACAGCCACCGTTGCGCCAACCACCGGCGGCGGCTTCCGTCGACGATGCATTCCAAGCCGCTAAGCCCGAACTGGGTCTGCATGAAGCCACTTACCCGCGGCTCCCACAGCATGCGCAGCGGCTTGACCGAACTCTCCGCCTTGGCGCTGAGCGGAAAGTCAAATGGCCACAGCTCGAGCACTTGGCGGCCCTTCACGCACTCGGAAACGATCTGCCCGTAGATCGGCTGGCCGCACTCGGCCGAGGTCTGCGCCACGCCGTCGACGTAGCCAAGGTAAATTCTCGCGAGCACTGTATAAGAATACAGTGCAAATGACCCTTGACGGCGGCGCTGCGCCCTTAGAATCCGCGCGCAAACGGAGGCGCGTTTGACAGATGACGAGCGACGCATCGAAGACGAGGCCATCGCTTACGCGAAGGCGAATCGGACTGCCATCGCCCGCCGCCTGGCAGACTCCAAGCTGTTCCCGGGCGAGGCCGATCCAGTTTCTGTGTTCATGGCTGGTTCTCCGGGGGCCGGGAAAACCGAAGCCTCCATTGCGCTGCTCGAAGAGTTGGCGGCTGAAGGCGGGCCGCGCGTACTGCGGATCGACCCTGATGAGCTGAGGGCTGAGTTGCCGGGCTACAATGGAGGGAACGCATGGCTTTTCCAGAGAGCCGTCGTTCCCATCGTCGAGCGGATCCACGACTTGGCTCTGCAGCAAAAGCAGAGTTTCCTACTGGACGGGACGCTCTCGAACTACGCCGTTGCAGAGCGAAACATCCTACGATCCCTTGATCGCGGGCGAGTCGTCCAAATCTTGTATGTGTACCAAGAGCCCGCCTCGGCATGGAAATTCGTCCAGGCTCGAGAGTCGCTAGACGGGCGGCAGATTCGCCCCGAAACGTTCGTGGAGCAGTTTTTCGCGGCCCGGGACGTGGTGGAGAGGCTGAAAGTAAAGTTTGGACAAGAGGTCAAGGTTGACTTACTCTTGAAGAATCTGGATGGCTCGAACAGGAGCTATCAGGCGAACGTGGAGCAAATCGCGAGCTACGTTCCAGAGAAGTATTCAGTGGAAGACGTTCAGAAGGTGGTCCGGGGGTAGCATGGCTTGGCTGTTTGATCGAACTCACAAGGTCTCGGAGACGCCGCTTTCGAAGTTCATTCGAGGCGCCTCCTCGGCCGACAAGAAGCGTGTCTACAAGCGAGTGCTGGAGAGTTCCACGGAACGCCAGCTCCGGGTGATCGAAGAGGTGCGTCAGCGCGAGGCACGCGCGGCTGCGGCCGCGGACGCTGAGTAACCCTTTCAACCGATAAGCCAAACCGCCTTCCGAGGCGGTTTTTTCTTGCTCAAGGATGTCCACGGCGATGATGCGGCGAAGGAGCTCAGAAGATGCCAAGCCTAAACCGTGAGCACCTTCGGCACCTTCGGCCGGAAGTGAGCACCTTCGGGGAGCTGCTCTCTACGCTGCCTTCACAGGAGATCGCCCCGTGAATAGTGGCACCACGACACCGCCACCGCTGCGGAGTCGATCGATGTGTGCACCGGCCCGGTCCCAAGCGTCGACCATCTGGTCCCAGTAGTCGTGGCCGTCGTAGATACGGCGCAGGACGTGCTCCTCGGAGTGATTTAGGCAGAGACCGGCGACGTCTCCGTCCACCTTCAGGCGACTCAGCATCGTGCGGAACGTCTTGCGAAGGTCGTGCGGCTTGAGCTTCTTGCCGGGATCGACACCCTCCTGCACCCACTTCCGGCGCAACGAGTAGCTCACAGCGCCGGGACTGAGGGGCTTGCCTTTGACCAAGCCCGGGAAGACGTACTCGCTGGTGCCGGCCGCGGCCTTCGCTTCTTCGAGGAGCCGGAGAGTGGCGGCCGAGAGGTGAACCTTGAACGGTTTGCCGGTCTTCACATCGAGCTCGGCGAGCTGCAGGTGGCGCCTCTTCAGGTCCACCTGGGACCACTGCAGCAAGCGGCACTCGGCGGGCCGCATGCCGGTGAGAAGCTGCAACTCGATGATGCCGCGGCTGGACGTGCCGAACTGCGACTCACTGATCAGCTTGAGGAAGTGCACGATCTCAACGTCGCTCGCCGCGTTGGGAGGGGCGGGGCGGTATGGCTTGGGATTGACGATCCCGCGCATCGGGTCGGCCCCGGTGATGTACTCGCGCCCTATCGCAAAGGTGATCAGACCCCGCAGCGTGCGGTAGACGTGCGCTGCCGCTCCGGGCGAGCCGCGCGTTTGCGCGCGCTCGATGCAAGGGCGGATCGACGCCGGAGTCAGCTTGCCGATCCTGTTTTCCCCGATCACCGGCCGGATGTCCGTGTCGAATGAGTCATCCAGGATCTTGATCGTGCGCTCGCGAACCGGTTTTCCCTGCTTGCGTCGGCTGCCCAGCCGCTTGTCAGCGATCCACTCGGTATACGTCTCTTCGACGGTGGGGTTGCTCTTCACCGCCTTGCGGCTCTGCTGGGCCTCGATGGCCGGGTGCTCTGCCTCACCCTTCAGCGCTTTCTGGCGGATCTCGTCGTGCCCGAACCGTTCCTTCTCGGCGGAGGCCAGGCCCACCTCCGGGTAGGAGCCCAGCGACAGCCACCGCCGCTTGCCGTCAACCTGGGCGCGGTACTGCCACTGCTTGGCCAAGCCCCCGTCAGCCCGGCGCCTGAGGAACAGGTACATGCCGGGCGCCACCAGGGTGCGCTTCTCACTCACTCCGTCCGGGAGCTTCAGCGCCTTGATCTTCTCGTCCGTCCAGCGGGTTGCCTTCGCCACAGATTCTCCTCGTGAATCCGGATACCAGCCCGGATACCACTTCCATGAAACATTGTGGCATGTCGTGACTCAACCGGACGGACTGCGACGGTCAAAAACTGAGGAAAGTCGCGGCGTTCGAGGCGAAGGTGGAACCTCCTGACACATCCTGAACCAACGGGTGCATACGCCTTGTAAGCGGTAGGTCGTCAGTTCGATCCCGACAATCGGCACCAACACAACGCATCGCGCCGTTCAGGCCGCCCGCGCGCCCGTCCGGCGGCTCAGCGGGAGGTGGTCTGGACCCGGATGCGGATTGCTGTAACCTCCCAACCCAAGCCGCACAGCTGAGCTTGAACCGCAGGCAGAACCTGCCTCAGCTTCGCGGCGGCGGCGCTGCCTTCCACCAGCAGACACCAGGCCGTTCCCTCGATGGGACCCGGCTTCACGGCGGAACGCAGCCCGACGGGCAGAAGAGATTGAACCGCCCGGAGCCGTTCACCGGACTCGCGCGCCAGTTCCGCCAGCCTCGCCAACGTCGGCGAATCTTCGGCGGCCTGCTGCAGGGTCACGGGATGAAATTTACGGTTCACGGGGGCACGAGGAGAGGGGAAGCAAGTGCATTTCATTATCACGGATGCATGGCTGGCCAAGAGCCGCGCCATCCACCTGAGCGGCACCCGCCTGCTGCTCGCGGGAGTCGGCCTTTCGCTGGTGCTGGCCGTTTCGGTCGCCACGCTCTACCACTGGGTGATCCTGAAAGGCGCGCGCGAGGGCTGGCCGGTGGTCGGCACGCTGGTTCGCTTCGTGGTCAAGGACGAGATCGCCCAGCGCGAGCGCTACATGCGCGAGAACCTGGACGCGATGGCGCGCAAGCTCGGTGAGATGCAGGCCAAGCTGGTGCAGCTGGAAGCGCTGGGCGAGCGCGTGTCGGGCCTGGCGGGCGTCAACCCGTCCGAGATACGCGCGGTGCCCGGCCGCGGGGGCGCCCTGGTCTCCGGCCGCCCCCTCACGATGGAAGAGCTGGGCAGCACGCTCGACGAGCTGGATGCCCTGACCGATCACCGCACCGACCTGTTCACGGTCGCCGAGTCGCGCCTCTTCGACCAGCGCGTGCGCAAGATGATGGTGCCCACCCAGCATCCGGTGAGCGGCGGCCCGGTCGGCTCGGCCTTCGGCTGGCGCATCGACCCTTTCACCGGCCGCTCGGCGCTGCACACCGGGCTCGACTTCCAGGCAGACACCGGCACGCCCATCCTCGCCGCCGCGGGCGGCGTGGTGGTGGCCCAGGAGGCGCATCCCGCCTACGGCAACATGGTGGAGGTCGACCATGGCAACGGCCTGGTCACGCGCTACGCGCACGCCTCCCGCGTCCACGTCCGCAAGGGCGACCTGGTCAAGCGCGGCCAGAAGCTGGCCGAGGTCGGCACCACCGGCCGCTCCACCGGGCCGCACCTGCACTTCGAGGTGATGCTCGACGGCGTCGCGCAGGATCCGCAGAAGTTCCTCAACGCCGGCGCGCACCTGCCGGGCCCGTCCTCCAGCCGACTCGCGGCGGCGGCCCGGCGGTAAAATCGGCGGTTTCGCCGACCGGCCGCTTGCAGCGGCCTTCGTCCATCCCCAACTGCTAGGCACCAAAGGATTTCGCTGCCCTGCCGGGGCCCTTCGGGGCGGCAGGGCTGCACCTCGTTCATGGCCAAGAACTTCCTGACTCAGATTTTCGGATCGCGTAACGACCGCCTGCTCAAGCAGTACCGCCGGGTGGTGGAACAGATCAACGCGCTGGAGCCGCAGCTCGAGCAACTCACCGACGACCAGCTGCGCGGCAAGACCCAGGAGTTCAAGGACCGGGTCGCCAAGGGCGAGACGCTCGACGCGCTGCTGCCCGAAGCCTTCGCCGTCGTGCGCGAAGGCTCCAAGCGCGTGATGAAGATGCGCCACTTCGACGTGCAGCTGGTGGGCGGCATGGCGCTGCACAACGGCAAGATCGCCGAGATGCGCACCGGCGAGGGCAAGACCCTCACCGCCACCTTGCCCGTGTACCTGAACGCGCTCACCGGGAACGGCGTCCACGTCGTCACCGTCAACGACTACCTGGCCAACCGCGATGCCCAGTGGATGGGCAAGCTCTACAACTTCCTGGGCCTGTCGGTCGGCGTCAACCTGCCGCAGATGCCGCGCGACCTCAAGCAGGCCGCCTACCGCTCCGACATCACCTACGGGACCAACAACGAGTTCGGCTTCGACTACCTGCGCGACAACATGGTGTACGAGACGGCCGACCGCGTGCAGCGGCGCCTGCAGTACGCCATCGTCGACGAGGTGGACTCGATCCTGATCGACGAGGCCCGCACGCCGCTGATCATCAGCGGCCAGGCCGAGGACCACACCGACCTGTACGTCGCCATGAACCAGGTGGCGCCGATGCTCACCAAGCAGGAAGGCGAGGCCGACCCGCGCACCGGCGAAGGCATCATCAAGCCGGGCGACTTCACGGTGGACGAGAAGACCCACCAGGTCTACCTGACCGAGCAGGGCCACGAGAACGCCGAGCGCATCCTCTTCGGCCTGGGGCTGATCCCCGAGGGCGCGTCGCTCTACGACCCGGCCAACATCACGCTGATGCACCACCTGTACGCGGCGCTGCGCGCCAAGTACCTGTACCACCGCGACCAGCACTACGTGGTGCAGGCCGGCGAGGACGGCCGTCCCGAAGTGGTCATCGTCGACGAGTTCACCGGCCGCCTGATGTCCGGGCGCCGCTGGAGCGACGGCCTGCACCAGGCCGTGGAAGCCAAGGAAGGCGTGCCGATCCAGCCGGAGAACCAGACGCTGGCCTCCATCACCTTCCAGAACTACTTCCGCCTGTACGCCAAGCTGTCCGGCATGACCGGCACGGCCGACACGGAAGCCTACGAATTCCAGGAGATCTACGGCCTGGAGACGGTGGTGATCCCGCCCAACAGGCCGAGCCGCCGCGACGACCAGCTCGATCGCGTCTACAAGACCACGCGCGAGAAGTACGAGGCGGCCATCCAGGACATCAAGGAGTGCCACGAGCGCGGCCAGCCGGTGCTGGTGGGCACCACCTCGATCGAGAACTCCGAGATCATCGACCAGCTGCTCACCAAGGTGGGCCTGCCGCACCAGGTGCTCAACGCCAAGCAGCACGCGCGCGAAGCGGACATCGTGGCGCAGGCCGGCCGGCCGAAGATGATCACCATCGCCACCAACATGGCGGGCCGCGGCACCGACATCGTGCTGGGCGGCAACGTCGAGAAGGCGATCGAGGCGCTCGAGGCCGATGAGTCTGTCGATGCCGCATCGAAGCAGCAGCGCATCGCCGACATGCGCGCCGCCTGGCAGAAGGAGCACGAATTCGTGGTGCAGCAGGGCGGCCTGCGCATCATCGCCACCGAGCGCCACGAGTCCCGCCGCATCGACAACCAGCTGCGCGGCCGCTCGGGCCGCCAGGGCGACCCCGGCTCCTCGCGCTTCTACCTGAGCCTGGACGATCCGCTGATGCGCATCTTCGCGGGCGACCGCGTCAAGGCGATCATGGACCGCCTGAAGATGCCCGACGGCGAGGCCATCGAGGCGGGCATCGTCACCCGCAGCATCGAGAGTGCGCAGCGCAAGGTGGAAGCGCGCAACTTCGACATCCGCAAGCAGCTGCTGGAGTACGACGACGTCGCCAACGACCAGCGCAAGGTGATCTACCAGCAGCGCAACGACATCATGGACGCGGGCGATCTATCCGCCCAGATCGCCGCGCTGCGCGAAGGCTGCTTCACCGACCTGGTGCGCCAGTACGTGCCGGCCGAGTCGGTCGAGGAACAGTGGGACCTGCCCGGCCTCGAAAAGACGCTCGCCGACGACTGGGGCATCCAGCTCGGGCTGCAGCAGCAGGTGCAGGCGTCCAGCGCCATCACCGACGACGACCTCCTCGAGATGGTGATCAAGGCGGCCAACGAAGCCTTCGAGCGCAAGGTCGAGGAGATCGGCCAGGAGAACTTCACCCAGTTCGAGCGCGTGGTGCTGCTGCAGAGCATCGACACCCACTGGCGCGAGCACCTCTCGGCGCTGGACTACCTGCGCCAGGGCATCCACCTGCGCGGCTACGCGCAGAAGCAGCCCAAGCAGGAATACAAGCGCGAGGCCTTCGAGCTCTTCGGCCAGCTGCTCGACTCGGTGAAGAACGAGGTCACCAAGGTGCTCATGACGGTGCGCGTGCAGTCCAGCGAACAGCTGGACCAGGCGGCCGAGGACATGGAAGAGCGTGCCGAGCGGATTTCGAACGTCACCTACACCGCGCCCAACGAGACCGGCGAGGCCGAGAGCCGCGTCGACGAGAGCACCACCGTGCGCGCCGCGGCGGGTGCCGCCGGCGCGGCGACGGCCACGATGCCGCGCGTGGGGCGCAACGATCCCTGCCCCTGCGGCAGCGGCAAGAAGTACAAGCAGTGCCACGGCAAGCTGGCCTGAAGCCGGCGGCTGCCTAGGTCTGGGGTCGGTGAGGCCCTGTCAGGAATGACAGGGGGTCATTGCCCCGGACGGCCCTGCATGCCCTTCAATAGGGCTTTGATGCAAGGTCCAGGGGTCTCAGGAGTCGATGCGCCGCTGCGGCTGGCGCGCCAGCCAGCGGCTGTAGCCCGCGTCCGCCAGTCCGTCCGGGGCTTCCAGCGGGAACCAGGCGGCGAACACCGAACGGGCGGCATCCAGGGGAACCGCATCCGCCACCTGCGGCGGGCGCCGCAGCGATTGCGTCACTTCCAGGTCCACGAGCTTGCGGCCGTCCCGCACGTCGGCCACTACGTCGGCGCCCAGGCCTTCCAGTTGCGCCATTTCCGCCAGGGCCGGCAGGCCGGTGTCGGTTTCCAGCTGCAGCCAGCTGGGCGAACCCGCCGCATCCAGCCCGATCACGCCGAACGGATCACCGATCACCACATGTTCCACCCAATGCTTGACGGCCAGCGCCGACAGTGCGCGCGCCACGTCCGGCTCGCGCAGCAGCGCGGCCTGCTCCGGGCGCAGCGTGGCGCGCCAGGTCTGGGCGTGGTTCGGATGAGGCGTGCCCTGCAGGCGCTCCACCACTTCCATCAGGTGGCCGGTGATGTCGGCCGTCTGCTTGGGGATGAACTGCTGGATCAGACCCGCGTTGAAGGCGTCGATGGCCACCTGGTCGTCGGCCTGCCCGGTGAGCAGCACCCGCGAACCCGGCCAGTCGCCCAGTTCGGCCAGCACGCGCAGGCCGTCCATGTCCGGCATGGAGTAGTCGACCACGAACACGCGGGTGAGCGAGAAGCGCTCGGTCTGGCGGGCCCAGTACTCCAGGATCTGCGGCACCAGCGGACGGCCCGCGCGCCACTGGGCGACCAGCTGCTGCTGGTTCCAGGCGTCGGCCTCCCAGAAGGGGCGTTCCTGCTGCAGCTGGCGGATGCATTCGCGCGGACGCACGAACAGGCGGGCGCGCCACTTGCGCGGCAGCGCGAGCGCCAACATCTCCAGGTAGTCGGCGTCGTCGTCCAGGAAGACCAGGGCTCCGGGACGGTTGAACAGCGGGAAATTCATGCGCCGCTTGTTCTCCGTCCGGCGCGCGCCGTCACGGCCGGGGCGGATTCGTTCATGGGAGGGGCGGCAACCTCAGCTTGGTGCACACGATGCTGCTATTGTCTCAGCCCCGTGCGAGAACACGACCGTGTCGATGGCAAGCCCTGGTAATTTTGACAGCTCCGATCTCGACACGGTCCTCGCGGAGTGGGTCGGGGCGCTGCGTGAGTCGTCGGTCGAGGCGATCGCGGTGCTGGGTCCCGATCCCTTCGGCACCAGCGACGATCGCCAGGTGGTCGCCGTGCATCCACCCGGCATGGACGGCGCCGCCCAGGCGCTGGCGCAGAGTCACGATTTCGGTGCGCGCTGGCGCGACTCCGACGCACCGCTGGTGGCCTGGCAGTACATCGCCAAGGCCGACCAGCAGACCGCGGCCCGCTGGCGCCTGCTCTGGCTGGCGCACGGCTTCCAGACCGTGGTGCGGGTCGAGTTCCCCTTGCCCGCCGGCCGCGCCTTCGAATGCTTCATGTTCAGCCCGCGCGAGCTCAATGACCGCGCCGAGGCCGCCTCGCTGGTCTGGTCGGCGCTGAACGTCTGGCCGGTGGTGCGCAAGTGCATCGCCGCCGAGCGATCCATGCTCAGCCCGCGCGAGCGCGAATGCCTGCTGCTCGCGTTCCAGGGCCTGACCGCGCGCGAGAGCGCCCAGCGCCTGCACTGCTCCGAGCGCACGGTGAACTACCACCTCGCCAACGCGATGGGCAAGCTGAGGGTGGACAACAAGCTGGCGGCCATCCAGCGCGCCTGCTGGCTTGGCGTGATCTGAGCGGGGAGGCGTTATATTGGCGGCCATCCACGCCGCCGCCCCCCGAGCCATGGACTCCTCCAACGACGACCGCACGGCTTCCCTCATGACGCCGGCCAAGCTGGCGCAGGTCTCGGCCGCCGCCCGCAAGCCGATCTCGCCGACGGCGTTCCTGGACCAGATGGCCGCGGATGCCGGCCACCCGCACGTCACCCGTCTCTCCGAGCTGCGGGCCGACCTGCAGGGGCAGGCCGGCGGCTCGGGCGTCGAGGGCGTCCAGCCGGTGCTCGAGCGGCTCGCCCAGGCCCTGACTTCGCTCGATTTCTCGCTGCTGCAGTCCCAGGGCGGCTTGTGGGCCAGCCTCACCGGCAAGAACAGGAATGCAGGCGCCGGCTTCGCGGCCCAGGTCGAGCAGATCGATGCGCTCGTCAAGGCGCTGCCCGCCGAGCTCGCCTCGGCCGGCCGCCTGCAGCAGCCGCAAGCGGCGGCATCCGACCGCTGCCTGGTGGAGCTCGAGGTCGAATACCGCGCGCTCGACAAGATCATCGACCAGGGCGCGCGCTGGCTGCAGGACATGCGTGGCCAGATCAAGACGCGCGAAGCGCAGGCCGGCGCCGACGCCGAAGCGCAAGCGCAGATCCGCGCCGACTCGGCCCGCTGCGAGACGCTGGTGGCACGCCTGAAGCTGCTGCGTGCCTGCGTGGCCGCCGCCCAGCAGGTGCACCAGCAGGTCAGCGCCACGGCCGATCGCCGCGGCGTGCTGCAGGCCGGGCTGCAGAAGGCCCTGGGTGTGGAAGCCAGGGAATGGCACTCGCGGCTGGGCACGCTGGCCGGCGCCGCGGCGGAGGGCAAGGTGGCCGGCCTGAACCTCGACGGCCCCAAGGCGGCCCACAAGGCCCTGCGCCGGCGCCTCGACAACCTGCTGGCCGAGTGCGAGCAGCTGCGCACGCAGGAAGAAGCCCTGGCGCACAGCCTCACCTCGCTCGGCGAGCAGCTCTCGGCTGCGGCCTGAAGGCGTGTCGCTCCTCCTCATCGACATCGGCAACACGCGCCTGAAATGGGCGCTGCACGACGAGGCGCGCCACGGTTCCACCGTGCTCGCGCAGGGCGCCGAGTTCCTCGAGCAGATCGAACGCCTCGCCGAAGGGCCATGGGCTTCGCTACCCCCGCCGCGCCGCATGCTCGGTTGCGCGGTGGCCGGCGACGCCGTGCGCCGCCGCGCCGAGGAGCAGTTGGAGGAAGCCTGGGACCTGCCCGCGCAATGGGTCCATTCCAGCTCGGGCGAGGCCGGCGTCACGAACGGCTACGACCATCCGGCCCGGCTCGGGTCCGATCGCTGGGTGGCGATGATCGGCGCGCGCCAGCGCCTGCTGGCCGCGGGGCCCGAGCGTCCGATGGTGGTGGTGATGGTCGGCACGGCCGTCACCGTCGAGGCCGTCGATGCGCAGGGGCGCTTCCTCGGCGGCTTCATCCTGCCGGGCCACGGCATCATGCTGCGCGCGCTGGAGTCCGGCACCGCCGGCCTGCACGTGCCCACCGGCGAGGTGCGCGAGTTCCCCACCAACACCAGCGACGCGCTCACCAGCGGCGGCACCTACGCCATCTCCGGCGCCATCGAGCGTATGGTGCAGCACGTGCGCCGCCACTGCGGCGAGGAGCCGGTCTGCTTCATGACGGGCGGCGCAGGCTGGAAGATGGCGCCGCACATGTCGGTGCAGTTCGAGCTGGTCGAGAGCCTGATCTTCGACGGCCTGCTCGAGATCGCGGCGCGCCGCTTCGGCGACTCCCTCTAACCCGAGCCGTAAAATCCAGACACGCCGCTGTGCCCCGCAGCGGCGTTTTCATTGGTCCGGGGCCATGTAGAGGAACACCATGTACAAAAACCTCGCCGCCGCATTCGCGGCCGCCTTGTTTTCATTTCCCGCGCTCACCCAGACCCCGGCCCCGCTGAAGGTGGCGTTCATCCACGTCGCACCGCTCACGGAAGCGGGCTGGGTGCGCCAGCACGAGGAAGGCCGCAAGGCCGTGCAGGCCGCGCTGGGCTCCCGTGTCGAGACCCGCTCGGTCGAGAACGTGCCCGAAGGCCCCGATGCCGAGCGCGTGCTGCGCGACCTCGCCCGGCAGGGCAACCGCCTCATCTTCACGCCGAGCTTCGGCTACATGGAGCCCACGCTCAAGGTGGCGCGCGAGTTCCCCGACGTGAAGTTCGAATCCATCACGGGGTACAAGACCGCGCCCAACGTGGCCACGGCGAACGCGCGCTACTACGAGGGCCGCTACCTCGCGGGCGTGGCCGCCGGCCGCATGAGCCGCACGCACGTGGCCGGTTACGTCGCGGGCTTCCCGATCCCCGAGGTGCTGCAGGGCATCAACGCGTTCACGCTGGGCATGCGCTCGGTGGACCCGCAGGCGCAGGTGAAGGTGGTCTGGCTCAACGCCTGGTTCGATCCGGCGCGCGAGCGCGAGGCGGCCATGACGCTCTTCAACCAGGACGCCGACGTGCTCGCCTTCCACACCGCTTCCACCGCCGTGATGACCGCGGCGCAGGAGCGCGGCAAGCTGGCCATCGCCTACCACTCCGACATGCGCTTCGCCGCGCCCGACGCCCAGCTGCTGGCCGTCACGCACCACTGGGGCGACTACTACACGCGCCGCACGCGCGAGGTGCTCGACGGCACCTGGAAGAGCGGCAACGTGTGGGGCGGGGTGCGCGAGGGCATGGTGAAGGTCGAGCACTTCGGGCCGAAGGCGCCGCAGGCCGTGCGCGACGAGGTGCTGGCCCGCCAGCGCGACATCGCCGGCGGCAGGCTCAAGCCCTTCCGGGGGCCGATCGCGGACAACGAAGGGCGCCAGGTCGTGCCGGCAGGCGCGGCGATGACGGACGAGCAGATACTGTCCATGAACTTTCTCGTATCCGGAGTCCAGGGCAAGCTCCCAAAATGACGGGCAACGCCCGTCATCCCCGCGGAGGCGGGGATCCAGAATGCAGGACATGAAAGCCTACCGAGCCGCGCTGCTTCGTTTCGCCGACGATGGATCGGCCGTCTACGACGAAGACGGGTTCCTGCTCATCGGCCCCGGCCCCGACGGCCTGCAGCGGGTTCGCGCCGCCGGCGCCTGGTCGGCGCTGTCGTCCAACTACCCCGGCGTCGCGGTCGAGCACTTGCCGGGCAAGCTGCTCGCGCCCGGCTTCATCGACTTGCACATCCACTTCCCGCAGACCGACGTGATCGGCTCGCCCGCCGAAGGCCTGCTGCCCTGGCTGGAGAACTACACCTTCCCGCACGAGTCGCGCTTCGCCGACCACGCCTACGCGCGCGGCGTGGCCGGCGTGTTCCTCGACGAGCTGCAGCGCAACGGCGTCACCACTGCGCTGACGTTCTGCACCTCGCATCCGCACTCGGTGGACGCCCTGATGGAGGAGTCGAAAGCCCGCGGTCTGCGCATGATCGCCGGCAAGGTGCTGCAGGACCGCCACTCGCCGGACGGCGTGCGTGACGAGACCGAGCAGTCCCTCCTCGATACCGAAGCGCTGATCCGCCGCTGGCACGGGCAGAGGCGCCTCGGCTACGCCATCACGCCGCGCTTCGCGCCCAGCAGCACCGACGCGCAGCTGCGCGGCGCGGGGGAGCTGGCGGCCAAGTACGCCGACGTCTGGATCCAGTCGCACGTGGCCGAGAACCGCGACGAAGTGCGCTGGGCGCGCGAGCTGTTCCCGCAGGCGCGCAGTTATCTGGCGGTGTACGAGGGCTTCGGCCTGATCCGCGAGCGCGCCATCTACGCGCACTGCATCCACTTCGACGACGACGACCGCGCGCTGATGCGCGACACCGGCGCGGCCGCCGCGGTCAGCCCGACCAGCAACCTGTTCCTGGGCAGCGGCTTCTTCGACTACGAGGGCGCGCGCCGCGTCGGCATGCGCTACGGCCTGGCCAGCGACGTCGGCGGCGGCACCAGCTTCAGCCCCTTCCACACCATGCTGGCCGCGTACTACGTGGGCCGCGAAGGCCAGACCAAGCCGGGCGTGAGCCTGAGTCCGCAGCACCTCTGGTGGCAGCACACGGCCGGCGCCGCGCAGGCACTCGGCCTGGACGGCAGCATCGGCAACCTGCAGCCCGGCTGCGAGGCCGACTTCGTCGTGCTCGACCCGAACGCGACGCCGCTGCTGGCGCGCAAGGCGGCTACCGCGCGCAACCTGGACGAGCTGCTGTTCTCGCTGATCGTGCTGGGCGACGACCGCGTGGTGGAGCGCGTGTTCGTCGACGGCCAGCCGCGCGGCTGAACCTACGGCGCATCGACGGAGATGAGTTCCGGCGCGCCGGCCGGCGCCGTGCCGTCACCCACCGACACCTGCGAAATGCCGAAGCGCGCCATGTCGGGCACCGTGAGCGAATAGAACTCGTCCACGTGGTGCGGCGCGATCTTGCCTAACCAGCAGACGAAGCCGTCGACGCCGATGCGCTGGAAGAACGCCTGCTCGCGCTGCTCCAGCCGCCGCGCGCTCTCGATCTCCGGCTCGCTCCAGCTCGCCTGGCCGGTCGCCTGCAGGTGCAGCACGTGCGCCATGTTCCCGTGCCAGCCGACCGCGCGCGCATGGCCCAGGCGCTTCCTGCGGCCGGCGGGGAAGACGTAGTTGGCGCAGGAGGACAGGCAGGCTTGCGGCACCTCCACGTCGAGCCCGTTCTCGGCCACGGCCTCCGCGATGTCGAGCGCCGCATCCACCAGGCCGCCATGCGAGGTGATCACCAGCCGGCTGACGCCCGGCTCACGCAGCAGCTCACGGAACTTCGCGGCCGATGTGCCTTCGATGCGGCCGCGGAACACGATGGCGTCGCCGGCCCGTTCCACCTTCGTGGCCGGCGAGGGCTGTGAATGCGCCGGCGCGGCCAGCGCCAGCAGCAGGGGAAGGAGGAGCCGTCGAGGCACGGCACCTAGAATAGCGGCAGGAGAGCGTCTGATGACCATCAAGAGCGACAAGTGGATCCGGCGCATGGCCGAGCAGCACGGCCTGATCGAGCCGTTCGAGCCGGGGCAGATCCGGCACGTGGACGGCCGGCGCGTCATCAGCTATGGCACCTCGAGCTACGGCTACGACATCCGCTGCGCGCCGGAATTCAAGGTGTTCACCAACATCCACAGCACGGTGGTGGACCCGAAGAACTTCGACGAGAAGAGCTTCGTGGACTTCCACGACGACGTCTGCATCATCCCGCCCAACAGCTTCGCGCTGGCCCGCACCCTCGAGTACTTCCGCATCCCGCGCAACGTGCTGACGATCTGCCTGGGCAAGAGCACCTACGCGCGCTGCGGGATCATCGTCAACGTCACGCCGTTCGAACCCGAATGGGAAGGCTACGTCACGCTGGAGTTCTCCAACACCACGCCGCTGCCCGCCAAGATCTACGCCGGCGAGGGCTGTGCCCAGGTGCTGTTCTTCGAGAGCGACGAGGTCTGCGAGACCAGCTACAAGGACCGCGGCGGCAAGTACCAGGGCCAGAGCGGCGTCACGCTGCCGAAGGCCTGAGGTCCGCCACGGCGGCGCGCGCCGCCGCGAGGTCCCATCCCGCCCAGCCGCAGCTCTTGAAGAGCACCGGACCCCCGCCGGCTTGCGCGCGGCCCAGCACCACGTCCTGAAGCGTCGGGAAGGCGGCGACGTCCAGCCCCGCCTGGATCAGGTCGCCCGCCTCCTGCACCGCGTCAGCCGTGTCCACCACCACGCTGCCGCGCTGCGCGACATCGCGGCAGATCTCCGGCGCCAGTTCCACCATGCGCGGCGTGAAGGCGCCGACCGCGGCGATGAAGGCATCGTCGCGAGGCCGCGCGCGCAGCACGACGCCGCTGGCGGGCGTGCAGGTGACGACCAGCGGGCAGTGCGCCAGCGCGGCGTCCGCATCGGTGACGACCGTCGCCTCCACGCCCAGGGCCCGCGCGCGATCGACCAGCGCCTGCGCGCTCGCCCGGGTCCGCGACGCGACCTGGACCTCGGTGACCGGCAGCCCCTGCACGAAAGCCTCCAGGTGTGACGCGCCCTGAGCGCCTGCGCCGACGATCAGCAGCGGCCCCTCTCGCCCAGGCGCGAGCTTCTGCGCAGCCAGCAAGGACACCGCGGCCGTGCGCCGCGCCGTCACGGTGGGCCCGTCGAGCACCAGCACGCGCTCGCCCGTCGTCGCGTCGAACACGACCACGTCGCCCTGGATCGCAGGCCTCGCGGTGCCCGCATTGGCCGGCGTGAAGGTGATGAGCTTGGTGATCGCGATGCGGCCGTCCAGGGCCGGCATGACGAACAGGCTGCCACCGCCGGGCAGCGGCTGCACGAGCCGCGCCGGCACCTCGACCGAGGGATCGCGCAGCAGGGCTTCGATGGCCTGCGCAAGAGCCACCGGATCGAGGCTGCGGGCGGTGGCGGCGGCGTCCAGGAGGGGTTTCATGGGTGAGCCGATTTTGTCCTACAGCCGATCGCGTGGGCCTCGGCCAACGCGGCGGAGATCGCTTTCCTAGGATCGATTCCAGAACGCATCGGAGTCCAGAAATGCTGTCACGCCTCCTCGATCCCCGCGATGGAATGCCTCGGCAACCCGTCTTCTGGCTGGTCCTGGCCGCGATCGTGTCGACCCAGCTGATGGCGTTCTACCTGCTGTGCACGCACCAGGTCCGCAAGGCGGAGAACCGCCGCGCCGAGGCCGAGGTGCAGCGCATGGCCCAGTCCGACTGCCTGCAGTACCTGGCGCAGTCCACGATCGGCAGCTGTGCAGCTCCGTTCATCCCGGGCACCAGCCGGTCGGTCGACGCTTCCGCGCCGATCGCCGTCGTCTCCGTCTCCCGTTGAACCCATCCGTCCGCAGGCCGGACACCGCCTTCGCGGTGCGAGATTCCGCCTGCGCCGGGCGGAAGGATTCCGCGTCCGTGTTGAGCTTGCGTCCGACAGGGCCAAGGCACAGTAGCCGACTGGTCCGGCTCGCCGGGCTGCCTATCGTTTGAGCAGCCACTTTCCTTCGGGAGCGAGACATGAATTCCGCCCTTGCCGTCGATCCGGTGCTCGATGAAGCCCGCGAAGAACAGGCCACGTCGCTCGATGCTTCGGATGATTTCGAACTGCCGGCGCACTCGTCCCACTACTGCCCGACCGAACTCCTGGGCAGCTTCACCCTCCTGATGGCCGGCCACGGGCGCTGCGTGAGCTCATCGATGATGCTGGGCGATCGCGAGTACGCGATGTGGCAGCTGGCGCGGGCCCAGACGATGGCCGACGAGGAACTGCGCCGCGTGGCGACCCGGCTGTTCGCGTACTTCGACGACGCCCACGGCTGGGGGCACCGCTACTAGGCGCGCTCTACCGTCTCGATCCCCTCGATCAGGAAGCGCACCCTCCGCGCCCCCTGCCATTCATCCGCTTCCAGCCGGTAGGCGATGCGCGCCTTCGCCGGCAGCGGCTCGGTGCGGCCGAACCAGATGCCGTCGACCGGCTGGCCCTGGTGGCGCAATTTCACCGACAGGTGCTTCTCGCCCACGAGGCGCTGCGACAGCACCTCCATCTCCTCGCTGAACACCGGCGGCGCGAAGCCCTGGCCCCACACCTGTTCGTGCAGCGTGTCCACCAGCTCGGGCCGGCGGTATTCGGGCGCCAGGGGGCCGTCGGTGTGAAGGCGGCGCAGCAGCGTGGCGGCATCGAGCCACTCCTGCGCGACCGTGGCGAGCGCCTGCTCGAACACGTCGAGGTGCTCTTCCGCGATGGTGCAGCCGGCCGCCATGGCGTGGCCGCCGAAGCGCAGCAGCACGCCGGGATGGCGCTTGGCCACCAGGTCCAGCGCGTCGCGCAGGTGGAAGCCCGGGATCGAGCGGCCCGAGCCCTTGAGCTCGTGCTCGCGCCCTTCGGCCTGGCTGGCCGCGAACACGAAGGTGGGTCGGTGGAAGCGATCCTTCAGCCGGGAGGCGACGATGCCGACCACGCCCTCGTGGAAGTCCGGATCGAACACGCACAGCGCGGCGGGCGGCGTCTCGCCCTCCTCGAACAGCATCTCGGCGATCTCCAGCGCCTGCTCGCGCATCTCGCCTTCGACGACCTTGCGTTCGCGGTTGATGCCGTCCAGCGCGGCGGCCAGTTCGGCGCCACGCGCGGCATCGTCGGTGAGCAGGCACTCGATGCCCAGGCGCATGTCGGCCAGCCGGCCGGCCGCGTTGATGCGCGGCCCGAGCGCGAAGCCGAAGTCGAAGGTGGTCGCGGCCGGATGCTTGCGGCCCGACGCGGTGAAGAGCGCCGCCAGGCCGCAGGGCAGGGCGCCGGCGCGGATGCGCTTGAGGCCCTGTGCCACCAGCCGGCGGTTGTTGGCATCGAGCTTGACCACGTCGGCGACCGTCCCCAGCGCCACGAGCGGCAGCAGTGCATCCAGCTTCGGCTGCGCCGCCGCGTCGAACGCGCCGCGCGAACGCAGCTCCGCCCGCAGCGCCAGCAGCACGTAGAACATCACGCCCACGCCCGCGATCGACTTGCTCTCGAAATCGCAGCCGGGCTGGTTCGGGTTGACCAGGGCGGCGGCCGCGGGCAGTTCCGGCCCGGGCAGGTGGTGGTCCGTCACCAGCACCTGCAGGCCGAGCGCGTTGGCCGTGGCCACGCCTTCGACGCTGGCGATGCCGTTGTCCACCGTGATCAGGACGTCGGCGCCGCTTTCCTTCACGCGCCTGGCGATGACGGGCGTGAGGCCGTAGCCGTCGGCCACTCGGTCGGGCACCAGGTAGTCGACGTGGCGCGCGCCCAGCAGGCGCAGGCCACGCACGCCGACGGCGCAAGCGGTCGCGCCATCGCAGTCGTAGTCGGCCACGATGCACAGGCGCTTGTCCGCGGCGACGGCGTCGGCCAGCAGCACCGCGGCCTCCTGCGCGCCCTTGAGTCCGGAAGGCGGCAGCAGCTTGCCGAGGCCGTCGTCCAGTTCCTCGCGCCCCACCACGCCGCGGGCGGCGTAGAGGCGGGCGAGCAGGGGATGGATGCCCGCCTGTTCCAGCGCCCAGGCGGCGCGCGGCGGGATGTCGCGGGGAATGATCTTCATAGGTCGGCCAGCAGGTCGATCGCCCGCCGGCGTGAGAAAACGGAGGCGAGCCGCCGGCGCCAAGCCCCGGCGCCGCTGCGCCAGGTGCGCGCGCGGCGCTCGCCGCACAGGGTGATGGACACGGGCCGGCCTTGCTCCAGCACCTGCTCCAGCCGCGCGCCTTCGCGCGCATCGAGCTGCTGCCAGGCCGAGGCCCAGGCGCGCCAGTCGCCCAGCAGGGCGGCGTCGCGCAGCGAATTCGCCAGCCGCAGGCCGGCGGGCGCCTGCGCGGGGCTGCCGGGCGGCAGCGTGCCGTTGCCGCTCACCCAGAACGAGTTGACCGGCAGCAGGCCGCCGCGGGTGCGCTCCTCGTTCACGGGATGCGTGTACAGCAGCATCTGCATCTCCTGCTGCAGCCGGCGCAGCGGCTTGCCGGCGTCGCCGCGCGGCATCCACGGGTCGATGACGCGGCCCACCACGCGGTCCAGCGACGCGCAGGGCAGCCGTCCGAACAGCTCGCCCTCGGCCAGCCAGCGCGTGGGCGCCTCGTACGTCAGGCGCATGCCGTCCTGCTCGAAATAGGGCTGCATCGCGGCCAGCAGCGCCTGCGAATCTTCGGCGTCCAGCTGCAGCTGCTGCGGATGCAGCATGAAGATGTGGTCGGTGCCCACGCGCCAGTGGCAGGGCGTCACCCAGGCGAAGGCGTCGCTGCCGGGGTCGCGGCCGGCGCCGCGCAGTTCCCAGGCGGCGAAGGGCAGCAGGCCGTCGGGCGCGCGCACGCCGCACTCGCGCGCCAGCACCCGCTCGTGCGGCATGGAGAAGTCGTGCTCGTCGCCGGCGACTTCCTGCGGCGCCAGCCGCGCGAGCAGCCGCTCCAGGTGCGGCAGCGACAGGCTGTCCAGCGTCTGGCGGCAGCCCGGATCGCCGCTCGCGGCGTAGGGGATCAACAAGTGGCTACCGTCCGACATCCCCGGGATTGTCGTGGATGCCACAATCCCGGCCGAAACCTATTTCACGACCATGCGCGTCCCTTACGAGCTGGTGCTGGGTTGGCGCTACACCCGGGCCGGGCGCGCGACCCGCCGCAACGGCTTCATCTCCTTCATCTCCGGCGTCTCCATGCTCGGCATCGCCCTGGGCGTGGCGGCGCTGATCATCGTGCTGTCGGTGATGAACGGCTTCCAGAAGGAAGTGCGCGACCGCATGCTGGGCGTGGTGTCGCACATCGAGGTGTACGGCCCCGGCGGCGGCGTGCTGCCCGACCTGGATCGCACCATGCGCGAGGCGCGCGGCCATCCCGAGGTGGTGGGCGCCGCGCCGTTCGTGGCGGCCCAGGCCCTCATCGCGCGCGGCGAGGACATGCGCGGCGCCCTCGTGCGCGGCATCGCCCCCGACAGCGAGGCGCAGGTGACCGACCTGGTGCGCACCGTGAGCCCCGGCGTGCTGAAGAAGCTGGTGCCGGGCGAGTTCGGCGTGATCCTGGGCGCGGAGCTGGCCCGCTCGCTGGGCGTGCGCGAGGGCGACTCGGTGACGATGATCGCGCCCGGCGGCCAGGTCACGCCGGCCGGCGTCGTGCCGCGCCTGAAGCAGATGACGATGGTGGGCACCTTCGATTCCGGCCATTACGAGTACGACAGCGGCCTGGTGCTGCTGCACATCGAGGACGCGCAGCGCCTGTTCCGCCTGGAAGGCCCGACCGGCGTGCGCCTGAAGCTCAAGGACCTGCACCAGGCGCGCGAGGTGGCCGCCGAACTGGCCCACACGCTCACCGGCCCGGTGGTGGTGCGCGACTGGACCCGCCAGAACCGCACCTGGTTCGCCGCCGTGCAGCTGGAGAAACGGATGATGTTCATCATCCTCACGCTGATCGTCGCGGTGGCCGCCTTCAACCTGGTGAGCACGCTGGTGATGACCGTCACCGACAAGCGCGCCGACATCGCCATCCTGCGCACGCTGGGCGCCAGCCCGCGCAGCATCATGGGCATCTTCGTGGTGCAGGGCGCCGCGGTCGGCGTGATCGGCACGCTGGCCGGGCTGCTGGGCGGCCTGGCGGTGGCCTACAACATCGACGTCATCGTGCCGGCGCTGGAGCACCTGCTGGGCGCGAGCTTCCTGCCGCGCGACATCTACCTGATCAGCCGCATGCCCAGCGATCCGCAGCAGGGCGACATCATGCCGATCGCGCTGATCTCGCTGGCGCTGGCCTTCGTGGCGACGCTGTACCCGAGCTGGCGCGCCAGCCGCGTCAACCCCGCCGAGGCCCTGCGTTATGAATGACCTCCAGGACCAGCCGGTGCTGCTGGCCCGCGGCCTGAGCAAGCGCTTCTCCGAAGGCGGCCTCGACGTGCAGGTCCTGAGTGGCGTGGACCTCGAGGTGCAGTCCGGCGAGACCGCGGCCATCGTGGGCGCCTCCGGTTCCGGCAAGAGCACGCTGCTGCACCTGCTGGGCGGGCTGGACGAGCCCACCGAGGGCCACGTGCAGCTGGCCGGCCAGGCGCTGGATTCGCTCAGCCCCGCGCAGCAGGGCGCGCTGCGCAACAGGCACCTGGGCTTCGTCTACCAGTTCCACCATTTGCTGCCGGAGTTCAGCGCGCTGGACAACGTGGGCATGCCGCTGCGCATCCGCCGCGACTCGCCCGAGGCCTGCGCGGCCACGGCCACCGAGGCGCTGGAAGCGGTGGGGCTGGGCCATCGCCTGGGCCATCGGCCCGCCGAGCTGTCGGGGGGCGAACGCCAGCGGGTGGCCATCGCGCGCGCATTGGTCACGCGTCCCGATTGCGTGCTCGCGGACGAGCCCACCGGCAACCTCGACCGGGTCACGGCCGATGCGGTGTTCGACCTGATGCTGCACCTGGCGCATGAGCGCGGCACGGCGTTCGTCCTGGTGACGCACGACGAGGCGCTGGCCGCGCGGTGCGGGCGGCAGCTGCGACTCGTCTCGGGGAAACTTGCCTGAACCTCGTCGTCCCCGCGGAGGCGGGGACCCAGGGCTTCCGGCAGTCCGCGAAGGCGGACGCACTGGATTCCCGCCTTCGCGGGAATGACGGAATCTAGAGGATCCGGTTGAACCAGAAGAGAGAAAGGCCCGCCGAGAGCAGCACCAGCGCCGCCGCCGCCATCGCGAACAGCGCCGAGATCTCGGTCTCCTTCTTCTCCACCGTCAGCTTGGAGCTGAGCGTCTCGTAGACCTTCTTCAGGTCGTGCGCGGTGCCGGCGTAGAAGTACTCGGCCTCGGTCTTCTGCGCGATGGACTTGAGCGTTTCCTCGTCCAGCCGCACGCGCATCGACCAGCCTTCGAAGCCGATCGTCTCGCCGTCCACCGTGCCGATGCCGACCGTGTAGACGCGCACGCCGCGCTCGGACGCCATCTTGGCCGCCTCCAGCGGATCCACGCCCGTGGTGCGCTGGCCGTCCGTGAGCATGATGATCGCGGCCGAGCTGTACGAACCCGGCGCGACCGGCGTGAACTCCTTCTTCTCCTTGCGCTCGCCGTCGATGGCGAAGCCGCGCTGGCGCTCGCGCCCGCCGCCCTGCATGGCGGCCAGCTCGATGCCCTGGTCGGGGAACAGCGTGGCCAGCGAGATGACGATGGCGTTGCCCGTGGCGGTGGCGCGCTGCAGCTGGAAGCGGTCGATGGCCGTGACCAGGTCTTCGCGATTCACCGTGGGCAGCTGCGCGACCTGTGCCGAGCCCGCGAAGGCGACGATGCCCACCTTCACATGGCGCGGCAGGTCGGCGATGAAGGACTTGGCGGCGTTCTGCGCGGCCACGAGCCGGTTGGGCTGCACGTCGGTGGCGCGCATGCTGCCCGACACGTCCATCGCCAGGATGATGGTCTGCTGGTTCGACGGCAGCGTCACCACCGCCTGCGGCCGGCCGGCGGCCACCAGCATCGCGGCCATGGCCAGCAGGAAGAGGGCCGGCGGGATGTGCCGCTTCCAGCTCTGCCCGCCCATCGCCTCCTTGACGATGGACAGCGAGGCGTAGCGCACCGCCATCTTCTTCTTGCGCCTGAGCAGCCAGACGTACAACACCACCAGCAGCGGCAGCGCCAGCAGCAGCCAGAGGAATTCGGGCCAGAGGAATTGCATCGCCAATCTCCGATCAGGCGGCTTGTTTGAGGTGCGCGGGCATGCCGCCGCCGACCGACAGGCGGGTGCGGCGCTTGCGCATCTCGGTGAATCGGATCACGGCGTCGACCAGGTCGGCGTCGGTGGAAAGCTCCAGCGCGTCCACGCCCGCGCGGACCAGCGCCTCGCGCAGCTCGGCCTCGCGCTGGGCGGCGATGCGGGCGAAGCGCTTGCGGAACGCGGCGTCGTGCGTGTCCACCAGCACCTGCTCGCCCGTCTCGGCGTCGCGCAGCGTGAGCAGGCCGAGGTCGGGCAGCTGAAGCTCGAGCGGATCGAGCACGCGAACCGCCACCACCTCGTGGCGCTGGGCCAGCAGCGCGAGCGCGCGCTCCCAGCCGGGCTCGCTGATGAAGTCGGAGACCACGAACACCGTCGAGCGGCGCTTGATCAGCCCGGCGGCGGAATCCAGCAGGTCGCGCAGGCGGGTCGGGCCGCCTTCGCTCGTGGTGGGGCGCGTCTGCAGCGTGTGCAGCAGGTGCAGCACGTGGCGGCGCCCGCCGCGCGTGGGGATGACGGCGTCCACGCCCGAGCCGTAGAGCAGGGCGCCGATGCGGTTGCCGTGGCGGGTGAGCATGCGCGCCAGCACGGCGACGAACTCGGCCGAGATGTTGCGCTTGCGCAGGTCGCCGGAGCCGAAGTCCACCGACGGGCTCAGGTCCATCAGGAACCAGGCGGCCATCTCGCGGTCCTCGGTGAACACGCGCACGTGCGGCACGTCGGTGCGGGCCGTGACGTTCCAGTCGATGTGGCGCACGTCGTCCTGGTGCTGGTACTCGCGCAGGTCGGCCAGGTCCAGGCCGGCGCCGCGCATCAGCGTGCGGTAGTCGCCCTGCAGCAGGCCGTCGAGCCGGCGGATCACGGTCCATTCCAGCCGCTTGAGCACGCGCTCGGCGCTGGACGCCGGCACGAAGGCCGGCGCGACCGGAGGCTCGGGCGCCTTGGGCGTCCTACGCAGCCAGTTTTTCATGTTCCAGCGGGCGCGCGGGGGCCGGGATCTTGGACATGATCTGGTCGATGACGGCATCGGCGTTCATGCCTTCGGACAGCGCTTCGTACGACAGCACCAGGCGGTGCCGCAGCACGTCGCCGACCAGGTCGCTCATGTCCTCGGGCAGCGCATACGTGCGGCCGCGCAGCATGGCCAGGGCGCGCGCGCCTTCGGTCAGGCTGATGGTGGCGCGCGGGCTGGCGCCGAACGTGATGAAGCGGCGCAGGTCCTTGATGCCGTGGCGCTCCGGGTTGCGGGTGGCGGACACCAGCTTCACTGCGTACTGCACCAGCGAAGGGTCGACATACACGCGGCGGCATTCGTGCTGCAGCGCGGCCAGCTGCTCGGTGCTGGCCACGGGCGTGACGTCCACCGCGGGACCGGTGACGCGCTCGACGATGACGTATTCCTCCTCGTCGGTCGGGTAGTCCACCAGCACCTTCATCATGAAACGGTCGACCTGCGCCTCGGGCAGCGGATAGGTGCCCTCGGTCTCGATCGGGTTCTGCGTGGCCATCACCAGGAAGGGATCGGGCACCTTGTGCGTCTGGCCCGCGATGGTGACCTGGCGCTCCTGCATCACCTCCAGCAGCGCGCTCTGCACCTTGGCCGGCGCGCGGTTGATCTCGTCGGCCAGCAGCAGGTTGGTGAACACCGGGCCGAGCGAGGTGGTGAAGTCGCCGTTCTTCTGGTTGTAGATGCGCGTGCCGACGAGGTCCGAGGGCACCAGGTCGGGCGTGAACTGGATGCGCTTGAAGTGGCCGCGCACGGTGCTGGCCAGCGTCTTGACGGTCAGCGTCTTGGCCAGGCCCGGCACGCCTTCCACCAGCAGGTGGCCCTGCGCGAGCATGGCCACCATCACGCGTTCGAGGAAGCGGTCCTGCCCCACCACCACGCGCTTGACCTCGTAGAGGATCTGTTCCATCAGCTTGGCGGTGGCGGTGTCCTGGCGCGTCGTGGATTCCATGAGGGCGGGCTTTCGTTGAGGTGAAAGGACGTGGTGGAGCTCAGAACGGCGGCAGGCCGGCGGCCTGGGCGGCGTTCTCGATGGGCACCGCGAAGCCGATGCCCAGGAAGGTGCGCGCCGGCGTCGGGTTCAGGATGGCCGTGACGATGCCGACCACCTCGCCGTCCATGGTGACCAGCGGGCCGCCCGAATTGCCGGGGTTGGCCGCCGCGTCGAACTGGATGAGGTTGCTCATCTCCTGCTTGCCTTCGGGCGAGCGGAACGAGCGCTTCAGTCCGGACACGATGCCGCCGGAGGCGGAAGGCCCGATGCCGAACGGGAAGCCGACGGCCAGCACCTTGTCGCCGGGCGACAGGTCGCCGGTGGAACGCATGGTCGCGGCGATCATGTCGTCGGGGATCTTGGCGGCCTGCAGCACTGCGAGGTCGTTCTCGGCCTGCACCCCGGTGATGCTGGCGGAAGCCTCGAGGCCGTCGTGGAAGGTGACGGCGATGCGGTCGGCGCCCGAGACCACGTGCAGGTTGGTCAGGATGATCCCCTTGTCGACGATCACCACGCCGGTGCCGACACCGGCTTCGATCTCGTCGTCGTCCGCCTGCGGCGTGCGCTCGACCTTGTTGGCGGGATCGATCGCTTCCGGCTTGGCCTTGGGCGTGCGCTGCGGCAGGCGACCGGCGTGCGCCTCTTCCTTGAGCCGGCTCTTCTTCACGTAGCTGACCACGCGCACCACGGAAGGCCGGATGTTGTTGTACGCCTTGGCGTACTCCGAAGGCAGCTGCTGGGTTTCCAGCGTCTTGAGCACCGCCGCGTTGATGTCCTGCTGCGTGATGCGCCGCTGCGCGGGGCGCAGGTTCAGCGTGAGGCTGGCCGCGAGCAGCGCCGCGAGCAGCGCGATGGCCGCCCACATCATGGCTGGGCTGGAGAGATGGAAGCGTCGCTTTCGGACAGGTGCGGGACAAGTCTCGGGGGAGGGTGCCGCCGCCTCGGGCGTGTCCTGCGCTGCGGCGCGAGCCTGCTGCGCAGGAGCCGGACGGCTGGAGCTGTAGAGAGCTGGCCTGCGCATCGGATCACCTTGTCCACGACTGGGGTTCGGTGAACCCCTGAGAGCGAAAACGCACGGTATCACGGTTTGCCGGCACCTGCACGATTCCGACCGGGCCATCCGCGAGCGTGGTGCATGATCCGGCGCGATGCCCGCACTGGTCGACACGCACTGCCATCTCGACGCCCCGGAGTTCGCTCGCGATGCCACGGATGTGCGTGCGCGCGCGGCTCGCGCGGGCGTCGTGCATTGCGTGATCCCCGCGGTGCACACGGCTGCGTTCGATGCGGTGCGGGAGCTCGCGCACGAGGGCGGCGACAGTTACGCGCTGGGCATCCATCCGCTGTTCACGCGGCGGGCCGAGGAGGCCGATCTCCAGGCGCTGGACCGCGCGCTCACGGAGCATGCGAACGATCCGCGCCTGGTGGCGGTGGGCGAGATCGGGCTCGACCATTTCGTGCCGGGCCTGGACCGCGAGCGGCAGGAGTTCTTCTACCGCAAGCAGCTGCGGCTGGCGCGCCGCCATGGACTGCCGGTGATCCTGCATGTGCGCCGGTCCGCCGATCGGCTGCTGAGGCATCTGCGCGAGTTGCCGGTCGGCGGCATCGCGCACGCGTTCAACGGCAGCGAGCAGCAGGCGAACGAGTTCGTCCGGATGGGCTTCAAGCTGGGCTTCGGCGGGGCGGTCACCTATGAGCGCGCGCTGCAGCTGCGGCGCCTGGCGGCGAGCCTGCCGCTGTCGGCGCTGGTGCTCGAGACGGACGCACCCGACATCCCGCCGCACTGGCTCTACCGAACCGCCGGGGAACGCGCGCAGGGCGCGCCGCAGGGACGCAACGAACCGGCGGAGCTGCCGCGCATCGCGCAGGTGGTGGCCCAGCTGCGGGGCATGCCGGTGGAGGAGCTGGCGGAAGCGACCACGCGCAACGCGATCGAGGCGCTTCCCAGGCTGGGTCCGCTGCTCTCGGATAATCCCGCGCCGTGAGTGCCCGTCCTGTTCCGCTGCCCGAAGTCAATTTCTCCGATCACGGCGACATCCGCTACCTGCACCTGGGCACCGAATGGGTGCAGGGGTCGATGCGGCTGGACGATCCGTACTCGATCCACCTGGAGTACGTGCAGCGCATGATGGCCTGGCTGCTGTTCGTGGATCCCGCTTCCGTGCCCGGGCGGCATGCGATGCAGCTGGGCCTGGGCGCGGCTTCGCTCACCAAGTTCTGCCACAAGCGGCTGCGGATGAAGACCACCGCGATCGAGCTCAACCCGCAGGTGATCGCCGCCTGCCGGCTGTGGTTCAAGCTGCCGCGCGACGACAGCCGGCTGTCGGTGGTCCTGGGCGATGCGGCCGAGGTGGCCGCGCACGAGCACTGGCGCGGCGCTGTCGATTCGCTGCAGGTGGACCTGTACGACCACGAGGCCGCGGCGCCCGTGCTGGACAGCGAGGCCTTCTACGCCGACTGCCGGCGCCTGCTCACCGACGACGGCGTGATGACGGTGAACCTGTTCGGCCGTTCGTCCAGCTACGAGCGCAGCCTGTCGCGCATCCAGGCCGCGTTCGGACCGGAGGCGGTCTGGGCGTTCCGTCCCACCCGCGAGGGCAACACCATCGTGCTGGCGCTGCGCACGCCCTGGAAGCCGGCCCGGGGCGAACTGCTCGCCCGCGCCGAGGAGGTGAAGGCCCGCTGGGACCTGCCCGCGCCCAAGTGGCTGCGCGTGCTCAAGAGTGTGGAATGATGGCGCCATGAGCTCGAGCGCCCGTCCGAAGCCCGCCGCCCGCACCGATTTCCAGGGCCCGCTGGACTGGCGCCGGATGGTCGAATGGCTCAGCGCCGACGGCGTGATCTCCGCCGAGGAGGCGGCCCGCACCATCGCCCGCTGCTCGCAGGCCGAGAGTTCGCAGCATCCCCTGGTCCGCCTGGCCGCCGTCGCGCTGGCGCGCTGGTCGAAGGCGTACTGCCATAGCCAGTCGACCACCTGCACCACGCCCTGGTCGTTGGCGTCCAGCTGCTTGTTGCTGCGGTTCAGCTCGACCAGCTGCTCGAAGCTGGCCGTCCC
>JAEWBU010000277.1 GCA_023390985.1 Pseudomonadota bacterium
TCTCGCGCTCGCCCAGGATCTGCACCCGGTACGGATGGATGTAGTTCAGGTAGCCGACCAGGTCTGCGCCCGATCGGGCAGCGCGCACGGCCACCTCGTCGAAGCGCCGCTCGGAAGCGCCCAGGCCCGCGACCCATTCCCACTTGAGCTGCGCGCGATGATCCTCGAACAGGACATCGGCGCTGACGACGGTGGGCTTCACGCGGCGGCGGTGCGCTAGGCCGGCTGGGCCGACTGCCAGGTGGCGATCAGCCGATGCAGCTCGGCGGCATCGGTGCTGGCCTTGATCTTCTCGCGCAGCGGCGCGTCGGAAAGCAGCTCGGCGATCTCGGACAGGATCTCCAGGTGCTTCTGCGTCGCCGCCTCGGGCACCAGCAGGAAGATCAGCAGGTTGACCGGCTGCTCGTCGGGCGCGTCGAAGCCGATCGGGTTGGCCAGCTGGAACAGCGCGGCCATCGGCGCCTTCAGGCCCTTGATGCGGCCGTGCGGGATGGCCACGCCGTGGCCGAGGCCGGTGGAGCCCAGCCGCTCGCGGGCGAACAGGCTGTCGGTGATCAGCGCGCGCGACAGGCCGTGCAGGTTCTCGAACAGCAGGCCCGCCTCTTCGAACGCGCGCTTCTTGCTGGTGGCGTCGACGCCCACGAGGACCTGGACGGCGGGCAGGATGGCAGCGAGGCGGTTCATGGTCGGGGATGGGGATTATGCACCTCACCCCCTGGCTGGACGGGGTCCGGCACAACGGGCGTTGCGCAAGAAGAAAGGGCCCCGCAGGGCCCTTTTTGACCGACTTGGCAGAGCGATCACATGACGCGCTTGACCGCCGGATGGTGATGGTCCTGCAGCCGCGTCTTGTGGCGGCCGACCTGGCGATCGAGCTTGTCGACCAGTTCGTCCAGGGCCGCGTAGAGGTCCTCGTGCGAGCTCTCCGCGAACATGTCGTTGCCCTTGACGTGGATGCGGCATTCCGCCCGCTGCCTTCGTTCCTTTTCCTTCTGCTTCTCTACCGTGAGGAGGACCTTGATGTCGACGACCTGGTCAAAGTGGCGAGTGATCCGATCGAGCTTGGTGGTCACGTAGCTTTTCAGTGCAGGGGTGACTGAGAGATGGTGACCGCTGATCGTCAGGTTCATGTAGAGCCTCCTGTGCTCGGGTTGGAAATCCCGCCGGAGAACCCGGCGGACGAGGGGAGAAGAGAAGCTGAAGGTGTGCGGACCACTATGCCGTGCGTGGGGGTCGAAAGCAATCGCTGCCGGGCAGCCGCGGGACAAATAAATTCCCTCCAGCGGTAACGGATGCGTTCGAGCAGGCACGCAAAAGAAAAGCGGCCCCGCAGGGCCGCTTTGTCGTGTCGTCGGTTCGACTCAGTGCATGCGCCAGCCAGAGGCCGGCTGCGTGTAGTACGACCACTCCCGGCGGCGCGCGCGCGGATGGGCGGCCGCGCCCGGGCGCTCCAGGTTGGCGTGCTCGACGCGATCACCTTGCGGCTTGTCGCGAGGCGCGTCGGAAATCTTGTTGGGCATCTTCGATTCGGTCAGCATGGGTCAACTCTCGTGGTGGGGCGGCCTCAGCTGCCGCTGTCGTTGCGGGGGGTCTTCGCGCCTTCGGCCTGGGCGGCCGGGCGGGGCGCGTGCGGACTCAGGAAGGGCCAGGCATGGCCGGGGCGGCCACGGCGCGAATCGCGCGCGGCCTTGTCGGCGGCTACCGGCCGCCAGCTGGTACGGCTCGCATTGGGGTCGTTCGCTAGCTGGATCATGGGAAAACTGCTCCTTGAGCACCCAGGACGGCGGCGCCGCCCCGAGTGGACAGGACCAATGTAGGGGGGGGACCTCATCGGGTATGTCGGACAGGTCGGCCCGCCCTTGTAGGACGCTTCCTGCGGCCGAGCCAAGGCGGCGGCTGTCAGGCCGGCGCCGCCCGGCACCTGAGAATCGTCCGCATGCCCCACCGCATCCGCGATACCGATGCGCGCACGAATCGATTGCCCAAAAGTCAGCGCGTACTTCTGCTGGTCGATTTCATCAATGCCCTGGATTTTCCCGGCGCCGAGAAGCTCGCCGCCCCCGCCCTCGAAGCCGCCCGCGCGACGGCCGGGCTGAAGCGCCGGCTGCGCGCCGACGGCGTGGTCGCCATCTACGCCAACGACAACTTCGGCGCCTGGCAGTCCGACTTCCACGGCCTGGTGAACCGCTGCCTCGCCCTGCCGGGCGAGCCCGGCGAGATCGCCCGCCTGCTGCGCCCCGAGGAAGACGACCTCACCGTGCTGAAGCCGCGGCATTCGGCCTTCTACGCCTCGCCGCTCGAGCTGTTGCTCGCCGAGATGGAAACGCACGAGCTCATCATCTGCGGCCTGGCGGCCGACATGTGCGTGCAGCTGACGGCGGCCGACGCCTTCCTGCGCGAGTACCAGGTCTGGGTGCCGGCGGACTGCACCGCGGCCGAGACCGCCAAGGCCAAGGCGACCGCCCTGGAGTACATGGCCGACGTGCTGAAGTGCCAGGTGCACGCGTCCACCGCGCCCTGAGCGCGCGGCGCACTGCTCTACCATGCGCCGCGAGGAGCGGCGATGAGCCTTGGAACGATCTTTGATGCGAGCCTGACGCGGCCGACGCGCGCGGTGCAGGCCCTGGTGCTGATGGGCGGCGGCGCCCGCACCGCCTACCAGGCCGGCGTGCTGCAGGCCCTGTCGTCGATGCTGCGGCTGCAGGCCGGACCGACGGCGACATTCCCCTTCCAGGTGCTGGTGGGCACCTCGGCCGGCGCGCTGAACGCGGCCTACCTGGCGAGCACGGCGCACCAGGGATTGCAGGCACTGGACCAGCTGTCGGCGTTCTGGTCGCGGCTGCGCTGCGACCACGTCTACCAGCTGCAGATGCCGATCTGGGTGCGGTTCAGCCGGCTGGTGGCGGCGGTGAAGCTGTGGGGACAGGCGCGGCGCGCGGGCGCGATCCTGGACACCATGCCGCTGGTGGACTCGCTGCACCGGGCGATCTCGCTGGAGGGCATCGAGCAATCGCTGGCCACCGGCGCCATCGACGCGCTGGCGGTCACCGCGTCCAGCTACACCAGCGGCGTGCACTGGACCTTCTGCCACACCGCCCAGGACCGCCACGCCGAACCGTGGCAGCGTCCCGGCCGGCGCGCCGAGTTCCAGCCGCTGACCATCGAGCACCTGATGGCGTCGAGCGCCATCCCCTTCCTGTTTCCGGCGACGCCGCTCTGGGTGGACGGGCGGCGCGAGTACTTCGGCGACGGCTCCATGCGCCAGGTCTCGCCGCTGTCGCCGGCCATGCACCTGGGCGCGCAACGCATCCTGGTGGTGGGCGTGGGCCAGCCGGAGCGCGCCGGCTTCGGCGGCGCCGCGGCCGCGGGCTCGCCCAACATGGGCGCGATCGCCGGCCACGCGATGGCCAGCGTGTTCCACGACACGCTGCAGGCCGACGTCGAACAGGCCCAGCGCGTGACGGGAACGTTGCGGCAGTTGCCGCCCGAGGTGGCCGCCCTGCTGCCTTATCGCGACGTCGAGGTGCTGGCGCTGCAGCCTTCGCAATCGCTGGACGCGATCGCCCAGGAACACGCCCACCTGCTGCCCGCCGCGGTGCGCCGCGCGCTCGGCGGAGTGGGTGCACGCAAGGGCGGCGGGGCGCTGGCCAGCTACCTGCTGTTCGAGCCCGCTTTCGTGCGCGCGCTGATCGCTCTGGGTGAGCAGGATGCCTATGCGAAGAAGGCCGAGTTGCTCGCATTCGTCGATGCCCGCGCGGCATAATCGCGGCCTGCTCATCACCGGAGAGAGCTCCTTGGAAGCGCGCCCTGGTAGGTAGCTTTTCAACGGGATCGGGCCATGCTGAACATCTTCACGCTCGCCAATGGGCGGCTCTTCCAGGAAGAGATCGAATCGCTCGAGGAGCTCTCCCGCTTCCAGCCCATCTGGGTCGACCTGGAATCCCCCACCCTCGAGGAAAAGCGCTGGGTCAAGCAGTACTACGGCCTGTCCATCCCCGAGGACGCGATGGACGAGGACATCGAGGAGTCGGCCCGCTTCTATGAAGAGGACAACGGCGAGCTGCACATCCGCAGCGACTTCCTGATCGCCGACGAGGAGACGCGCTCGGTGCGCGTCGCCTTCATCCTCAACCAGGTCAACGAGACGCTGCGCAGCCGCGGCGTGCTGTTCTCCATCCACGACGAGGACCTCCCGGTGTTCCGGCTGCTGCGGCTGCGCGCGCGCCGCGCGCCCGGCCTGATCGAGGACGCCAAGGACGTGCTGCTCAAGCTGTTCGACGCCGACGCCGAGTACTCGGCCGACGCGCTGGAGGGCATCTACGACGAGCTCGAGAAAGTCAGCAGGCAGGTGCTGGCCGGCGAGGTGACCGACACACTGGCCGGCGAGGTGCTGGGCGACATCGCCCGCCAGGAAGACCTGAACGGCCGCATCCGCCGCAACGTGATGGACACGCGCCGCGCGGTCAGCTTCATGATGCGCAGCCGCATGCTGTCGGCCAGCCAGTTCGAGGAATCGCGCCAGATCCTGCGCGACATCGAGTCGCTGGACAACCACACGGCGTTTTTGTTCGAGAAGATCAACTTCCTGATGGATGCCACCGTCGGCTTCATCAACATCAACCAGAACAAGATCATCAAGATCTTCTCGGTGGCCAGCGTGGCGCTGCTGCCGCCGACGCTGGTGGCCAGCCTCTACGGCATGAACTTCCGCTTCATGCCCGAGCTGCAGTGGGACCTGGGCTATCCGTTCGCGCTGTTCCTCATGGCCGCCAGCGCGCTGGTGCCGATGTGGTACTTCCGGCGGCGCGGCTGGCTTCGCTGACGCGCTGAGCGCTCAGGCCAGCAGGGCCTGCACGATGGCCGCGCTGTGGCGGCTGGCGACCTCGCGCACGAACCGCGCGAAATCCACGTGGGCATCGTCGTCGGCGCGATCGGAGATCGTGCGCACCGCCGCGAACGGCACGCCGAAGTCGTGGCAGACCTGGGCCACGGCCGCCCCTTCCATCTCCACGGCCAGCGCATCCGGCAGGGCCGAGCGCAGGGCGCGGCATTCGGCGTCGGTCGAGACGAAGCGGTCGCCGCTGACCACCAGGCCGCGGTGCAGGCGCTGCTCGGGCAGGGCGCGCCGGACGGCGGCGGCCAGTCGCTCGGTCAAGGCCGGATCGGAAGCGAAGCGGCTCGTGCCGTAGAGCGGCACTTCGTACTTCGGGAAGATCGGCGAGGCGTCCAGGTCGTGCTGCAGGAAGGCCTCGGCCACCACCACGTCGCCGACCGCGACACCGGGCCCGAGCCCGCCCGCCACGCCGGTGAAGACGATCTCGCCGACGCCGAAGCGCTCGATCAGCACGCTAGCGGTGGTGGCCGCGGCCACCTTGCCGATGCGCGACAGCACCGCCACCACTTCCCGCCCGTGCAGGTGGCCGACCCAGAACTCGCGGCCGGCGGCGACCTGCCTCGATTCGTCGGGCATCAGGGCCAGCACGGCGGACAACTCCTCGTGCATGGCGGAGACGATGGCCGTTCGCATGCTGGCGTCTCGAAGGCTATTTCTTGTCGCGCAGCTCGCGCCGCAGGATCTTGCCCACGGGGGTCTTGGGCAGGTCGGTGCGGAACTCGATCACCTTGGGCCGCTTGTAGCCGGTGAGGTTGTCGTGGCAATACTGGCGCACCTGCTCCTCGGTGAGGGCGGGGTCCTTCTTCACGATGACCAGCTTCACGGCCTCGCCGGTCTTGTCGTCGGCCACGCCGACCACAGCGCATTCGAGCACGCCGTCGAGCTTGGCGACCACGTCCTCGACCTCGTTCGGGTACACGTTGAAGCCGGAGACCAGCACCATGTCCTTCTTGCGGTCGACGATCCGGAAGTAGCCGCGCTCGTCCATGACGCCGATGTCGCCGCTCTTGAAGAAGCCGTCGGCGGTCATGACCTTGGCGGTCTCGTCCGGACGCTGCCAGTAGCCCGCCATCACCTGCGGGCCCTTGATCGCGATCTCGCCGGGCTGGCCGACGGGCACTTCGCGGCCGTCGTCGTCGATGCACTTCATCAGCGTGGACGGCAGCGGCACGCCGATGGTGCCGGTGTATTCGGTGCTGGTGACCGGGTTGCAGCTGGCCGAAGGCGAGGTCTCGGACAGGCCGTAGCCCTCGCAGATCGGGCAGCCGGTCTTCTGCAGCCACTTCTGCGCCACCGCGCCCTGCACCGCCATGCCGCCGCCGACGGAAACCTTCAGGTTGCCCCAGTTGACCTTGCCGAAGTCCGGATGGTTGGCCAGGCCGTTGAAGAGCGTGTTCACCGCCGGGAAGCTGTGGAAGGTGTGCTTCGAGAGCTCCTTGAGCACCGCCGGCAGGTCGCGCGGATTCGGGATCAGGATGCCTTTGCCGCGCGTGCGCAGGCCCAGCATCATGTTCACGGTGAACGCGAAGATGTGATACAGCGGCAGCGCCACCACGGCGGTCGGTTGCTCGCCCGCCGGCACCTTGCCCATCACGGGTGCGTTCCAGGCCTCGGACTGCAGCACGTTGGCGATCACGTTGCGGTGCAGGAGCACCGCGCCTTTCGAGACGCCCGTGGTGCCGCCGGTGTACTGCAGCACGGCCACGTCATCGGGCCGGGTGTCCACCGGCCGCAGCGTGGCGCGCGAGCCGCGCGACACGGCGTCGTTGAAGCGCACCGCGCCCGGCAGCTCGTAGGCCGGCACCATCTTCTTGACCTTGCGCACCACGTAGTTGACCAGGCCGCCCTTGACCATGCCCAGCATGTCGCCCATCGTGGCCAGCACCACATGCTTGACCGGCGTCGCCGCGATGCACTGCTGCAGCGTGCGCGCGAAGTTCTCGATGATGATGATGGCCTTGGAGCCCGAGTCCTTGAGCTGGTGCTCCAGCTCGCGCGGCGTGTAGAGCGGGTTGACGTTCACCACCACCAGGCCGGCGCGCAGGATGGCGGCCACCGCCACCGGGTACTGCGGCACGTTGGGCATCATGATCGCGACGCGGTCGCCCTTGGTGAGCCCCAGGCTCTGCAGGTAGGCCGCCAGCGCCTTGCTCATCGTGTCGGTCTGCGCGTAGCCGACCTCCTTGCCCATGAAGCTGTAGGCCGGACGGTCCGCGAACCTGCGGAAGCTCTCCTCCATCAGCTGCACCAGCGACTGGTACTGCGCGGGATCGATTTCGGCCGGCACGCCCGGCGGATAGGCATTCAGCCAGGGTCGCCTGGCGTCGGCGGGCGGGCTCATGTCCATGCTGTCTCCTCTTGTGTTCTGGCGACGCGCAGCATTGTGCGCCAAGCCCAACCAGTGGGTTCGCTGTTTTCCCTGAGGTGGAGTGGGGCGGTCGCTCTAGAAGAAGACCGCCCCCGCGCGCGGAGTTACTCGATGGCCTTGGCCATCTCCTCGACGACCTTCTTCGCGTCGCCAAAGACCATCATGGTCTTGTCCATGTAGAACAGCTCGTTGTCCAGACCCGCGTAACCCGCGGCCATCGATCGCTTGTTCACGATCACGGTCTTGGCCTTGTAGGCCTCCAGGATCGGCATGCCGTAGATCGGACTGCCCTTCTGCAGCGCGGCCGGGTTCACCACGTCGTTCGCGCCCAGGATGATCGCCACGTCGGCTTGGCCGAACTCGCCGTTGATGTCCTCCATCTCGAACACCTGGTCGTACGGCACTTCCGCCTCGGCGAGCAGCACGTTCATGTGGCCGGGCATGCGCCCTGCCACCGGATGGATGGCGTACTTGACCGTGATGCCCTTGTGCGTGAGCTTCTCGGCCATCTCCTTGACCGCGTGCTGCGCGCGCGCCACCGCCAGCCCGTAGCCCGGCACGATGACCACGGTTTCGGCGTTGCCCAGGATGAAGGCCGCGTCGTCCGCGCTGCCGCTCTTGACCGTGCGCTGCACCGCGCCGCCCGCGGCGGCCTGTCCCGCTTCGCCGCCGAAGCCGCCCAGGATGACGTTGAAGAACGAGCGGTTCATCGCCTTGCACATGATGTAGCTCAGGATCGCTCCCGAACTGCCCACCAGCGAGCCGGCGATGATCAGCATGCTGTTGTTCAGCGAGAAGCCGATGCCGGCGGCGGCCCAGCCCGAGTACGAGTTGAGCATCGACACCACCACCGGCATGTCGGCGCCGCCGATCGGGATGATGATCAGCACGCCCATGACGAACGACAGCGCCAGCATCGCGAAGAACGCGGCCCAGTTGCCGGTGAACGTGAACACCAGGCCCAGCGCGATGGTCACCAGGCCCAGCACCAGGTTGAGCATGTGCTGACCGGCGAACACCACCGGGGCGCCCTGGAACAGGCGGAACTTGTAGCTGCCCGACAGCTTTCCGAAGGCGATGACCGAGCCGCTGAAGGTGATCGCGCCGATGGCCGCGCCCAGGAACAGTTCGAGCCGGTTGCCGGTCGGGATCGGTTCGCCGCGCGGCAGCCCCTGCAGCAGCGCCGAGGGCTCCAGCACGGCGGCGACGGCGATGAACACCGCGGCCAGGCCGATCATGCTGTGGAAGAAGGCCACCAGCTCCGGCATCTTGGTCATCTCGACCGTCTTTGCGCGGTAGGCGCCGTAGGCGCCGCCGACCACCAGGCCGATCAGGACCCACACGAGGCCGCTGCCCGCGCCCCCGGACAGCTCCACGATCAGTGCCGCGGTGG
>JAEWBU010000283.1 GCA_023390985.1 Pseudomonadota bacterium
CTTCGGAGCCCTCGCCGGTGTCGGCTTCGGGATCAGGCTCGAGCGGAACGGCCGCTGCGGGCGTTTCCACGGCGACCCGCTGCGGCCGCACCGGAACCACCGCGCGTTCGGCCGTGGGCATGCCGAACGCCGCCTGCAGCGCCGCCGCCAGTTCGGCGGCATTGCGATGGCGCGCTTCCGGGTCGTGCGCCAGCGCGCGCTCGAACACCGCATCCACGGCGGCCGGAAGCTCGCGGCGCAGGGCGCGGGGCGGTCGAGGGATCGAGTGCGCCTGGTAGGGCCATGAGCCCGTCAGCAGTTCGTAGGCCACCACCGCGGCCGAATGGAGATCCGCGCGGCAATCCGCCGGCCGGCCGAGGATCTGCTCGGGCGCCATGTACGCCGGCATGTCGAACACGCCGGGCCGCCGGCCGGCCGACGCCGCGGCGGCGAGCCAGCCGAAGCCTTCGATCCTGAGCTGGCCGTTGCGACCGATCAGCACGTGCTGCGGATTCAGCGCGGAGTGCACCAGCCCGCGTTCGTGCGCGGCCGCCAGGGCCGCGAGCAGCTGCAGCGCCAGCGACAGCCCCTGCAGCGCGGGCAGCCGACCCACGCGCGCGAGGTACTGGGCCAGCGTCTCGCCTTCCATGAAAGCGGTCGCGACGTAGGCGGCGTCGCCGTCCCAGCCGAAGTCGTGGAGTTCGACGATGCCCGGATGCAGCAGCCCGACCGCTTCCAGGGCGGTGGCGCGCACGCTTTCGCGCGCATCGGGCCCGAGCGCGGGGTCCATGGGCATTCGCCGGAGGGCGACGCGCTGCTGTGTCCCGGTATCGACGGCCTCGTGGAGGGTCGTCATCCCCTCGGTGGCGACGACGCGCTGGAGGCGGTAGCGCCCGATCTCACCGCCGGGCATCAGCTCTTCTCCGGGCTTTCGGGTCTATCCGGCAGCTGGTAGCGGCGCTCCAGCATCTTCAGGCGCGACAGCGCGGAAGCCGCGCCGCGCCCCGAGCGCTGGCGGTCACCGACCCGCTGCTGCGACCGCCTGTCGTCTTCCGGCACCGATCGGCTGCCGTCCTCTTCCTTCCCATCGTTGACCTTGCGCTTCATGAGGGGGATGTTCTTTTTTCCCATCGTCCCGCTGGGTAGGACAGCAGCCCACGTGCTTGTCGCCGGGCTGCCCGCATGCCCGAGCGGTCGCGTTCGCCTCACACCTCGACCGTCACCCGCAGGAACGTCGCGGGGATGATGGTGCGCCTGGGATCGTCGCTCTGGTTCTGGCGGTCGAACAGCGCTTCCAGTTCCTCGCGCAACGCCTCCTCGCGGCCGTTCTTCGCGGCGGCGTCGAAGGCGTTCATGGTCGGGCCGTAGTACGTGCGGAACAGGTCCACGAACTGCGCGGGCGTGCCCGGGAAGTCGAAGACGTAGGTGTCCTTGTCGCAGCGGATGCGCCCGGCGGGCACGCCGGCGGCGCCGAAGCGCTCGACCACGTTGCTCTCCACGCCCCACGTCATCGGGCTGATGAAACCTTCGGGCGGCGGCGGCGAGTAGCTCGAGCTGATCTTGAGGATCTGCGCCACCAGCGTCGGGTCGTTCGGGATCCAGTTGCCCATCGTGATGCGGCCGCCCGCCTTGGTGACGCGCACCATCTCCCCGGCGACGTCGAACGGCTTGGGCGCGAACATCGCGCCGAAGATGCTGACCACGCGGTCGAACGTTCCGTTCTCGATGGCCGACAGGTCGCTCGCATCGCCCTCGACGAAGCGGATGTTCGACACCCCGGCCTCGCGCGCGCGCTGGTTGCCCGCCTGCACCAGGTTGGCGGCGATGTCCACGCCCAGGACTTCGGCGCCCAGGTGGGCGGCGGGCAGGGCGGTGGTGCCGTCACCGCAGCCGAGGTCCAGCACCTTCATGCCGGGCTGGATGCCGATCGACTGGACCAGCGCCGCGCCGCTCTGGCGCATGGTGGCCGCGATGCGCGTGAAATCGCCCTTTTCCCAGAGTGCCTTGCTCGGATTCATAGGTTCGGTGCTCCTCGTGATGGGTGGGCCGGGACGACCCCGGCCTTGGCCCGCGTGGACGCTACGCCGGACCGCGCGGCTTGTCTGCTGCGATTTGCGGCTGAGTTGCCCGCGCATCGGTCGAGTTGGCATCCGCGCCGCGTTGCGGAGAATGAAGCGGTCAAGCCTCGGAGGGCCACCATGATCTTCAGGCAGCTGTTCGAGCCGATCTCCAGCACCTACACCTATCTCCTCGGCTGCGAGCAGACCGGCAAGGCGGTGCTGATCGACCCGGTGATGAACGCGATCGAGCGCGACCTGCAGGCGATCCAGGGGCTGGGCCTCCGGCTCGCGTACACGATCGACACCCACATCCACGCCGACCACGTCACTTCCGCGCTGGAGTTGAAGAAGCGCGTGGACAGCAGGATTGCCGCGCCCGCTTTCGACCGCCTGCCCTGCACCGATGTCGGAATGGAGGAGGGCCGGCCGCTGTCGGTGGGCTCGATCACCCTGGCCGGCCTGCACACGCCGGGGCACACCGACGGGCACTTCTCGTACGTGGTGGGCGAGCGCGTGTTCACCGGCGACGCACTGCTGATCGACGGCTGCGGCCGCACCGATTTCCAGAACGGCGACGCCGACGCCCTCCATGCCAGCGTGACGGGCAAGCTGTTCACCCTGCCGGACGAGACGCTGGTGTACCCGGCGCACGACTACGCGGGGCGCCGCGTGTCGTCGATCGCGCAGGAGAAGGCCCGCAATCCGCGACTGGGCGGCGGCCGTGGGCGGGAGGAATTCCGCCGGATCATGGCGGACCTGAAGCTGCCCTATCCGAAGTTCATCGACTACGCGGTGCCGGGCAACCGGCAGTGCGGCGTGTGCCCGAGCCACGTGCCCGAGGAGATGCAGAAGTACTGCCGCACCATGGCGCAGAGCCCGCAGGGGTGAGCCGGGGGCCTCAGCCGAACCGCTGCAGCAGTGCCGCGATCCAGATGCCGCCGGCCAGCAGCAGGCTCAGCAGCACCGCCGCGCTGCCCATGTCCTTGGCGCGCTTGGACAAGGGATGCCACTCCGGGCTGATGCGGTCGATCGCGCTTTCCACGCAGGTGTTGAGCAGCTCGACGATCATCACCAGCAGCACCGAGCCGGCCAGCAGCGCCACCTCGACCCAGTTGCGGCCGAGCGCGAAGGCGGCCGGCAGCATCACGATCGCGGCGATAACCTCCTGCCGGAAGGCCGTCTCGGACCAGGCCGACCGCAGGCCCGACAGCGAGTAGCCGGTGGCGTACCACGCGCGGCGCAGGCCGCGGCGGCGCTTGTGCGGATTGAAGTCGGCGGCGTCGTGCTCGCCGCCGTCGTGGGAAGTGGGCGTGGCGTCCTGCATGGGCGGGCCAGCATAGCGCAGCCGGTCCGGGCGGCTCGCTTCAGCCGACCACCCGTCCGTCCACCGTCAGCATGCTCTGCGTCACGAAGCCGCCCGCGCGCCGCCGGCCGTCGAAGGCGACGCGGTAGCCGCCCACGTCCATCGCCGACCGGCGCTGGAACGCGGCCAGCACGCTCTGGCGCGTGACGGCGCCTTCGATCTCGCGCAGCACCTCGAAGGTGTAGCGCGCGGCGATGAAGCCGGCCAGCGACAGCGGCGCCGGCGGCTCGTCGAACAGGCGCGAGAGGGTCTCGCGGTAGGAACGCACCACCGGCAAGGCCGCCGTCACCATCGGCACGGCCTGCGTGGCGATGACCGGCGTGCTGCGCGCGCCGCCCATCTGCATCATGGTCTGCAGGTTGACGTCGGCGAGAGCGATCACGTAGCGCTGGCGCTGCTGCCGCTCCAGGCCCTGCGTGAACTGCACCAGCTCCGGCGTGCCGCCGATGAACAGCAGGATGGCGGGCGTGCCGGGCGTGAGCTTCTGGCCGAGGCGCGCGGGCTCGCCGGCGGCGCGAAAGCCCTGGAGCCGCAGCTTCAGCGTCGTGGCGATGCGTTCGAGGTCGGCGTGGTGCAGCCGGTATTCGTCTTCGGACGCGTACACCGCGCCGACGTCGGCCACGCCCATCGTGATCAGCGATTTCAGCGCATGGCCGATCTGCTCCTGCCGCGTGGCGAAGATCGGGAAGGTGCGGTCGTCCACCTCCAGGCTGGAGTCCTGGAGCCAGGGGGCCGCATGCGCGATGGCCAGCGACGCCTGCTGCAGCGTGGTCGAGACCGAGGCGGCGAGCGGCGCGCCGGCGGTGCCGGAGAGCACCACGCAGGACGGGTCGTCGCGCAGTGCCGCGAGGGCCGAGCGGAGGCCGGCCGCCGTGCCGTCCACTTCCACCGACACGTGGTTCACACGCCGGCCACGCAGGCCGCCGCGCGCCTGGACGTCCTGCCACGCGGCGCGCGAGCCGATCAGGAAGTCCTTGGCGACGTCCTGCTGCGCGGCGGAGTTGTCGACGATCTGCGCGACCGTGATGCCGTTGCCGGCCGGCCTGGCCCATGCCCTCGGCGCGGCCACCGAAGCGGCCGCGGACACGAACAGCAGCCGGCGCCGCGCGGAGCACGGTTGGGCGTTCGGAGCCACGACCGCTCAGCGACGCGCCGGCGGCAGCAGCAGCACGCGGTCGACCGTGTGCACCACGCCGTTGACGGCGGCGATGTCGGCGGTCTGCACCATCGCGTCCTCGACGGTGACGAAGTCGCCGGCCTTCGACAGCGCCAGGTTGCCGCCTTGCACGGTCTTGACGTTGCCGGGCCTGACCTCGCCGGCCGGCAGGCGGGCCGGCAGCACGTGGTGGTTCAGCACTTCCTTCAGGCGGGCGGGGTTCTTCAGCTCGTCCATCGTCCTGGCCGGCACCGCCTTGAAGGCTTCATTGGTCGGCGCGAACACGGTGTAGGGGCCGGAGGCCTTCAGCGTTTCGGTCAGGCCGGCCTGCTGCACCAGCGTGTTCAGCGTGGACAGCTGCGGGTCGCGGGCGATGGTGTCGGCGACCGACACGGGGCCCGGGGCGGTGGTGGCGCAGGCGGCCAGCAGGGCGGCGGTGCCCGCGGCCAGGCCGAGTTTGCGGATCGACATGCTTTCTTCTCCTCGGATGAGCAACGCGCGGAGGGTAGGCCGCGGTCGTGACCGCGATGTGACAGCGCATCCTTGGCGCTTCGCGGCGGCTCGCGGCTCCGTCCGACATGCGCGGCCACGCGGCTGCGGCTCAATGGAGGCTCATTCATCCCACAGCCTGTTCCGGCCTTGCCGTTCGATCCCACCGGCCGGGGCATGCGCGGCGCCGTCGTCGCGCTCGTGCCCCGTGCCAAGACCCATGCGAGCGAGCACGAGCGGTGCACGCTGCGGCTGTTCGTCCGTCGCCTGGCCGCCCTGAAGGGCTGGGACGACGGCGGCAACTTCGATCCGGTTCGCGCCCCGGGCCCGCTGTATTTCGTGCCCTCCTGCACCCTGACCCGCGAAGAAGCCGACACGCTCGGCATCCGGGGACCCGACGGTCTCTTCGGCGGTGTCGTGCCCGAGCCTTTCGTCGCGACCAAGGCGATCAGCCATCCGCTCGTGGCGCCCGATGCGGCCGCGCCCGCGGGGTGGAGCAACGGATTCGCGCAGCAGGTGGGCGATGCGGTGCTCGAGGGCTACTCGGTGTTCAGCCGTGAGGATGCGCGGCTCGCGGGCGACCGGTTGCTGGCCCGCGGTCCGCTGCGCGCCAAGCCGGTCCGTGCCACCGGCGGCCGCGACCAGCAGGTGGTGCGCGACGTGCAAGCCTTGCGTGAGCTGATCGAGGGCCTGGATCTCGACGAACTGCGTCGGCACGGCCTGGTGCTGGAAGAAGACATGGAAGACGTCACGACCTTCAGCGTCGGGCTGGTGCAGGTGGACGACCTCACCGCCAGCTACCACGGCGTGCAGAAGCTCACGCCCGGCCATGACGGCCAGCAGGTGTTCGGCGGTTCCGACCTCACGGTGGCCCGCGGCGGCTTCGAGGCGCTGCTGGCCACCGACCTGGCTCCCGACGTGCGACGCGCCGTCGAGCAGGCGCGCCGCTACGAGGACGCGGTGCGGGCCTGCTATCCCGGCTTCTACGCCTCGCGGCGCAACTACGACATCCTGGTGGGCCGCGACGCCACGGGGCGCCGGCGCTCGGCCGTGCTGGAGCAATCCTGGCGCGCGGGCGGCGCCACCGGCGCGGAGCTGGCCGCGCTGGAGCTGTTCCGAGCGGAACCCCGCCGCGACCGCGTGCGCACCTGCACGGTCGAGCTGTTCGGCGACAGCCCGGAGCCGCCCGAGGGCGCCACGGTGTACTTCCGCGGCGTGGACCACGAAGTGGGGCGGCTCACCAAGTACGCGATGGTCCTGGAGGACGATGTCGACACGCGCTAACAAGATCGACATCGCCGTCGACGGCAAGCACCTCGCCGGCACCCTGGTCGGGCCGGACACCATGGTCCCGGGCGTGCTGCTGGTGCACGGCTGGGACGGCAGCCAGGACGAGTACATCGCCCGCGCGCACGAGATCGCGAGCCTCGGCTGCATCTGCCTCACGTTCGACCTGCGCGGCCACATGCGCCACCAGGCCGACCGCGACACGGTCAACCGCGAGGACAACCTGCGCGACCTGCTCGCGGCCTACGACGTGCTGGTGGGGCACCCGTCCGTGGACCCGCGCGCGATCGCGCTGGTGGGCAGCAGCTACGGCGGCTACCTCGCCGCCATCGTGGCTTCGATACGGCGGGTGCGCTGGCTCGCGCTGCGCGTGCCGGCGCTCTACCGCGACGAGGACTGGGACACCGCCAAGGCCAAGCTCGACCGCGAGGTGCTGGCCGCCTTCCGCCGCAGCGTGGTGCCGCCGCAGGCCAATCGCGCGCTGCAGGCCTGCACCGCCTTCCGCGGCGACGTGCTGCTGGTGGAGTCCGAGCACGACTCGCTGGTGCCGCGCCAGACGATCCAGAACTACATGAAGGCCTTCACCCAGGCGCAATCGCTGACCTACCGGATGATCTCGGGCGCCGACCATGGCCTGTCCGAGAAGGAGTGGCAGCAGACGTACACCGCGCTGCTGGTGCACTGGATGACCGAGATGGTGCTCAGCGCGCGCGGCGGCAAGACGGGCACGGCCGCGCAGGAACCGCAGGCCCGCACGGCGCAGAAGATCCCGCGCGGGATCGCTCGAGACTAGATCTGCCGGGCTCGGTTGTGACGCGAACGATCGCGTCCGATACCCGCAGGTCAGCCTGGGGTACACAGAAAATCCTACTTAGAAGGCGCTCATCGCCTAAGCTTCGCGCCTCACAACAAGAGCCCCTGGGCGGAATGGCCATTTCCATCCCCCGGGCCGGAGCGGCATCCACGCGATGCTTCCGGACGGCGCCGCAGTCGTTTCCACGCACAGCGGTCGCCGGGTAAAGACAAGCCTTCGCTACGAGCGCGCCCGTCGAGGCGCAGCCGCACCGGCACACGTGCCGGTTACCGCTTCGTGATCCGGACGAGACCGCCCGGCACGCGGAACGCTTCCAGCCTTGCCGATCACCGGCCTTCCGCGGAAGGCCTGCGGCGGCATTGCCTCTTCGATTTTTCTTCTCGATCAACCAAGCCGGCCATGGAGCGCCGGTGAAAGGAGAAACACCACATGAGCATTCTCGACTTCGACCTTGCCCGCATGGGCGTCGTCTACCTCCACCTGGTGGCCTGCTGCGTCGCGATCGGCACCGTCTTCATGAGCGACCTCAAGATGGTCCGCAGCCTGCTGGCCGGCGACAGCGACACCGTGGACGGCGAACATCTCGTCGGCCTGCAGACCACCGTCGGGCGATGTCTGCTGGCGCTGTGGATCACCGGCGCGCTGCTGGTCGGCATGGACATCTCGGTCAAGGGCTGGTCGGTGCTGGCCAACCCGAAGCTGCAGGCCAAGATCGCCGTCGTGGCGCTGCTGACGCTCAACGGTTTCGCGCTGCACGGCATGGTTCTGCCGGCGCTGCGGAAGGTGAGCTGCATCCTGCACCTCAACATGTCGATGCGGCAGTTCGCGGCGCTCACCGGCGCGATCTCCGGCGTGTCCTGGCTCTACGCCGCCGCACTGGGCGTCGGCCGCCCGCTCAACTGGAAGTACTCGCTGGTCGAGATCATGGCGGCCTACCCGGCGTTCATCGTCATGGGCTTCATGGGCATGACGGCGCTGATGGCGTGGTGCTCGTACCGGCGCAACAGCCTGGCGGCGGTCGCTGCCCAGCGCTGAGCGCGCGGACGTCCACGTCTCAAAGCCACCTTCGGGTGGCTTTTTTTTCGGATGCGGTGTCAGTCGTTCCCGTCTGCGTTCAGAAGCCGGAATCTCGCCGGAGACTCTTCCAGCGCATTCGTCTTTCGCAGGGTGGCGATAAGGGCGTCCAGGTCGGTGTAGTCAAACTGACTCGACCAGCGCGCCTTCGGACGGTTCGGCACGATGACCTGGCGCATCACGATGTCGCGGGCTTGTTCGATGTCGAATCTCGTGCCCTCCACGTAGTTCGAGAAGTACGACTCGATGAACGCGAAGTTCTGGCGCGCCTGGCCCGTGATCGAGCTCTCGATGCGCGGGAGCGGTTCGGCGCGCAGACAGGCCGCGAGCACCTCGAAGCGGTACATGCGTTCCGCATCGACAGGCGTTCCTTTCGCCACCGCTTGCCCGGCCCTGGTCTTCAACTCGCCCTTGGAATGGGTTCCAAGCAGCGCTTCGATGATGCGGCGGAGTTCTTCGAGCGGCTTGTCGGCGTTCAAGGCATGAGCCAGCGCCGCAGCGCTGTCACGGACTTCGTTCAGCGCTTTCTCGCCGGAGGCATTCAGCACATTGACCAGGAATTCCTCGAGTTCGTCGCGTTCGATTCGCAGGTCGCCCTTGCGGCCGATGTTTTCGAGGAAGAAGCGTGCGCGTCCCGCGCAGTGGATGCCGCTGTTGCCCATGGGGAGGTCGCCGGGGAGCGGTCCAGGCCCGTGCACGACCCGGATCCGGAGCCCCGGAAGCGCCACTTTCCTGTTGAAAGCGGTCGGGTGCGAAACGATCATGTCGCCCTCCGGCGAGGGGCCACCTTTCATGGCCGTCCTGTGCGACACGACTCCTCCCGGCACGAGGACACCGGCGACCTTCTGCCAATTGCGCCGCACGAGCGGCGCGAGTTCGTCGTCGGGGACGGCCGGGGCGTACACGCCCTTGACGACGCGCCGGAGTGCGCCCGCCTCGGCCTGGCGCTGCAGCCGGCGGGCGTCGGCCCTTGGCATCGTCGAGGCGAAAAGAAGCTCATCCGCGGGTGGGGCAGGCAGTCGAGGATGGGGTGTCATGTCGCTCCAGGAAGACGCTCCTGACCTGTCGCCAGATCACTAGGAAGTGACGGACAATGAAGGGCAAGCCTAGCGATGCCTGGAGCGGCCGCGCGGCTGCTAGGCGCGGCCGAAGTTTTCGCTGAAGATGCGGTGATCCAAGCAGTCAAGGTCGGTCCCCATGCAAGAGTCCCTCTTCACTCTCTCTGCGCTTCTTGCCGACCCCGATGCCCCAGGCTGGTTGGTCAGGAACGGCCTGGTCTGGGGAGCGTTGATCGTCTTCTTCCTGCTCCTGCGTTTCCATCCCCGTCCCGCGCAGCGCAAGCGGGAGCGCTACTTCCTGGGCATGCTGGCCGGCGGCGTCGCGGCCGTGGCGTTCGAATGGATGGCCTAGGAAAGACAAAGGCCTCCTGAGCCGGTCAGCTCAGAAGGCCTTGGAAGTCCGGGCGCGTTGGGGCGCTTACAGCATGCCCTTCATGGTCGAGCCCCACACGTTGCCGCCGTTCAGGTTGTGCTGGGCGCTCCAGCAGAACATGCCGCGGATGTTCGGGTGGGCCATCTTCACGGCGTCCCACTCGCGGATGCAGTCCTGCAGGGACGGGCCGTTGTCGTAGTTGGCGCCCAGGCCCAGCATCACCTTGTCTTCGCCCAGGTCGTTCACCCAGTCGTTGGTGCGGTTCGCGATGAAGCCCGGCTCGTTGAAGCCCGACCAGTCGTAGAACTGCGGAGCCGCCCAGCTCAGCACCCCGGCATCGGCCATCGCCTTGAGCATGGCGCGGTCTTCCGCCGAGTTCGGCTGCGGCGGCGCGGTGATGGCGAAATCGGCGCCGAAGACGGCCTTGAGCTGCTGGGAGATCCAGATCATCTCTTCCGGCGACGAGCCGACGTTGGCCTCGAAGTTGTTGAAGTCGCAGCCGTCCACGCCACCCAGCCGGTTGGCCATGTCCTGGAACGAAGCCACGAAGGCCTGGCGCTGCTGGCGGTTGCTGAAGTTGAAGCCGTTGTTGGCGCCACCGACCGTCAGGATCACCTGCTGGCCGCGCTGGCGGCAGGCCTGGATGTCGGAGGCCGGCACTTCGTCGTAGTGCTCGAAGCGGAACGAACCGTCGCTGTTCGGCTTGGCGTGGAACAGGAAGATCACGTTGAACTCGGACGGGATGTCGCTGATGCGGTAGCCGCCGGTGGTGAAGGCCGTGTAGTAGCAGGCCAGCACCTTGGAGGGGAGGGAGGACGCGACGGGAGCCGCGGCCGGAGGCGTACCCGTCAGCACGCCGGTCGCCAGGTCGGTGGCGCCCGCGGCACCGCCGCCGCCGCCACCACCACCGCAACCCACGAGACCGAGAGCAGCAGCAGAGATGCCGGAGAGGAAGAGACGTCGTTTCATTTGTTCAGCTTTCCGAAGAAGGTGGTCATGGAGCCGCGTGGCGGCCTTGCGAGGACCTGGTGTCAGATGAGCTGAAGGTTTTTCTTGGGACCGGTGGCTCTTCACCGCTTCCGCTGCCTGCCGACGAGTTGTCTGGCGAGGCAGAACCTCAGCGCGAGCCGCAACTGTGTCAGCTGCGTCCCACAAACCTGTAGGAGACCGACTACAGGCGTAACCGAACATGAGCTTGGCGTAACCGTGAATCCGGTCACGAACGGAGGTCTGCCGAGCTTGGGTTTTGTAGGAGACGGCGTACGCGCTTGTAGGCGTTTCTCCTCTGGGAAGAGCTTCGAGACAGGACGCGCTCAGCAGTCGCCAGGCAGGTGGCCCGACTGTTGTTCAAAGGGGAAACGCAAGCTCAACCATGGCGTCGAGCTCAGGCATAGCGTTACGTTTTTGCCGAGCCAGAGCCCCTCTTTCATGCTGGGGTGGCTCAGCCATAAGCGCGAAAAGGCGAAAAAAAGCGGGCCCGGGGGCCCGCTTTCATGGGGTGAGTAGCTCAGCGGCGCTGGTACTGCGTGCTGCCGAACAGGATCTCGCGCGCCTTGTCGTCGGTGATGGGCTTGCGCAGTTCGGCCAGCACCTTCACGCCGCGTTGGACGGCGGGACGCTCCTCGATGGCGTGGAACCACTTGGAGAGGTGGGGATGGTCGGCCAGCTCGATGCCCTGGTTCTTCCAGTTGCGCAGCCACGGCCAGGTGGCGATGTCGGCGATGGAGTACTCGTCCCCGCCGAGCCAGGCGCTGGCGGCCAGGCGGCGGTCGATCACGCCGTAGAGCCGCTTGGCTTCGTTGGTGTAGCGGTCGATGGCGTAGGGCAGCTTTTCCGGCGCGTACTGCCGGAAGTGGTGGTTCTGGCCGAGCATGGGCCCGACGCCGCCCATCTGGAACATCACCCATTGCAGCACTTCATAGCGCTGCCGGTCCGTGCGGCCGAGGAAGCGTCCGGTCTTGCCGGCCAGGTAGACCAGGATCGCGCCCGACTCGAACAGCGACACCGGCTTGCCGTCCGGGCCCTGCGGGTCGGTGATCGCGGGAATCTTGTTGTTGGGGCTGATGGCGAGGAACTCGGGCCTGAACTGGTCGCCCTTGCCGATGTCGATGGGGATCGCCTTGTACGGAAGGCCGCACTCTTCCAGCATGATGTGGACCTTGTGGCCGTTGGGCGTCGGCCAGCTGAAAACATCGATCATTCAAAGCTCCAATGGTTGAGGTTTACTTCGATAATGCCGGCACTCTAGACCAAGCGCCCGCTGCATGTTCGACCGGCTCAAGAAGGCATTCAACAAGGAATCCCGCGCGGACGCGCAGGCACCCGTCCCCGGCGAAGGGGCCAACGCACCGCTCGCCGAGTGGGCCCGGGCCGAGGGCTTCAGCTTCTCGGCGATGGGCCGCGGCTTCGCGCTGGAGGGACAGCTGGCCGGCAAGCCCTGCCGCGTCGAGGTGGGCAAGCCCAGCCGCAAGTACGTGATCGGCGAGGAATTGCGCGGCCGCGTCGAGCTGGGCATCGATCCCGACGTCATGCTGCTGCTGATCAATCGGCCGCTGAAGGATCAGCTGGTGCGCCAAGCCTACGCGCAGTTCACGGACTCGCTGCAGACCAGCGTGGACGGCAACCTGCCTGAAGAGGTGCGCGTGCTGGCGATGTTCGAGGAGGTCGGCTGGGACAGCATCCCGCGCGTCTTCTGGAGCCGTTACTCCGTGGTGGCCGACGACCGCGCGCACGCCTCGACCTGGCTGCATGACGAGGTGACCCGGCAATTGCTGGAGTGGCCCACGCCCGAGCCGTCGGTGGAGGTCCCGTTCATGCTGATGCTGCTGCGCGGCAAGGCCTACCTGCGCATGCAGCACGGGCCGGTGCACCTGCCCACGCTGCGCCATGCGATGCAGGTGTTCCGCGCGGCGAGCGAGAGCGCGCAGAAGGCCTTCCCGGTGAAGGCCTGAGGCCGGGTCTTCAGGCGCCGCGGGTGACCGCGGCCTCGGCGCTGCGGCCGTAGCTGCCGTACTTGCCCAGCTCCCATTTGGCGATGGCGTTGCGGTGCACCTCGTCCGGGCCGTCGGCGAAGCGCAGGGTGCGCGCGCCGGCGTAGGCATAGGCCAGGGGGAAGTCGTCGCTGACGCCGCCGCCGCCGTGCGCCTGCATGGCCCAGTCGATCACCTGGCAGGCCATGTTGGGCGCCACCACCTTGATCATCGCGATCTCGGTCTTGGCGACCTTGTTGCCGGCCACGTCCATCAGCCAGGCGGCCTTCAGCGTGAGCAGGCGCGCCATGTCGATCTTGCAGCGGGCCTCGGCGATGCGCTCCTGGGTGACGGTCTGCTGCGCGACGGTCTTGCCGAACGCCACGCGCGAGAGCGAGCGGCGGCACATCAGCTCGAGCGCGCGCTCGGCCAGGCCGATCAGGCGCATGCAGTGGTGGATGCGGCCGGGGCCCAGGCGCCCTTGCGCGATCTCGAAGCCGCGGCCTTCGCCCAGCAGCATGTTGCCGGCCGGCACGCGCACGTTCTCGAAGTACATCTCCACGTGGCCGTGCGGCGCGTCGTCGTAGCCGAACACGTTCAGCGGCCGCACGATGCGGATGCCGGGCGTCTCGGCGGGCACGACGATCATGCTCTGCTGCGAATGGCGCGGCGCGTCCGGATCGGTCTTGCCCATGGTGATGAACACCTTGCAGCGCGGATCGCCCGCCCCGGAGATCCACCACTTGTGGCCGTTGATGACGTAGTCGTCGCCCTGGCGCTCGATGCGGGTGCTGATGTTGGTGGCGTCGGAGGACGCGACCTCGGGCTCGGTCATCGCGAAGGCCGAGCGGATCCTGCCTTCCAGCAGCGGCTTGAGCCACTCCGCCTTGATCTCGTCGCTGCCGTAGCGGGCGATGGTTTCCATGTTGCCGGTGTCCGGCGCCGAGCAGTTGAACACCTCGGGCGCCCAGGGCACGCGGCCCATGATCTCGGCCAGCGGCGCATATTCCTGGTTGGTGAGACCGGCGCCGTGGTAGCCGGAGGCCTCGGCCGTGTCCTTGGGCAGGAACAGGTTCCACAGGCCCGCGGACTGCGCCTTGGCCTTGAGGTCGTCGATCACCTGGAGATGGGTCCAGCGGCGGCCGGCCTCGGTGTTGGCCTGCAGTTCGTCGTGGTAGGCCTTCTCGTTCGGATAGACGTGGTCGTCCATGAACTTCAGGAGCCGGGCCTGCAGTTCGCGCGTCTTGGGGGAGTACTCGAAGTCCATGGATGCCTTTCGGAAAGGAAGTGGATCAGGCCTTCTGGGCGAACTGCCAGGCGAGTTCGGCCATCGGGCGTGCGCTGGCGCCGGAGGCCGCGGCCTGGGCGCTGGAGGCGGTGCCGGCCTCCACCCGCTTGGCGATGCCCTGCAGGATGGCGGCGATGCGGAACATGTTGTAGGCCAGGTAGAAGTTCCAGTCGGCCTTGAGGTCGGCGACGGTGGCCAGGCCCGTGCGGTCGCAGTAGCGGCGGATGTATTCGTCTTCCGACGGGATGCCCAGCGCCGCGATGTCCAGTCCGCCGATGCCGCGGAATGAGCCGTGCGGGATGTGCCAGGCCATGCAGTGGTAGCTGAAGTCGGCGAGCGGATGGCCCAGCGTGGACAGCTCCCAGTCGAGCACCGCGATCACGCGCGGCCGGTCGGCGTCGAACATCAGGTTGTCCAGGCGGTAGTCGCCGTGGACGATGGAGACCTTGCTTTCGTCTCGAGCCGCCGGCGGGATGTGCGCGGGCAGCCACTCGACCAGCTTCTCCATCGCTGGGATGGGCTGGCTCATCGGGCCGGCGCCGTCGGTGGACGCCTTGTACTGCTTGCTCCAGCGGCCGATCTGGCGCTCGAAGTAGTTGCCGGGCTTGCCGTAGCCGGCCAGGCCGCGCTCGGCGAAGTTCACCGTGTGCAGCGCCGCGATGACGCGATTCATCTCGTCGTAGATCTCCCCGCGCTGTTCGGGGGTGAGGCCCGGCAGGGCCTGGTCCCACAGCACGCGGCCCTGCATGAACTCCATGACGTAGAACGCGCGGCCGATGACCGACTCGTCCTCGCACAGGCAGAACATGCGCGGCACCGGCACGCCCGTGCCGGCCAGGCCGGTCATCACGGCGAACTCGCGCTCGATGGCGTGGGCCGAAGGCAGCAGCTTCGCCACCGGTCCGGGCTTGGACCGCATCACGTAGCTGCGCGTGGGCGTGACCAGCTTGTAGGTGGGATTGGACTGGCCGCCCTTGAACATCTCCACCGAGAGCGGGCCTTCGAAGCCGGGAAGGTTCCTGCCCAGCCACGCGGTGAGCGCCGCCACATCGAAGGCATGCTTGCCCTCGACCGGCCGGGTGCCGACGAAATGGTCAAACTCGCTCATCAGCTGTCAGCCTCCACGATGCGCATCAATGCGTCCCGGTTGCGCACCACCAGCCCGCCCGGCTCGATGCGGATCACTTCTTCCCGTTCCATCGCCTTGAGTTCCTGGTTGACCCGCTGGCGCGAGGCGCCCAAGAGCTGGGCCAGTTCTTCCTGCGCCAGGTGCAGGCCGATGCGCAGCTCGCTGCCGTTGGCCAGCTGCGGCACGCCGTAGCTGCGCGCCAGGTGCACCAGCTGCTTGGCCAGGCGCGCTCGCAGCGGCAGGGTGTTGAGGTCCTCCACCAGCCCGAACAGCTGGCGGATGCGGCGCGATTGCAGGCGCAGCAGCGCTTCGTACAGCTCCACGTGCGCCGCCAGGATCTTGCGGAAGTCCGCCGCGGCCACGCACACCAGCGTGGTGTCGCCATGCGCGTAGGCATCGTGGGTGCGCCGGTCGCCGTCGAAGATCGCCACGTCCCCGAACCAGATGCCCGGCTCCACGTAGGTCAGCGTGATCTGCTTGCCCGTGATCGAGGTGGAGCTCACCCGCACCGCGCCGCGCGCGCAGGCCACCCAGTCGGTCGGCGGATCGCCGCGCGCGGTGATCAGGTCGCCGTCCTTGTAGCGTTTGACGTAGGCGCATCGCAGGATGTCGTGGCGGAGGGAGGGGGAGAGCGAGGAGAACCAGCGGCCGCCGTTGATCGCTTCTCGTTCCTCGATGTTAAGAATGGGCTCGTCCATGTCCTGTCCTGTCAGTGACTCGAGCGGGCTCAGCCGTAGCGCGGCTTTTCCTTGGCCAGGAACGCGGCGATGCCGATGCCGCCGTTCGGGTGGTGCAGGTTGCGAACGAAATGGTCGCGCTCGGCGGCCAGCTGCTGGTGCAGGGTGGTGCCGGCGGCTTCGTTGATCAGTTCCTTGATGCTGGCGAGCGAATTGGGCGCGCGCGCGTTCAGGCGCTCGGCCAGGGCCAGCGCTTCGCTGAGCGCCGCGCCTTCGGCGACGACGCGATTGACCATCCCCAGCGCGTGCAGCCGCTCGGGTGTGATGCGCTCGGCGCCCATCAGCAGCTCGCTGGCCAGCTGGCGGGGCAGGGCGCGCGCCAGCGACCAGGTGCCGCCGCCGTCGGGCGACAGCGCCACGCTGCTGTACGCCATCACGAAGACGGCCTTGTCCGCGGCCACGATGAAGTCGCAGGCCAGCGCGAGCGAGAAGCCGGCGCCGGCCGCGGCGCCCTCGACCGCGGCGATCACCGGCTTGGGAAAGGCGCGGATCGCCTCGATCCAGCCGTGCAGGCCCTCGATGCTCTGGGCCTGCACCTCGGGCGGTTGCTGGCGGTTGGCCTGCAGCCGCTGCAGGTTGCCGCCGGCGCAGAAGGTGCCGCCTTCGCCGGTGATGACCACGCTGCGGACTTCGGGCGAGGTCTCGGCGATGTTCAGCGCCTCGACGCCCGCGGCGTAGATCTCGGGCCCGAGCGCGTTGCGCTGCTCGGGGTTGCGGATGGTGAGCACCATGGTGGCGCCCTGGCTGGTGCTGCGCAGCTCGGCGGCCATCTCAGCTCTCCTCTTGCAGCAGCGACAGGCCGATGGCGCCGCGGCGGCGCAGCCAGGGGCTGGGGCGGTAGCGCGGGTCGCCGTAGACGGTCTGCAGGTTGAATAGCACTTCGAGCACGTTGGCCGGGCCCCAGCGGTTGCCCATGGCGAGCGGCCCCATCGGATAGCCCAGGCCCAGCGTGACGGCCGTCTCCAGGTCCTGCGGCGAGCAGATGCGCTGCTGGCAGATGTCGCTGGCGATGTTGACGATGGCCGCCACCACGCGCTGCGTGACGAAGCCGGCCGAATCGCGGATCACGCTCACGGCCTTGCCGTCGCGCGCGAAGAGCGCATGCGCGGCATCGCGCATGTCCGCGCGGGTGGCGGGATTGGTGGCGAGCACGCGCCGCCGGGTGGCGGCGTCCTCGACCAGCATGTCGATGCCGAGGGTGCGCGCCGGGTCCAGGCGTTCGACCACGGCCACCGTCGTCACGTCGAAGCCGAGCGGGGCCACCAGCGTCAACGCGTTGGAGGAAGGCGATTGGCCGGTCTCGATCTTCGCGCCCAGCTCCTTGAGCAGCTGGTAGAGCTCCTGGCGACGGGCTGCGCGGGTCGAGACCCAGACCGGAGGCAGTTCGTCCACTTTCGGCGGCGCGGGCTCGGGCGCGACCTGCGGCTTGCCATCGGCGTAGCGGTAGAAGCCTTCGCCGGTCTTGCGGCCGAGCACGTTGCCGGCCAGGCGCTGCGCGGCGATGGCGCTCGGGCGGTAGCGCGGCTCGTCGTAGTACTGGTGGTAGATCGACTCCATCACCGGATGCGAGACGTCCAGGCCGGTGAGGTCGAGCAGCTCGAACGGACCGAGCTTGAAGCCGACCTGGTCGCGCAGGATGCGGTCGATGGTGGCGAAGTCGGCCACGCCCTCGCTCACGATGCGCAGCGCTTCGGTACCGTATGCGCGGCCCGCGTGGTTGACGATGAAGCCCGGTGTGTCCTGCGCCCGCACCGGCGTGTGGCCCATCTGGCGCGCGAACGCGGCCAGGCCATCGCAGACGGCCGCGTCGGTCTTGAGGCCGGCGATCACCTCGACCACCTTCATCAGCGGGACGGGGTTGAAGAAGTGGTAACCGGCCACGCGCTGCGGCCGCTCCAGGCCGGCGGCAATGGCGGTGACCGGGAGCGAGGACGTGTTGGTGGCCAGCACCGCGTCGGGACCGACGATGCTCTCGAGGCGGCTGAAGAGCTCCTTCTTGACGTCGAGGCGCTCGATCACGGCCTCGATCACCAGATCGCTGCCGGCCAGCGCGGAAAGATCGTCGGCGGCGACCAGGCGGGACTTGCAGGCCTGCACCGCGGCGGCGTCCATGCGGCCTTTCTCCTGCAACTTGTCCCACTGCGAGGCGATGTCCTGCAGGGCCTTGGCCACCGCCGCGGGCTGGGTGTCGTAAAGGCGAACCTGGCTGCCGGCCTGGGCGGCGATCTGCGCGATGCCGCGACCCATCGCGCCGGCGCCCACGACGGCGACCGTCTCGTACGTTGCTGTTTGCATGCGAGGGATTATCCGGCAGCGCTTTTCGCATGCCTGCGGCAGCGCTTTTCGCATCGCCGTTCGCGCGCGCGCAGCTCAACGTGTGGCGTGCGAAGCGGGAACCGGGGCGGACTGCTTCGCGGCGCGTGCGGCCAGGATGCTCAGGGCCATCGCGGCGAGCAGCGCGGCCAGCCCGGCCCAGTGCAGCACGCCGAAGCCGGCGCTCTGGATGAGCCAGCCGCCGCCGGCGGCGCCGATCGCCTGGCCCGCGTACAGCGCGGAGGAGTTCAACGCGATGGAGGCCGAAGCCAGCGCGGGCGCCAGGCCCACGAGCCGCGCCTGCTGCGCGGAGTTGGACGCGAAGCAGCCGAGGCCCCACGGCACCAGCACGATCGCCGCGAGCAGCAGGCTGACCCACGCGAGCGGCCAGGCGATGAAGCTCACGACCATGAGCGCGACCGAGATCAGCACGGCGCGGTCGGCGCCGATGCGGTCGATGTGGCGCGACATCAGCACGTTGCCCAGAAAGCCGAAGGCGCCGAAGCACATGAACAGCAGGCTGGTGACCGCGGCCGACGTGTTCAGCGTCTGGCGGAAGAAGGGCGCCAGGTAGGAGAGCAGCACGAACTGGCCGGCCGCGTACAGCACGGTGACGGCGATGCACAGCATCAGCGGCCGGGAGGCGAAGGTCCGGCCCCAGGCCTCACGCGACAGCGCGGGCGGTCGCACGCCGTCGGGCAGGGTACGCCACACCCACGCCGCGCTGACCAGCGAAAGCACGGCGATCACGCCGAAGGCCGCCCGCCAGCCAAGCGTGCCGCCGATGTACGCCGCCATCGGCAGGCCCAGCACCGAGGCCAGGGACCAGCCCACGAAGATGAAGGTGATGGCGCGCCCGCGTTCCTGCGGCGGCACCAGCAGCCCGACGCAGGCCGCGGCTTGCGGCGTGAAGATGGCCGGCGAGATGACCGCGACGGCCCGCAGCGGCAGCAGCCAGCCCAGGCCCGCCGCCGCCGCGCAGGCCAGGTGCAGCAGCGCGTACCAGAGCATGGAGAGGGCGAGCAGCCGGCGCCGGTCCCAGCCGGCGACCACGGCCGCGAGCAGCGGCGCGCCCAGGCACATGACGACGCCGCCGACGGTGATCAGCTGGCCCGCGCCGGCGACGGGCACCTGCAGGTCGGCGCTGATCTCGTTGAGCGTGCCCGGCACCACCATCACGCCGGCGCCGATGACGAAATTGCCGAACAGCAGCGGCCAGAGCACCGGCGGCAGCGGCGCGCGGGCCATGGAGGGCTAGCGCCTCACCTGCAGCGCCGCGGGATTCACGACGTTGGTCGGATGGCCCTCGATGAAATTGACCACGTTGTCGAAGGCGGCGCCGAAGTACAGCTCGTAGCTGTCCAGCTCGACGTAGCCGATGTGCGGCGTGCAGATGCAGTTCTCCAGCCGCAGGAGCGCGTGGCCCTGCAGGATGGGTTCGCTCTCGAACACGTCCACCGCCGCCATGCCCGGCCGGCCGCGGTTGAGCGCGGTGATCAGCGCGTCCGACTCGATCAGCTCCGCCCGCGAGGTGTTGACGAAGAGCGAGGTCGGCTTCATGCGGCCGAAATCCTCCAGGCGGACGATGCCGGCGGTCTCTTCATTCAGCCGCAGGTGCAGGCTGAGCACGTCGCTCTCGGCGAACAGCTGCTCGCGGCTTTCGGCGGCGATGTGGCTGTCCGCCTCGGCGCGCGAGCGCGAACCTTCGCGGCCCCACACCATCACGCGCATGCCGAACGCGCGCCCGTACCCGGCGACCAGCTGGCCGATCTTTCCGTAACCCCAGATGCCCAGGGTCTTGCCCTTGAGCACCATGCCCAGGCCGAAGTTGACCGGCATCGAACCGGACTTCATGCCCGACTGCTGCCAGCCGCCGTGCTTGAGCGTCTGGATGTACTGCGGCAGCCGCCGCATGGCGGTCATGACGAGGGCCCAGGTGAGTTCGGCGGGCGCCACCGGCGAACCCACGCCTTCGGTCACCACGATGCCGCGCTCGGTGCAGGCGTCCACGTCCACGTGGGCGCCGATGCGGCCGGTCTGCGAGATCAGTTTGAGGCGGGGAAGCTTTTCCAGCAGCTGGCGCGTGATGTGGCTGCGCTCGCGGATCAGGACGATGACGTCCGCGTCGCGCAGGCGCACGGACAGCTGTCCGACGCCCTTGACCGTGTTCGTGTACACCTTGGCGGGATAGGCCTCGAGCTTGGCCGCGCACTTCAGCTTGCGAACGGCGTCCTGGTAGTCGTCGAGGATCACGATGTTCATGTCGCGATTGTGCCCTGCGGGTGTGACCTGTTTCCGGCAGAGTTGACAGGGCGCCGCTAGCATGGCGCCCTCGCAATCCACAACCATTACCCGAAGGAGAAACCTCGATGGCGATTTCCATGTCCTCGGCCAGCCTGCCGGTCTTCCGCACCATGCTGGGCAACCTGTCGCACCTGCTGGAGAAGGGGCAGGCGTACGCGCAGGCGCGCAAGTTCGATCCGCAGGTGCTGGTGACCTACCGCCTGGCGCCGGACATGCTGCCCTTCAGCCGTCAGATCCAGATCGCCTGCGACGCCGCCAAGAACGGGGTGGCGCGCATCGCCGGCGTGGAAGCGCCCAGGTTCGAGGACAACGAGGCCACCTTCGACGAACTGCGTGCGCGCATCGCCAAGACGCTGGCCTGGCTGGACACGGTGCCTGCAGCGAAGCTGGACGGCACCGAGGACAAGGACATCACCTTCCCGGTGGGCCGGGAGTCGACGCGCACCATGAAGGGCGAGGCCTACCTGAAGCACTGGGTGCTGCCCAACCTCTTCTTCCACGTCACGACCGCCTACGCGATCCTGCGGCACAACGGCGTCGACCTGGGCAAGGCCGACTACCTGGCCGGCGCGCAGTAGGCGCCTAGGCGGCGGCCGCTTCCAGCGCGGCCAGCCGATCGAGTTCCGCGCAGACATCGGCCATGCGGCCGGAGATGACCATGCGGCCGGCGGTGCAGGGCGCGTGGCCGTCGTCCACCACTCGCAACACGCGCAGCGGCCGACGCGAGGCGCCCGTGCGGTGGGCCGGCGGCCAGGCCACGTGGGCGCGGCCGGCGGTGGTGTGCAGGCGCATGCCGACGTTGCGCGTGGCGCGGGCCGGGCT
>JAEWBU010000101.1 GCA_023390985.1 Pseudomonadota bacterium
CCCATCACGCCCACGCTCTTGACCGGCAGGAACACGGTGAAGGCCTGGCTGGTGAGGTCGTACCAGGTCTTGCCGGTGGACTCGTCGCGGAAGTTGCGCAGCTCCTGGATGAAGATGTCGTCGGCCCGGCGCAGCAGGTCGGCGTATTCCTTCTTCACCTCGCCCAGGATGCGCACGCCCAGGCCGGGCCCCGGGAACGGGTGGCGGTAGACCATTTCCGGCGGCAGGCCCAGGGCCACGCCCAGCTCGCGCACCTCGTCCTTGAACAGGTCGCGCAGCGGCTCCAGCAGCTTCAGGCCCAGTTGTTCCGGCAGCCCGCCCACGTTGTGGTGGCTCTTGATCGTCACGGCCTTCTTGCTCTTGGCGCCGCCCGACTCGATGACGTCCGGGTAGATCGTGCCCTGGGCCAGCCAGGCCACGTGGCGCTGGTGGCTCTGCTTGATCTTCGCGGCCTCGGCCTTGAACACGTCGACGAACAGGCCGCCGATGATCTTGCGCTTCTGCTCGGGATCGCTCACGACGGCCAGCTTGCCCAGGAACAGCTCGCTGGCGTCGACCCGCACGACCTTCGCATGCAGCTTGCCGGCGAACATGTCCATCACCATGTCGCCCTCGTTCAGGCGCAGGAGGCCGTGGTCGACGAACACGCAGGTGAGCTGGTCGCCGATGGCGCGGTGGATCAGCGCCGCGGCCACGGACGAATCGACGCCGCCCGACAGGCCCAGGATCACCTCCTCGTCGCCGACCTGCTTGCGGATCGCCTCCACCGCCTCGGCGATGTGGTCGCGCATCACCCAGTCGGGGTTCGCCTTGCAGATGCCCCGCACGAAGCGCTCCAGCATGGCGTGGCCCTGCACCGTGTGCGTGACCTCGGGGTGGAACTGCACCGCGTAGAAGCGGCGCTCCTCGTCGGCCATGCCGGCGATCGGGCAGCTCTCGGTGGAAGCCATCAGCTTGAAGCCGGGCGGCATCTCCACGACCTTGTCGCCGTGCGACATCCAGACGTTGAGCATGCCCTGGCCTTCGGGCGTGGTGTAGTCCGCGATGTCGCGCAGCAGCTCGGTGTGGCCGCGCGCTCGCACGGCGGCGAAGCCGAATTCGCGCTTGTGGCCGCCTTCCACCTTGCCGCCCAGCTGGTGCGCCATGGTCTGCATGCCGTAGCAGATGCCCAGCACGGGCACGCCCAGTTCGAACACGGCCTGCGGCGCCTTGTCGGTGGTCTCCTCGTACACGCTGGCGTGGCTGCCCGAGAGGATCACGCCCTTGAGCGTGCCGTCGGCCGCGTACTGGCGCACCCACTCGTCGCTCACGTCGCAGGGATGGACTTCGGAGTACACGTGCGCCTCGCGCACGCGCCGGGCGATCAGCTGCGTGACCTGCGAGCCGAAGTCGAGGATGAGGATCTTGTCGTGTTGCATGTCAGGGGAGGTCCGTGATGACGGGGTGGTCAAGCCGGACGCATGCGCGGTGCAGGGCGGCGTCCATCGTGACCAGGGGGGCTTTCTGATCCACAGCAAGCTTGAGGTAAGCGGCGTCGTAAGGAGTGAGCTGGAGTTCCTGGGCCCAGGCCCAGTATTCGATCGGCGAGACGCGCATCGGTGCCAGCGAAACGGGCAGTCGGCTCAGCAACCTGAGCACATGCTGGTGCGCGGCGGGCGTGAAGCGCCCTCGTGCGAGCGCGCGGCCCGCCGAATGGATCGCTTCCAGGGGGAAGATCGACGCGCTGGTGGCACTTTCCTCCTGCGTCATGACACGGATGAGCGCCTGCGAGACACGGTCGCCTCCTTCGTCGGGAAACGCCCAGCTCGCGAAGGCGGAAGCATCAACGACCAGCATCGCCGCCCTTCACGCCGATCCAGCGCTCGGCTCGCTCTTCGAGCTCGCGCTTGTGTTCGGCCCAGATTTCCTGGAAGGGTGGTTGGCCCGGCCCGACCTTGGCCCGCAGCGCCTCCAGCTCGGCAATGATGGCCTGACGTCGCGCTTCCACGCTCGTCTGCTCGGCCTCCGGCTCCTTGATCAGCCGGATGACGCGCTTGCCGTGGCGGGTCAGCACCACCTCCTCGCCCTGCTCCACCGCGCGGATGAGCTCCGACAGCTGGCTTTTGGCTTGGTGGATGGGAATGGTCTGCATTCTGGTCCTTTTGAAAAGGAATCGGACCATATTTTAGCCGGCTCAAAGAAAAAAGGCCAGAAAACTCTGGCCTTTTTCGGGTTGTGTGGTCGTCAATCGGCCCGGTAGTTCGGCGCTTCCTTGGTGATCTGCACGTCGTGGACGTGGCTCTCGCGCATGCCCGCCGCCGTGATCTGCACGAACTCGGCCTTGGACCGCATCTCGTCGATGCTCGCGCAGCCGCAGTAGCCCATCGCCGCGCGGACGCCGCCGGCCAGCTGGTACACGATGGACACGAGCGAGCCCTTGTACGGCACGCGGCCTTCGATGCCCTCGGGCACCAGCTTGTCGGCGTTCGGGTTCGTGCTCGTGGCTTCCTGGAAGTAGCGGTCGGCGCTGCCCTGCTGCATCGCGCCGATGGAGCCCATGCCGCGGTAGCTCTTGTAGCTGCGGCCCTGGTAGAGAACGATCTCGCCGGGCGCTTCCTCGGTGCCGGCGAACATGCCGCCCATCATCACCGTGCTGGCGCCGGCCGCGATCGCCTTGGCGATGTCGCCCGAGTAGCGCACGCCGCCGTCGGCGATCAGCGGCACGCCGCTGCCCTCGAGCGCCGTGGCCACGTTGTCGATGGCGGTGATCTGGGGCACGCCCACGCCGGCCACGATTCGGGTGGTGCAGATGGAACCCGGGCCGATGCCGACCTTCACCGCGTCGGCGCCCGCCTCCACCAGCGCGCGCGCCGCGCTGCCAGTGGCGATGTTGCCGCCGATCACGTCCACGTTCGGGTAGTTCTTCTTGACCCAGCGAACCCGCTCGATCACGCCCTTGCTGTGGCCGTGGGCGGTGTCCACCACGATGACGTCGACGCCGGCCTTGGCCAGCGCCTCGACGCGCTCTTCCGTGCCTTCGCCCACGCCGACCGCGGCGCCCACGCGCAGGCGGCCGGACGGGTCGCGCGCGGCGTTCGGGAAGCTGGTCTGCTTGGTGATGTCCTTGACGGTGATCAGGCCCTTGAGCTCGAAGGCGTCGTTGAGCACCAGCAGCCGTTCGAGCTTGTGCTTGTTCAGCAGCGCCTTGGCCTCGGCCGGGGTGGTGCCTTCGCGGACGGTCACGAGGCGCTCGCGCGGCGTCATGATCTGGCTGACCGGCACTTCGTAGCGCGTCTCGAACCGCAGGTCGCGGTTGGTGACGATGCCCACCACCTTGCCCGCGTCCACCACGGGGAAACCGGAGATGCCGAGCTGCTCGGACAGCGCGTGCACTTCCCGCACCGTGTGCGTCGGCGTGATCACCACCGGATCGCGCAGCACGCCCGACTCGTAGCGCTTGACGCGCGCGACTTCAGCCGCCTGCTGCGCCGCCGTGAGGTTCTTGTGCACGATGCCGATGCCGCCTTCCTGGGCGATGGCGATGGCCAGGCGCGCTTCGGTCACCGTGTCCATGGCGGCGGACACCAGCGGGAGGTTCAGGTGGATGTTGCGCGACAGCCGAGTGGCCAGCGACGTGTCCTTGGGAAGGACCTGGGAGAAGGCAGGGACCAGCAACACATCGTCGAAGGTCAGCGCATTGCCGAGAAGGCGCATGTCAGTGCTCCAAAAGAAGGATTGTACTCAGCACCTTGGTACTAACCCCAGTGCATGGCGGGCCGCAAGTCGTGAAGCAGTGCGCGTCGCGTGGCCGCACACCGCCCTCCAATGGCTGAGTTGCGCCGCTACACTGGTGCGATGACCCCGTTCCGCGCCCTCACCCTCGCCTGCCTTCTCGCCGCTCCCGCGCTCGCCGGCGCGCAATGGATGTACCTCGACAAGGACGGCCGCAAGGTGTTCAGCGACAAGGCGCCGCCGCCCGAGACGCCGCCCGGCAAGATCCTTCGGCAGCCGGGCATGAAGAAACCCGCGGCCGCCGACGCGGCCCAGGCCGATGCGCCGGCAGCCGCCACGCCCGCCGCCAGCGCACCGAAGATCAGCGGCAAGGACAAGGAACTGGAACAGCGCCGCAAGCAGGCCGAAGCCGCCGAAGCGGAGAAGAACAAGGCCCAGGCCGAAGCGCAGGCCAAAACCCAGGCCGAGAACTGCACCCGCGCCAGGCAGATGAAGGCCACCTTCGACTCGGGCCAGCGCATCGCGCGCACCAACGCCAAGGGCGAGCGCGAGATCCTGGACGACGCCCAGCGCGCTTCCGAGGTCAAGCGCATCGACGGCATCATCGCCGCCGACTGCAAGACCGCTCAGTAACCCGGCTTGGCGCCCGGCCGGCGCCCCGCGAACAGGCCGGCCGCCCGGCTGCCCTGCTGCCGGAACCGCTCTCTCCGCGCCACCTTCGGATCGACCTGCAGCGGCCTGACCAGTTCGACCCGATCGCCCTCGCGCAGCAGCTGCGACAGCTGGGCCCGGCGGCCCCATACCCCCACCGTCAGGTCCTGCGCCGGCTCGACGCCGCAGCCGCGCAGCGCATCGGCCACGGTCGCGCCCTGGGGCAGGTTCAGGGAGTGTTCGAGCACCCGGCGCGGACCGGGCGAATGGCAGACGACGACGCGCATCCGCTCTTCAGCCGTACACCTGCTCGGCGCGCTTGACGAAGGCGTCGACCAGGCTGCCGGCGATGCGGTCGAACACCGGCCCCACCACCGCCGCGAGCGCGCCGCTCTTGAAGCTGTACGTCAGGTCCAGTTCCACCTTGCACGCGCGCTGGCCGTCGCTGCCCACCGGGATGAAATTCCAGCGGCCGTCCAGATTGGAGAACGGCCCGTCCACCAGCTTCATCGCGACGCGGCGACCGGGCACGTGCTCGTTGCGGGTGGTGAAGTTCTGGCGCACGCCGGCGAAGGAGATGCCGACCTCGGCCTTCATGCCGTGCGCGTCCTCCTCCAATACCTTGGCGTGGTCGCACCAGGGCAGGAACTTGGGGTAATGGGCCACGTCGGTGACCAGGCGGAACATCTCTTCCGCGCTGTACCAGATGAGCACGGAACGGTGGACGGTTTTCATACAGAATGCGGGACCCTGCGGGCCTGCGCGGGATTGTAGAGAGGGCCCGCGTCCCCCATCTGTCAGTCCATGTCCACCAAGCAAGACGGCTCCACCCGGATCGCCGAGAACAAGAAAGCCGCCTACAACTACTTCTTCGAGGAGCGGTTCGAGGCCGGCATGGTGCTGCAGGGCTGGGA
>JAEWBU010000325.1 GCA_023390985.1 Pseudomonadota bacterium
TGCCCGAGCTGGTGGAGCGCGGCCACATCTACATCGCGCAGCCGCCGCTCTACAAGGTCAAGGCCGGCAAGGAGGAGCTGTACCTCAAGGACGGCACCGAGCTCGACGCCTTCCTGCTGCGCATCGCGCTCAACGGCGCCAGCGTCTCCACCGGCGGGGATGCGCCGACCACGATCAACGGCGAAACGCTGGCCGAGCTGGCGCGCAAGCACCAGGTGGCCGAGCAGGTCATCGGCCGCCTGGCCAACTTCATGGATGCCGAGGCGCTGCGCGCCATCGCCGACGGCGTGAGCCTCAACCTGGACACGGTGCCCGACGCCGAGCAGAGCGCCATCGCGCTGCAGGCCAAGCTGCAGGAGATCGACCGAGCCACCAACGCCGCGCCCGCCGAAGTGGCCGGCGAGTTCGACGCCCGCACCGACAAGCCCATCCTGCGCATCAGCCGCCGGCACCACGGCAACATCAAGAGCAGCGTCATCACGCAGGACTTCGTCCACGGCGCCGACTACAAGGCGCTGGCCGAAGCCGCCGACACCTTCCGCGGCCTGCTGCACGAAGGCGCCAAGGCGATGCGCGGCGAAGGCGAGCGCGCCAAGGAAGAAAAGGTCGGCGACTTCCGCCAGGCCATGCGCTGGCTCATCTCCGAAGCCGAGCGCGCCACGGCTCGCCAGCGCTACAAGGGCCTGGGCGAGATGAACCCCGAGCAGCTGTGGGAAACCACCATGGACCCGAACGTTCGCCGCCTGCTGAAGGTGCAGATCGAGGACGCGATCGAGGCCGACAAGGTGTTCACGATGCTCATGGGCGACGAGGTCGAGCCGCGCCGCGACTTCATCGAGACCAACGCGCTGCGCGCGGCGAATATTGACGTCTGACCTCGCGCGGCTGGCGGCCGAGGGCGAACAGGCCTTCCGTGCCGGCAACGCGCCGCTGGCCCGCTCGCTCTTCGAACGCGTGATCGCGGCCCAGCCGCGGCACTCTCGCGCCAACGAATGCCTGGCCTACATCGCGGGCCAGGCGGGCCAGTGGGACGCGGCGCAGCGATTCCTGACCACCGCCTGCGACGACCCGTCCGCGTCGCCGCAGGCGTTGTTCCACCTGGGCTCGCTCTGGCTCCAGCGCGAGCAGCCGCAAGACGCGGTGCGTTGCTTCCAACGCGCGCTGGCCCGCGCCGGCGATTTCTTCGAAGGCCTGCACGAACTCGGCACCGCGCAGTCGCGGGCTGGTGACGTGCGCGGCGCGCTGGCCAGCTACCGCAAGGCCGCCAGGCTGCAGCCGAACGCCTTCCAGGTGCACTTCAACATCGGCCGGATGCACGACGAGCTCGGCGAGCCCGACCAGGCGATCGAGAGCTACGGGCGCGCCATCGCGCTGCAGCCGGCCTTCGCCGCGGCGTGGACGCATCGCGGCATCGCGCTGTCCGAACGCCGTCGCCATGCCGAGGCGATGTCGGACCACGAGCGCGCCACGAAGGCCGATCCGCAGGATCCGGAAGCGTGGGTGAACCTGGCCGTGACGCGGGGCCACCTGCGCCGCCACGCGGACGCGCTGGCCGCCTGCGATCGCGCGCAGGCGCTCGCGCCGGACCATCCTTTCGTGCTGACGACCCGCGGCGTCATCCTCGACGCATTGCGCCGCCATGGCGAGGCGCTGGCCTGCCACGACAAGGCGCTCGCGCTCGCGGGGCAGGAAGCCCGCATCATCGCGAACCGCGCCGAATGCCTGGCCTTGCTCGATCGACGGGCGGAAGCCTTGTCGGAGCTGGATCGTGCCCTGACGCTGGCACCCGGCTTGGCCCAGGCCTGGTCAAGCCGCGGCATCCTGCTCGCCGCGGCGGGCCACTATGACGAGGCGCTGGCGCACTACGACCGGGCGCTGCAGCTTCGCCCCGACGACGCCGCCACTTTGAACAATCGCGGCCTCGCGCGCGCCACGCTGGGCCGCCACGTCGACGCGCTGGCCGACTTCGAGCGCGCGATGCTGCTCGATCCCGACATCGACTACCTGCCCGGCCAGCGGCTCAACGCCCGGATGGCGCTGTGCGACTGGACCGGCCTGCAGGCGCAGATCGATGACGTCGCCGCGCGCATCGCGAAGGGCGAGCGCGCGATGGCGCCTTTCCCGGCGCTGGCGGTCTTCGATTCACCCGAGCTCGCGCGGCGAGCCGCCGAAACCTGGGTGCGCGATCGCTGCCCGGACGTCGCGCAAGCCGCGCCGCCGCGGGCTCCCAAGCAGCCGGGCGATCGCATCGTCCTCGCCTACTACTCGGCCGACTTCCACGACCACGCCACGTCCTACCTGATGGCCGAGTTCTTCGAGCGGCACGACAAGACGCGCTTCGAGCTCATCGCGTTCTCGTTCGGCCGCGACGTCGAAGACGCCAGCCGGCGACGGCTGCGCGCGGCCTTCGACCGCTTCATCGACGTGCGCGAGCTGGCCGACGAGGCCGTCGTGAAGCTGTCGGCCGACCTCGGCGTCGACATCGCCATCGACCTCAAGGGCTTCACCCTGGAGAGCCGCCCCGGCATCTTCGCGCGGCGCGCGGCGCCGGTGCAGGTCAGCTGGCTCGGCTACCCGGGCACCACGGCCATCCCGGCGATGGACTTCGTCATCGCCGACGCGGTCATCGTGCCGGACGGCGACGAGCGCCACTACAGCGAGAAGGTGGTGCGCCTGCCGCACACCTACCAGGTCAACGACACCCGCAAGCCGGCGCCCACGCGCCAGTGGACGCGCCGGGAGGCGGGGCTGCCGGAGCAGGGCGTCGTCTTCTGCTGCTTCAACAACGCGTACAAGATTTCGCCGGAGCGGTTCCGGACGTGGATGCGCATCCTGCGGCGGGTCGAGGGGAGCGTGCTGTGGCTGTTCCAGGGGGAGGCGCAGGCGATTGCGAATCTGCGGCGGGAGGCTGCGGCTGCGGGCGTTGATCCGGAGCGATTGGTGTTCGCGGGGTTCGTGCCGCTGGCGGAGCACTTGGGGCGTTACGCGTTGGTCGACGTGTTCCTGGATACGGGGCCGTACAACGCGCATACGACGGCGAGTGATGCGCTGTGGTGTGGGGTGCCGGTGGTTACGCGCGTGGGTGAGGTGTTCGCGGGGCGGGTGGCGGCGAGTTTATTGCGGGCTGTGGGGCTGCCGGAAGGAGTCACCGACTCGGAGCAGTCCTATGAGAATCTGGCCGTGGCTTGGGCGGATGATCCGGCGCGGTTGGTTAGGCTGCGGGAACGGTTGATCGCGCAGCGAGAAAGTGCGCCGCTGTTCAATGCCGCTGAAACCACGCTGGCGATCGAGTGGGCGTTCGAAGAGATGTTGCGTCGCCAGGGCGCGGGACTCTCCCCCGAACATCTGCAGCTGTCGCGCGAATAGCGGAACCTGGCGCGCGTCGGCCTGACACTTTCTCTGTACTTGAGTCGAACCGCAGACAGCGGGCACAGTACGACCCCAGAGATGCGCTTTTGGTGGGTCAATCAAAACCAAACCTTCCAGCACGAAGTGCCGGGTGGCTACCTTTGGTCGCCCAAGAAAAATAGCAACGGAAGGCTCAATCCCTTCTACGAGTTCATGAAGGAAGTGTCGGCCGGCGACATGATCTTTTCCTTCGCCGATACGAAGATTCCTGCCATAGGCGTTGCGCTCTCCCACGCTTACGAAGCGCCCAAGCCCGCTGAGTTCGGCCAGGTGGGCGCCTATTGGGAAACCATAGGCTGGCGCATCAACGTGAAGTTCACTCGGCTACGCAATCAGATCCGGCCGGTCGAACACATGGAGTGGCTGATGCCTTACCTTCCGGCCAAGTACTCCCCCCTTCAACCTTCAGGCGCCGGTCTGCAGTCCATCTATCTCACTCGACTGGGCGAAGGATTGGCTAGCCAGTTGATTGACATCATCGGAACGGAAGCCCGGGCCATCCAGCAGACCTGGAGGGTGAATGCGTCCGATGCTGTGAGCACGCTGGCAGGCCAAGCCGAGTGGGAAGAGCACCAGCTCGATCAGATCAAGACCTCAACGACGCTGACCGAAACGGAGAAGCAATCCGTCGTGCTGTCGCGGCGCGGTCAAGGAGTGTTCCGGTCACGCGTCGCGGCCATCGAGAAGAGCTGCCGAGTCACCGGCGCTGCAAACCTCGAGTACCTGAGGGCGAGTCACGCCAAGCCTTGGCGCGATGCGACCAACGAGGAGCGGCTAGACGGAGAGAACGGGCTTCTGTTGACGCCGGACGCCGACTTCCTTTTCGATCGCGGCCTCATTTCGTTCCACGACTCGGGGAAAGTTCTGGTCTCGCCTGTCGCCGATACCACTTCGATCAAGCAGATGGGAATCGATGTGTCGGCGCTGCAGAACGTCGGCTGGTTCTCGGCCGGTCAAAGGAAGTACCTCGACTACCACCGAGAAAACGTGTTCCTGCAAGCCAAGCTGAAGCCGTAACCGAGCCGGGGCACAATCCGCCCGCAACTCATGAGGCAACCCGCGATGGCGATCCTGGTACTCGGACTGATCCTCTTCCTCGGCGTCCACTCCGTCCGCATCTTCGCGAACGACTGGCGCACCCGCACCATCACCGACCGCGGCGAGAAGTTCTACAAGGGCGTCTACACGCTCGTCTCCCTCGCCAGCTTCGCGCTGATCGTCTGGGGTTACGGCCTCGCGCGCCACAACCCCGTGGTGGTCTGGAATCCGCCGCGCGGGATGAACCACCTGGCCGCGCTGCTGATGCTGTTCTCCTTCGTGCTGCTCGTCGCCGCCTACGTGCCGCGCAATGCGATCAAGGCCAAGCTGCACCACCCGATGGTCCTGGGCGTGAAGGTCTGGGCGCTGGCGCACCTGCTGGCCAACGGGATGCTGGCCGACGTGGTGCTGTTCGGGGCGTTCCTGGTGTGGGCGGTGCTGGACTTCCGCGCGGCGCGGCGGCGCGATCGGGAAGGGAACGTGCAGTACGCGGCGGGGACCGCGAAGGGGACGACGATCGCTGTCGTCGTGGCGCTGGTGGCGTACGTCGTATTCGCCGGGTGGCTGCACGGGGTGTTGATCGGGGTGCGGCCGTTCGGGGTTTGAAGGCGGAAGCCCTGGATTCCCGCCTCCGCGGGAAGGACGGGGACAAGGGAAGGGCGCGCAGACCACGCGCCCTTTATTTATCTCGAAACGATCGTCTCCACCGCCGCCGTGCTCCGCCCCTCGTCCTGATCGCTCGCCTTCTGCCCACGCCCCGTGATCGTCTGCAGTTCGTCGATGCGACGTGACGCCTGCGCCTTGCTCAGGTTCTCGTCGAAAGGCTGCTTGGCTTCTTCGCTCAGGGTCTTGAGGTAGGACCGCTGCGCGCCCGTCATGGGCTCGTCGCCGGTGACCCAGTCGCTCGGGCCTTTTTCCATGTTGCCTGGCTCGGCCATGGATTGGGTTCGCTTGTCCGTCATGGGTTTCGCTCCTGGACTGTCGATAAGCACAGTGTCCGGCTCAGCGCGCGCGATCGCTGTAGGCGGGCTTCGCCGTTGCGTGCGCTTGCAGCACGACACACCCCAACACCCAGCCCCGACGTCGTCCGACACCTGCGCCACAACGTGGCTTCCAGAATCGATCGGGACCTCTACACAAAGGAGAACTTCCCCATGGCTGAACCCAAGGCGCCGCGACCGCTGGCCGTGGTGACCGGTGCCTCCTCCGGCATCGGCTACCACCTGGCGCTGATCGCGGCACAACACGGCTACGACCTCGTCGTCGCGGCGGACCGGCCGCTCGACCAGGCCGTCGCCGATTTCAAGGCGGCCGGTGCGCAGGAAGTGCATGCGGTGCAGGCCGAGCTCGCCAGCCGCCAGGGCGTGGACGACCTGGTGAACGAGCTGCAGGGCCGCGAGGTCGAGGCGCTCATGGCCAATGCGGGCCACGGCCTCGGCGGCCGCTTCCTCGACCAGGACTTCGGCGCGATCCAGCACGTGATCGATACCAACGTGACCGGCACGATCTACCTGATCCAGCAGGTCGCGCGCGGCATGGTGGCGCGCGGGCGCGGCCGCATCCTGATCACCGGCTCGATCGCGGGCTTCCAGCCCGGCGCCTTCCATGCGGTCTACAACGGCAGCAAGGCCTTCATCGATTCGTTCGCGCAGGCGCTGCGCAACGAAATGAAGGAGACCGGCGTGACGGTGAGCCTGCTGATGCCGGGCGTGACCGACACCGAGTTCTTCGAACGCGCCGACCTGCTGGACACCAAGGTCGGCGCCGACATGAAGAAGGACGATCCCGCGATGGTGGCGCGCGTGGGCTTCGACGCGATGCAGAAGGGCGAGGCCGACGTGGTGTCCGGCTGGAAGAACAAGCTGCAGGTGGCCGCGTCCAAGGTGATGCCGGCGCAGTCCACCGCGCAGATGCACCGCAAGCTCGCCGAGCCCGGCTCGGCGAAGCACGACCACCCCGAGCGCGAAGAGGTTCATCCCATCGGCGCCGGCAAACACCAACCGAGCAAGGAAGGAAAGCGATGATGAGCAAGAAGCAGGAGTTCCTGCAGAAGGAACAGAACCGCGACATGCATCCCGAGCGGATGATGAAGGGCAGTGCCGCCGAACAGACGGCGTCCGCCAAGGGCAACCCCGCCGACCACCAGGTGGCCGGCGCGGGCAAGGTGGCCAACGACCACAACAAGCAGGGCGAGCAGGCGCCCACGCAGAAGCACGAAGGCCAGCGCACCCCCGAGAGCCGCCATGACCGCCAGAACATCGGCAGCGGCGGCCACAACGAGGTGACGGCGCGCAAGGGCGGTGGCGGCGGCGCCAACGGCGGCCGCGACACGCGCGGCGCGGGCTAGCTGTTCTTCAGCGCCGAGTCCAGGTTGGCGAGGATCATCGTCCAGCCCTGCTCGGCGCCTTCCAGCATCTCGCGCGTGTCCTCGTCCAGCGGGCCGAGATCGTGGCGCAGCGTGAGCTCGCAGCCGTCGCCCTGCGGCTCGATGTCGATGATCACGGTCGTTTCGTGCGACTGGAACTGCGGCAGCCCGAAGCTGAAGGCGATGCGGCGCGGCCGGTCCAGCTGCAGGAACCGGCCGGTGTGCTCGACCTCGATGAACTGGTCCGACGCGGCCTCCAGCGGCCGGCGATCGACGATGGTGAAGCTGCCGTTGACGCCGGGCTCGATGTCGCAACGCACGACGTCGCCCTGCGCCGTGGCGAACCAGAAGCGGCACGCCATCTGCGGGTCCAGCCACGCGTCGTACACGGTGTCGGCGGTGCAGGCATAGGCGCGTTGCACGCGCACGATGGTGGAAGTAACCATGAGGTCGTTATCGCGCCGGGCCGCGGCGGGGTCAAGCCGGTCCCGTCCGACTCGGCTTGTAGGGCCGGGCGCTACGAGCCGATGAAGCGCAGCAGCGCCTGGGCCACGGCGGCCGCGTTTTCGCGCGGCGGGAAGTGGCCCACGCCCTCGAGCAGCTGCCGCTCGTAGCGGCCGCGGAAGAAGCGCTCCTTGCCGGCCGAGGTGTCGGGATGGTTCACCGCGTCCGCCGCGCCGTGCAGCACCAGCGTGGGAACGTCCAGCACCGGCGCGTGCTGCAACGCCGCCTCGTCCTGGTCGTACATCGGGTCCGAGGGCGCGTGGCCCCAGCGGTGCTGGTAGGAGTGCAGCGTCACCTCGGCCCAGTCGGGGTGGTGGAAGGCCTTCGCGGTCTCCTCGAATTCCGCGGGGTCGTACCAGTCGGGCGGCGACCAGGTGTCCCACATGAAGCGCGCGAAGGCATGGCCGTGCTCGCGCACCGTGCGCTGCCCGCGCGGCGTCGCCATGTACCAGTGGTACCAGTAGTTCCGCGTCTGCGGCAGGGTGAGCAGCTGGTCCGGCGTGTTGGTGCCGTAGCCCGTCGACAGCATGCACAGGTGGCTGGCCACGCCCGGCCGCAGGCCGCACGCATTGGCGACGGCGCGCGCCCCCCAGTCGTGGCCGACCAGCGCCGGTTGCTCCAGTCCCATCGCGTCGATGAAATCCAGCAGGTCGCGCCCCAGCGCCGAGAGCTGCCCGGTGCGCGGCGTGTCGGGCCGCAGGAACTGCGTCGGCAGGAAGCCGCGCAGCGCCGGCGCCAGCACGCGCCAGCCCGCCCGTTCCAGCACCGGAGCGACGCCGGCCCAGCAGCGCGGGCTGTCGGGCCACCCATGCAGCAGGATGACGGTGCGCGCTGCATCGGGGTTCCACTCCGAGTAGGCGACGCGCAGCAGCGGGGTGTCGACGGTCTTCATGGCGGCTCCTCGAGGAAGGAGGTCCCATCGTGCCGCAGTTCCGGCTGCCCCGGTGACGTCCTACAGCGCATCGCGCGCTTGGCGGCTGATGCCGCGCCGGGCCCTGCACAACACTGGCAGCAAGACCCACTGCGCAGGAGGCCGACATGAGAAGGATGCAACCCACCGCCTGGTTCTGGATCGTCGCGGCCGCCATCGTGGCCGTCGCGCTGTTCACGGTCGGCAACGTGCACGGGCAGACGAGTGGCTCGTCCGCGACCTTCGAAGGCCGGCCCGCGATGGCGGGTGCGCAGGGCGGCACCGGCGCGATGGCCGGTCCTCCGCAGGGCGGCCTGTCACCGCAGAGCCCGTCGGATCCGGGCGGCGGCATCAACGCTCGCCGCGACAACAACACGCCGACCGGGGCCAACGGCCCGGCCGTGCCCCGCGACCCCGGCCCGATCCCGCGCGATCCCGGCGTGGACCGGTCGGTGGGCGGCGGCGGTGAAGTGCGCCCGCAGCGCGACCGTGACGACGTGATCAAGCGCGACCGCGACCAGCATGGCCTGCAACAGCAGAGCAAGGGCACGAACAAGGCCAAGCGCGCGACGAAGCGGTCGGTGGAACGTGCCCGCCGCGGCGTCAGTGGGGTAGACAGCTGACTCCCAGCAACGTCATTCCCGCGAAGGCGGGAATCCAGAGCTTCCGATTACTTGCGCCGCGCCCCCTGGATCCCCGCCTTCGCGGGGATGACGGCGTAGGTGTTCAAAGCACCGACTTCGCCTTCTTCAGATCCGCGACGAACGCCGCGAACGCTTCCTCGCGCTCTTCCGGCGGCATCCGCAGCAGCGCCGACGGATGCAAGGTGATCAGCACCTTGCGCCCATCCGAGCGCGCGAGCCACCTGCCCCGCTCGGCGGTCACCGAAATCGCGTGACCCATCAGTGAACGCGCCGCCGTCGCGCCCAGCGCGACCAGCGCCTTCGGTTGCACCAGCGCGATCTCGTCCTCGAGCCAGTGCAGGCAGGCCGCGGCCTCGCGCTGGGTCGGCGTCTTGTGGATGCGCCGCTTGCCGCGCAGCTCGAACTTGAAGTGCTTGACCGCGTTGGACACGAACACGATGTCGCGCGGGATGCCCAGCGATTCCAGTGCGCGGTCCAGCAGCTTGCCCGCCGGGCCGACGAAGGGATGGCCCTGCAGGTCTTCCTGGTCGCCCGGCTGCTCTCCCACGAACATCAGTGGCGCATGGAGCCGGCCTTCGCCGTTGACCGACTGCGTCGCGAACTCGCCGATGGGGCATTCGCGGCACTTCATCGTGGCGGACTTCAGCTGCTCCAGCGACGTCAGGCCGTCCTGGGCCAGCGTGTCCTCCGGCTCCACCGCCACGGGCTGCGGGACGCGCCGCCGCGGCGCCTGCGCCGGCCGTTCGATCATGGCCTCGCTCCTTTGCTGCGCCTGCGCCGAGAGGTCGCCGATCAATCGCGCCTCGGGCAGGTTGTGCCAGTACTTGCGCGGCATCTCCTTGTGCAGCTGCTGCATCTTCAGCCGCGCAGGATTGAAGATGCTCTCGTAGTAGGTCAGCCAGAGTTCCTCGCCGGCATCGGCCGCCGGCGCCTCGTGGCGGCCGCCGCCCGGGCCGAACAGCAGCTGCTCGCCATCCCAGCGCACCGAACGCTCGGGCGTCAGGATGGCCCAGCGCATGTTGGCGAAGCGGCGCGCGAACCAGGGCGCCACGGCTTCGACCACGTGGTGCGCGGGCTCGAACCAGGCCACGTGCAGCACTTCGCCCGGATGCTCCTGGTCGGCCACCTGGCGGAAGCGCACGAAGGCCTTCATCTTGTGCATGTCGCGCCGCACCGCCTGCGCCATCTGCTGGGCATGGACCATGTCGGCGTCCAGCGGGTCGTTGCGCAGCGCCGGCTCGTGCACCAGCCGCCACAGCAGCCGGTAGAGCAGGGAAAAGCGCTGCGGGTCGTGGTGCAGGACGACCACCTCGCACAGCCTCAGGAAGGAGGCCGGCACGATGGCCGCGGCGGCGTTGGGGATGTGGCGCGACCGCGGCTCGGCGCTCTCGGGCGGCGGCGCGAACAGGTCGTCGCTGAGCGTGTGGACGGTCTCCCACTGCACCTCGTGCGGCGGCACCTGGTGCGCGAGCAGGTCGCGCGCTTCATTGCGAAAACCCGCCAGGTCGATCTCGCTTTGAAGGCGCGGCATTCGCGGATCTCCGTCCGGTCAGAACAGCGCGCCCTGCTCGGGCTGGCGTTTCATCGGGCCGGCCGGCAACGGACCGCGCGGAACGTGGTCGGCCAGCAGGGCGAAGGGCAGCACCTTGCGCACGGGCACGCGCAGGCGCTGCAGGTCGTCGGTGCGCAGGCGGCGCAGGCGACGCGCGGCGATGAGGCGGTCCACCGCCTTCACGCCGAGGCCGGGCACGCGCAGCAGCAGCTCGCGCGGCGCGCGGTTGAGGTCCACCGGGAAACGCTCGGGATGCGCGCGCGCCCAGGCCAGCTTCGGGTCCTCGTCCAGCGCGAGCATGCCGCCCGCGCCGGCAGGCGTGATCTCTCGCGCCTCGAAGCCGTAGTAGCGCATCAGCCAGTCGGCCTGGTAGAGGCGGTGCTCGCGCACCAGCGGCGGCGCCTTCAGCGGCAGCGCCGAGGCGGCATGCGGGATCGGGCTGAACGCCGAGTAGTAGACGCGCTTGAGGTCGTAGGCGGCGTACAGCTGGGCGCTGGTGGCCAGGATGGTGGCGTCGTCGGTCGCATCGGCGCCGACGATCATCTGCGTGCTCTGGCCGGCGGCGGCGAAATGCGGCGCGTCCGCCCGCCGGGGCGGCGCCTTGCCGAACACGGTGATGGGCCTGGCCTGCACCTCGCGGCGCTCCTCGCGCGCCTCATCGATGTGCAGCCGAAGCCGCGCCATGGAGCGCTTGATGGCGGCGACGTCCTTCTCGGGCGCCAGCGATTGCAGGCTGCTGACCGTGGGCAGCTCGATGTTGATCGAGAGCCGGTCCGCGTACAGCCCCGCGCGCGCCAGCAGCTCGGGCGCGGCCTCGGGGATGGTCTTGAGGTGGATGTAGCCGCGGAAGTCGTGGTCTTCGCGCAGGCGGCGCGCGACCTCGACCACCTGCTCCATCGTGTAGTCGGGGCTGCGGATGATCCCGCTGGACAGGAACAGACCTTCGATGCAATTGCGGCGGTAGAAGTCCAGCGTGAGGTGCACCACCTCGTCGACGGTGAAGCGCGCCCGCTGCACGTTGCTGCTGGACCGGTTGACGCAGTACAGGCAGTCGAACTGGCAGTAGTTGGTCAGCAGGATCTTCAGCAGCGAGATGCAGCGGCCGTCGGGCGTGAAGCTGTGGCAGATGCCGCTGCCGTCGTTGGAGCCCAGGCCCCTGCCGTCCATCGAATCGCGCGCGCGGCCCCCGCTGGACGCGCAGGAGGCGTCGTATTTCGCGGCATCCGCGAGCAGGGAGAGCTTGGCCTTGAGTTCCACTGGATAATCGTACAGTACGTCGCCGCAAGCCGCGCTGTTACACGCCCTTGTCCCTGCGCATGCGGCCTTCGAAGAGCAGGTAGACCACCGCGGCGACCAGCAGCGGGGCGATGTAGTAGAGGGCGCGGTAGGTCAGCAGCGCGGCCAGCAGCTGCCCCTCGGCCACGCGGTGCGACAGCAGACCGATGAACACCGCTTCCAGCACGCCCAGGCCGGCGGGAACATGCGTCGCCACGCCCGCCACCGCGGCCACGAGCAGCACGCTGAGCACGGTCGTGTACTCGACCTGGCCCCGCAGCAGCGTGTGGATGATCGCGCCCATGATCATCCAGTTGGGCACCGCCATCGCCACCTGCAGCACCGCCATGCGCGGCGGCGGCAGCAGCAGCTCATGCCCGCGGAGGGTGACGCTGCGCCGCGTGGCGAAGAAGCAGGCGACCAGGTAGCCGATCGCCACCGCCAGCAGCGCGAGGCCCAGCCAGCGCAGGCCCTCGCTGTCGATCTTCCAGTCCGGCGGCAGCTGCAGCGGTGCGATCGCGAACACCGCGCCGGCCAGCAGGAGGTAGCCCAGCCAGTTGGTGAGGATGCTCAGCGACATGATCCTTGTGATCGTCGCCATGCCGAGGCCCAGGCGGCCGTAGAGCCGGTAGCGGAACGCCACGCTGCCCACCAGCGAGCCCATGTTGAGGTTGAACGCGTAGCTGATGAAGTTGACCTGCCACACCGTCCTCTTCGGCAGCGTGTGGCCGGTGTAGCGGCGGCCCAGCAGGTCGAAGCTGCAATAGATGGCGTAACTGGCGACCACGCCTGTGACGGCGCCCGCCAGAACGCTTCGCGGCGTGCCCAGGATGGTCTGCCACACCTCGCTCCAGTCGACGTTGCGCGCGTAGCGGATGCTGAACCAGGCGATCAGCGCGAAGAACGCGAAGGTCAGCGCATGCCGGGTCCACGGCCACCAGAACTGGTCGGAAAGCCGGAACTTGCGCTCGCGCGGAAAGCCGCGGGCGTAGGCGGATCGCGAGCTCATCCGCTTTCCTCGGCCTGCCGGCCCGTGACGGCACAGGCCGTTTGCAGCTCCTGCGCCGGCGCCAGCCGCGGACGGTGGCGCGGCAGCCAGGAACCGATGCCCGGATAGAGCCGCACGAGGTGGAAAGCGATGAAGCTGCGCAGCACCTGCAGCCAGCCGGCCTTCTCCAGGTCTTCGTACACCACCTGCTTGCAGCTCTCGCGCATCAGCCTCTGCAGCCGCTCGTGCAGCCGGTGGTTGAAGCCGCGGTCGCGGATCACCACGTTGGCTTCCAGGTTCAGCTGCAGGCTCAGCGGATCGAGGTTGCTCGAGCCCACGGTGGACCACTCGTCGTCCACCAGCGCCACCTTGCCGTGCAGCGGCCGGTCGCAGTACTCGAAGATGCGCACGCCCGCCTTCGTCAGGTGGCTGTACAGCGCGCTGGCGCCGACCTTCACGATCGCCATGTCGGGCGTGCCCTGCAGGATCAGCGTCACGTCGACACCGCGCCGGGCGGCACGCCGCAGGTCGCGGATGAGCCGGTAGCCGGGGAAGAAGTAGGCGTTGGCGATGACGATGCGCTTGCGCGCCCCGCGGATCGCGATGCGGTACTGCTTTTCGATGTCGGTGGTGTGGTAGCTGTTGTCGCGCGACACGAGCATCGCGCGCGCCGTGCCCGCGCGGGGCAGCTGGTCCGGCGACGAGCGCACCTGCCGGCGCCAGCGCCACCAGCGGCGCGCGGGGTTGTGGCGCGTGCCGGCCGCCAGGTTGGCGTGCGCGAAGCGGTGGATCTCGGCCACGATCGGCCCGCGGATTTCCACCGACCAGTCCTGCTTGGCCTCGGGCCCGAAATCGGCCAGGTGGTCGGCTGAATAGTTGATGCCGCCCATGAAGGCGGTCTGGCCGTCCACCACCACGATCTTGCGGTGCATGCGCCGCAGCATGTTGGGGCGCAGGCCGAACGGCCGGGGCCCGGGATCGAACACATGCAGCCGCACGCCGGCCTCGCACAGCGAGCCGATGAAGGTGGGGGAGAGTTCAGGCGAGCCCCAGCCGTCGATGGTGACGTCCACCTGGACGCCCCGGCGCGCGGCGGCCGTCAAGGCCTCGTGCAGTTCGAGTCCGACCTTGTCCTCGAAGAGGATGAAGGTTTCGAGCACCACTTCCTTCTGCGCGTTGGCGATGCACGAGAACACGCGAGGGAAGAACTCCTCGCCGTTCTCCAGCAGGGTGAAGTGGTTGCCTTCGTACCAATGGGCGGGCATGGTCGTTCTTCCCCCGTCACAGATGGATTTCGGCCACCAGCGGCGCATGGTCCGACAGGTGCGACCAGGGCTTGCGCGGCAGCACCACCGGCAGGTGCACCGATGCGTTGCGCACGTAGATGCGGTCCAGGCACAGCAGCGGGAAGCGCGACGGGAAGGTGCGGGCCGGCTCGCCGTACGCGTTGACGAACACCTCGTGCAGGCCGATCTCGCGCTTGAGCACGTCGTTGGCCTTGCGGCGCCAGTCGTTGAAGTCGCCGGCGACGATGAGCGGTGCGTTGTCGGGCACCTCGCTGCGCACCATCTCGCACAGCAGGTCCAGCTGCTGCACGCGGTGCGACTCGGCCAGCCCCAGGTGCACGCAGATCACGTGCACGTCCACCGCCTGGCCCGGCACGCGCAGCACGCAGTGCAGCAGGCCGCGCTTCTCCGGGCCGGGCAGGGAAACGTCGTGGTTCTGGAAGCGGATGATCGGGAACTTGGACATCACGGCATTGCCGTGGTCGCTCTTGGGCGCCACCACGTTCTTGCCGTAGGCGTACTGCGGCCAGATGCTGTCGGCCAGGAATTCGTAGTGCGGCGCTTCCGGCCAGCCGTTGACCTTCTTGGCGTGCCCCTCGTGCGTGCCCAGCACTTCCTGCAGGAACACCACGTCCGCACCCACCTTGCGCACGGCGTCCCGCAGCTCCGGAAGGATGAAGCGGCGGTTGAACGACGTGAAGCCCTTGTGGATGTTGACCGTCATCACCGTCAGGGGTGCGGCCGCGGCCGAGGTGTCTGTCATGCGGTGGTGTTCTCTTCCCGTGTGGTCTTTTTTGTAGCGGGCCGCTCAACGGTGAGGTGTAGGACGGCACGCAGGGAACCCCTTCGCGCGGGCTGCGAGAAGGCGTGCGAAAACAATGGCAATCGCTCCCGCGCCCCCGCTGGCGCGGCCGTTGGCCCACAATCTTTCGACACCCAACACAAGCAAGAGAAGTCGATGAAGCGAAGAACAACAACAAGCGGACGGCTCCGTACCCTGGGCCTCGTCGTGCTCGCGATCGCGGGCGCTGCGCCTGCCGCGGCACAGGATTGGCGGCCCGCCACCTTTTTCGTGCAAGGCGGCAATGGCGACGGTGTGAATGCGGCCTCGGTGGGCGTGCAGTGGCCGTGGGCCTGGCGCAGCGCCTCGCTGGGCGGCGAATGGAGTGCGCGCACCGAGCTGTTCGGCATCCTGTGGCGGGCCCCGGCGGCGGACGGCGACGGCCGCGACAACTTCCTGCAGTTCGGGCTCGTGCCGCTGTTGCGCCACCGCTTCGCCGAAGGCCGCTCGCCCTGGTTCGCGGAAGCCGGCATCGGCCTGTCGGTCACCAACAAGCACTTCGTGTCGCGCGACAAGGTGTTCGGTTCTCGCTGGAACTTCAGCGACAACCTGGCGGTGGGCCGCAGCTTCGGCGAACAGGGCCGCCACGAGGTCAGCCTTCGCCTGCAGCACTCCTCGAATGCGGGCCTGAAGGAGCCCAACCCGGGACTCAATCTGGTGCTGCTGCGGTACTCCACCGCGTTTTGATCGCCTGACGTAGCGCCGAGGTTCGTCCGCGCGCGACGAGCGCTACAAGTCCTACAGGGGCCGTTTGGAGCGTCCGGCACTTCGATCATGGTCCGGCTCTTAAGGTGGGAACCATCAAAAGAAAGGAACCCACACCATGATCAAAGCCAAGACCACTGCTTCTCTTCTGCTTGCGGGCCTGATGGCCGGCGGCGCCTGGGCGCAGACCGCCTCGGCGACTTCCGACGTGCCCGTGAAGGCCGGCGAGGCCAGCACGCAGACGCGCGGCCAGCCGAACATGGCGACCGCCAATCAACCCTCCGCCGCCGCGCCCGTGACCAGCGCGACCGGCGTGCCGGTGGAGAACGCCGCCATGCCGTCCACCGCCACCATGGGCGCGCCGCGCGAAGTCCCGCTGCACCGCGCGACCGTGACGAGCAACACGCCGACCATGGCCGGCGAAGCCAGCACCATGACGAACGGGGTGCCGAACATGTCGACCAACAACCCGGTCACCGACGGCTCGCGCGTCGTGGTGGCCCCGGAACAGCACGTTCAGCGCGTGCCGCAGCAGGCCGGTGAAGCCAGCACGATGGTGGGCGGCCGGCCGAACGTGGACCCCAATGACCCGATCTACCACCGCTGAGAGTTGAAAGCCGGAGGGCCGGCTGCGGGGCCTGCGGGCCCCGCTTCTTCTTCCAGAAGTGAAAAAGCCTGCCTGGCGCGAGCCGGCAGGCTTTTTTCAGGGGCCGCGCGGACGCGGATCAGCCGTGGTGGTGGCGGCCGCCGCCCATGCCGCGGTGCTGGAACATGCGCGCGGTCTCGCTGTCGAAGGTCTTCTGCTGGTCGGCGTTGAGCTGGCCGTAGAAGGCCTTGGTGGCGTCGGCGCGGCGGTCCATCTCGGCGTTGCGCTGGTCGCGCAGGATGCGCATCTGGTCGATGCGGTCCGGCGTGGTCATGCGGGACAGGGCCTCACGGTCCGGCTTGGCGCGCTGCGCGGGCGGCTGCATGGCCGCGGTGAAGCTGGTCCACGCCTGCTCCTGGTTGGGCGTGATCTGCAGCTTCTGCTTGAGCTCGGCCAGGCGCTGGTTCATCCGTTCGGCACGCTTGGCCGGATCGAACTTGCCATGGTGGTGCTCGGCCCTGGGCGCGCTCGCGGGCGGCGTGGTGGGGGACGTCTGAGCTTGGGCGGACAGGCCCAGCCCGGCCAGCAGGGCACAGGCGATCAGGTGCTTGCGGAGTTGGGGTTTCATCGTCTTTCCATCCTTTCGGTTGCCTGGGTGCCGGTGCGGCGTCAGGTTGGAAGCAAGTGTGGGACGCCGATGTAAGGCGGTCGTTCGCGCGACGTTGTGGCTGTGTAAAGCCCGGCGTCAACCTTGTCACGATCCGGCGCTCGGCCGCGTGCACGCCCGTGCGGACTCTCCTACCGAAAGAGCCGCGCACCGGCCACAGACAAAGGCTCATGCTGAGTCCATCATGAATGCACCGACGACCCCAGGAGCCCCTCATGAAAGTGCCCCCTGCGCGGTCCTGGGCGGTGCTCCTTTTTGCCGGCGCGATGGCCGGCGCCTTCGCCCAATCCGCGCGCGATACCGAAACGCCGCAATCCATGCCCGGCCAGGTGATGAGCGACGCGCAGCCGCTGCCCGCGGAAGAACGCGACAGCACGGGCGCCGTGGTGCTCGACCAATCCCGTGTGCGCGCCCAGCAACGTGCCGGCTTCAAGGCCTCGGCCGACCGCACCGGCATCCCCTCGGCGATGGGCCACAACGTCTCGCGCGTGATGGAACGCGCGCGCAGCTGGGACGACGTGCGCGAGGCCGAAGCCCCGCAGGCGCCGCGCGACTGACGCGCGGGCCTACTTCAGCCGGCCGTTGTTGAAGTCCTCGACGGCTTCGATCAGCTGCTGGCGCGTGTTCATGACGAACGGGCCGTACTGCGCGATCGGCTCGCGCAGCGGCTGGCCCGCGATCAGCAGCGCGCGCGCCGGCTCGTTGCCCGCGGCCCGCATCACCACGCCGTCGCCTTCGTTCGACAGCACCGCCATGCGGCCGCGCTCGACGCGCGTCGCTTCGCCTGCGGCGCCTACCACCTCCACGCTGCCGCGATAGACGCAGACGAAGGCGTTGCGCGATTCCGGCAGCGGCTGCTCGAAGCGCTGCCCGCCCGCATCGAAATGCAGGTCCAGGTACAGCGGCTGCGTGACGTCACGCTGCATGCTGCCCTGCACGCCGTGGCTCTCGCCCGCGATCACGCGCACGTTCACGCCTTCGGGCGTGCGCACCTCGGGGATCTCCTCGCTCTGGATGTCCCGGTACCAGGGCTCGCGCATCTTGTCCTTCGAGGGCAGGTTCAGCCAGAGCTGGAAGCCTTCCATCAGGCCCTCTTCCTGCTCCGGCAGTTCGCTGTGCACCAGGCCGCGGCCCGCCGTCATCCACTGCACGCCGCCGTTCTGCAGCAGGCCTTCGTGGCCCGCGCTGTCGCGGTGGCGCATGCGGCCGCTGATCATGTAGGTCACCGTTTCGAAGCCGCGGTGCGGATGGTTGGGGAAGCCTGCGCCGTAGTCGTCCGGATCGTCGCTGGCGAAGTTGTCCAGCATCAGGAACGGATCCAGACGCTGTTGCAGGTCCTGCGTGAGCAGGCGCGTGAGCTTGACGCCGGCGCCGTCCGAGGTGGCCACGCCGGTGATGACGCGCTCGACGCGCCGCGGGGTTTCGACGGTGGTGTTCATGCCTCCGATTACAGCGCGGCCGGCTTGCCCTTGCGGTGAATGGTGGTGTCAGGCGGTTCCACCCAGAACGCCCGACCGCCGCGCGAGCTCAAGCGCGGCGTCGCGTTCGGCTTGCCCAGCTTGGGGGCTGTCGTGCCCCCGCGGCCTCACGCCTTCAGCGCCGGGTAGTCGGTGTAGCCGCGCTCGCCGCCGCCGTAGAAGGTGGTCTTGTCGGCGGGGTTGAGCGGCGCGCCTGCGCGCAGGCGTTCCACCAGGTCCGGGTTGGAGATGTACGACCGGCCGAACGCGACCAGGTCGGCGCCCTCGGCCAGCGCCTGGCTGGCGAGCTTGCCGTCGTAGCCGTTGTTGACCATCCAGGCGCCCTTGCCGCCCGCGTCGCGGTAGATGCGGCGCACGCGCTCGTAGTCGAACGGCCGGTCCGGCAGCTCGCGCGGGCCGCCGGTCGCGCCCTCGATCACGTGGACGTAGGCCAGGCCCATGGAGGCGAGCTCGCGCAGCACGTAGTCGAACAGCGGCTGCGGCTCGGGATCGTGGATGTCGTTGGCCGGCGTCACGGGCGACAGGCGTACGCCGGTGCGGCCGCCGCCGATCTCCTGCGTGACGGCGCGCATCACCTCGAGCAGCAGGCGGGCGCGGTTCTCGATGGAGCCGCCGTAGGCGTCGTCGCGCAGGTTGGCACCGCGCTTGAGGAACTGGTCCAGCAGGTAGCCGTTGGCGCCGTGCACCTCGACCCCGTCGAAGCCGGCGACCTTGACGGCGTCACGCGCGGCGCGGCGGTAGGCCTCGACGATGCCGGGCAGCTCCGACAGTTCCAGCGCGCGCGGCTCGGAGGTCGGCACGAAGCTGCCCTGGCCGTCCTGGATCAGGTAGGTCTTGGAGTTGGCCGCGACTGCGGAAGGCGCAACCGGCGGGCCGTTGTCCGGCTGCAGGTCGGTGTGCGAGATCCGGCCCACGTGCCACAGCTGCACGACGACGCGGCCGCCGGCGGCATGCACCGCATCGGTGACGCGGCGCCAGCCTTGCAGCTGCTCGGGCGAGTAGAGGCCCGGCACGTCGGCGTAGCCCTGGCCCTGGTGGCTGATGGCGGTGGCCTCGGTGACCAGCAGGCCGGCACTGGCGCGCTGCTCGTAGTAGCGCGCCATCAAGGGCGTGGGCACGGCGTCGGGCGCGCGGTTGCGGGTGAGCGGCGCCATGACGACGCGGTTGGGCAGCGCCAGGTCGCCTGCGCGGACGGGATCGAAGAGGGTGGGTGCGGACATGTCCACAGCGTAGTGCGGTCCGATTAGCCAGGCGTGAGCATGAGAAATCGGATGGCAGTAGGCGCGGTGTTGTCGAGCCTGCCAATAATCCGGCGATGCCGCACTTCCGCCTCGCCCTCGCCCTGTCGCTGGGCGCGGCCGTGTCATTGGGCATCACGCGCTTTTCCTACGCGCTGCTGCTGCCGCCGATGCGCCAGGACCTGCAGTGGTCGTACACGCTGGCCGGCGCCATGAACACCGCCAACGCCCTGGGCTACCTCCTGGGCGCGCTCGCGACGCCGCGCCTGATGCAGCGGCTCGGACCTTCGCAACTGATGATGGCGGGCGCCCTGCTGGCGAGCGTGTTCATGGGCGTGACCGGTTTCTTCGCCGAAGCCGTGCCGTTGCTGCTGCAGCGCGTGCTGGCGGGCGCGGCGAGCGCCTTCCTGTTCATCGCGGGCGGATTGCTGGCCGCGCGACTGGGTGCGTTGCAGCCGCGGCGCGCAGGACTGCTGCTCGGGCTGTACTACGGCGGCACGGGCTTCGGCATCGTCCTGTCGGCGCTGCTGGTGCCGGCGGTGCTCGCGATGCAGCGTTGGCCCTGGGCGTGGTGGGCCTTGTCGCTGGCCTGCTTCGTGGCGACCGCATTGCTGGCCTGGCCGGCCCATGCGCTGTCGGACGGCGGCGCCGCGAACGCTTCCGCCGCGCACGACGGCCGCGCCTTCCACTGGCGCGATTTCCTGCCGGGCCTGGCCGGCTACGCGATGTTCGGCATCGGGTACATCGGCTACATGACGTTCGTGGTCGCGCTGCTGCGCGAGCAGGGCGTGGACGCCGCGCGCATCACGCTGTTCTATGCGCTGCTCGGGATCGCCGTGGTCGCGTCCTCGCGCATCTGGGCCGGGCTGCTCGATCGCTACCGGGGCGGCGAGCCGCTGGCGGTGCTCAATGCGCTGCTCGGTGTCGCCACGCTGCTGCCCGCGCTGACGTCGGCCTGGCCGCTGGTGCTGGCCTCGGGGCTGCTGTTCGGCGCCGTGTTCCTGTCGGTGGTGGCGTCGACCACCGCGCTGGTGCGCCACAACCTGCCGCCCGCGCAATGGGCCGCCGGCATCAGCGCCTTCACCATCGTTTTCGCGGCGGGGCAGATCGTCGGCCCGACCGTGGTCGGCTGGATCGCCGACGGGCCCGGAGGACTGGCGCGCGGGCTGCTGTTCTCCGCCGGCGCGCTGTGGCTGGGCGCGCTGCTGGCATGGCGCCAGCAGCCGCTGCCCCGGCCGGTGCCGGTTACTTGAGCAGGCCTTCCAGCTTCATCGCTTCCTGCACGGCCGGACGCGCGGCCATGCGCTCACGGAAGGCCACGAGGTTCTTGCGCTGCGACAGGTCGATGTTCATCGGCCGGGTCCAGTTGCTGACCGTGAACAGGTAGGCGTCGGCCACGCTGAAGTGGTCGCCCATCAGGTAGTCGCGGCCCTCGAGCTGGCCGTCGACGAACTCGAAGCGCTGCTCCAGCTTGTCGCGGAAGACCTTCTTGGCTTCCTCCGGGATGGCCGGGTTGAAGAGGGGCGAGAACGTCTTGTGGATCTCGGTGCCGATGAAGGTCAGCCACTCCTGCAGGCGGTAGCGCGGCAGCGTGCCGTTGGCGGGCGCCAGGTTCTTCGTGGGCACCTGGTCGGCGATGTACTGGATGATGGCCGGGCCTTCGCGCAGGCGCGTGCCGTCGTCCAGTTCCAGCATCGGCACGTAGCCCAGCGGGTTGATCGCGTAGTAGTCGCTGCCGTCGGGCAGCTTGTGCGTCTTGGTGGGTGCCAGCACCGGCTCGAAGGCGAGACCGGCTTCGCGCAGCACGATGTGCGGGGACAGGGAGCAGGCGCCGGGAGAGTAATAAAGCTTCATTTGCGAGGGATCTCGTCTTCGTTGTCGCGGGAAAGCGATGCTAGCGGCCGGGGAGATTCCCTGCAGGTGCGGGGATTGCGAGAATCCGGGCATGAACAGAGCAGTGAAGTGGGGAGTGGGCATCGTCGCGGCGCTGTTGCTGCTGCTGGCGATGGCGTTGTTCGGTCTTTCGCGCTGGGCGTCGAGCGACGACTTCCGCGCCCGCGCGCAGCAGCAGGCCACGCAGGCGCTGGGCGTGCCGGTGCAGCTCGGACGCCTGGAGATCGCTCTGTTGCCGACGCCTTCCGTCGCGGTGCACGACGTGCGCGTGCAGACCAGGCCCGCCATCACGCTCGAGCGCGTGGAAGCGCGGCCGGTGTGGCTGTCGCTGCTGCTCGGGAAACCCGAGCTCGGCTCGCTGGTGGTGCGCAACGCGGTGCTGCCGCAGCAGGGCATCACGGCGATCGCCGCCGCCTTGCAGAAGCAGGAAGCCGCGGCCGGCAAGCCCGCGCCTTCGAAGCCGGCCGAAGCCGCTGCCGCGCCGCAGCTGCCGCGCCGCATCGTGCTGGATCGCGTCACCTGGGTCGATGCCAAGGCGCAGAAGCTCACCGTCGATGCCGAGGTGCGGTTCGAGGACGAACTGCTGCCGCAAAGCGCGCACATCCAGGTGGTCGAGGGCCGCTTCGCCGGCGCGCGCGCGCAACTGGAGCGCCAGCCCGATGCCTGGCAGCTGCGCAGCGAGATCGGCGGCGGCACCATCACCGGCCCGCTGCGGCTGCAGACGGTGCGGGGCGGTGGCGGCTGGCGCCTGAACGGCGACCTGGCCACGCACGGCGTCGAGGTTTCGGCGCTCACCGCACCGAGCCGCACGCTCACCGGCAAGCTGGAGGCGCGCACCTCGCTGCAGGCCGAGTTCAAGGATCCGGCCGCGCTGGCCGACGTGCTGCGCAGCCAGACGCGCTTCACCGTCCGCAATGCTCTGCTGCAGGGCATCGACCTGGCGGCGGCGGTGCGCACTTTGGGCGTCAGCCGCGAGGGCAGCACGCCGCTGGACACGTTGACCGGCCAGGTCACGACCCAGGGCAAGGTGGTCCAGCTGACCAACCTGGTGGCCACGTCCGGCATGCTCTCGGCCAACGGCAACGTCACGCTCGCGGCGGACCGCACGCTCAGCGGCAAGGTGACCGCATCGATCGGCCAGATCGCCGGCGTGCCGCTGGCCGTCGGCGGCACCATCGATTCGCCGTCCGTCACGCCGACCGGCGTGGCCCTGCCGGGCTCGGCCGCGGCGTCCGAGCTCACCGACAAGGTCGGCAAGGGGCTGCGCGGGCTGTTCGGCAAGTAAGCGCTGCGCGGCTGGCCTACAACGGGCCGCGCCGGCGGCTGATGCACGCGAAAGCCCGCCTTTCCTAGCATGGTCGAGGAACGCGCCACAAGGAGCGCGTGCCGCCCTCCATGCACTTGTCGACCGTCGAAACCGTCCTGGCCTACCAGGTGCGCCAGCCGTCGCACCTGCTGTTCAACATCGAGGCCGCGCACTGGCCCAGCCAGGAGATCGTGAGCGAGCACCTCACGGTGTGGCCGCCGGTGCCCCTGCGCACCTTCGTGGATTCGGAGAGCGGCAATCGCTTCATCCGCCTGGACGCGATGCCCGGCCCGCTGGAGCTGCGCTACAAGGCCGACGTGCAGGTCGATTGCGAGCCGCTCGACGCGCAACTGCCCGAGGTGCCGGCCAGCCAGGTGCCGGATGCCGTGCTGCGCTACATGATGCCGACCCGCTATTGCGAATCCGACGTGCTGTGCGCCTTCGCCCGCGAGCAGTTCGGCCGGCTGCCGCCAGGCCTCTCGCGCGTGCGGCACATCGTGGACTGGATCCACCACCACATCGAGTACCGCGCCGGCAGCACCACTTCGACCACGACGGCGCAGGAAGCCCTGGCGCAGCGCGCGGGCGTGTGCCGCGACTTCGCCCACATCGGCATCACGCTGTGCCGGGCCTTGAACATCCCGGCGCGCCTGGTGGCGGGCTACGTCTGGTTCGACGAGCCGCCGCAGGACTTCCACGCCGTGTTCGAGGCCTGGATCGGCGGACGCTGGGTGATGTTCGATCCCACCGGCATGGCGCCGGTCGACCGGCTGGTGCGCATAGGCACCGGCTCGGACGCCAAGGACGTCGCGTTCAGCACCACCTTCGGCGAGGTGCAGATGACGCGCAAGGTCGTGACCGTGCTGGAACACGACCCGCGCTCGCCGCTGACGGAGGCCGCCCCTGCGCCGGGCCTGCCCGCGGTGCCGACCATGCCGGCCTGAGCCTCAATCGCGGTACGAGGGATCGACGCGATCCAGCTTGCGCAGCAGGGCGGGCCAGGCGAGGTTGGCGCCCTGGCCGGCGGTGACGGTCTTCATCACCTGCGACAGGCCCTGCAGGACCCTGGGATCGACGTGCACCAGCTCGCCGCCCGCCTGCGCATCGATCTGGATGCGGCAGGTGTTCTCGAAGGTGTACATCGCGAGGAAGGCCGTGGGGACGTCGCGGCCCACGGTCAGCAGCCCGTGGTTGCGCAGCATGAAGTAGCTCTTGTCGCCCAGGTCGGCCACCAGGCGCGGCTTCTCGTCGTCGCGCAGCGCCACGCCCTCGTAGTCGTGGTACGCGAGCGAGGCCAGCACGAAGGTGCTCTGCTGGCTGATGGGCAGCACGCCGCATTTCTGGGCGCTGACGGCCACGCCGGCGCGGCTGTGGGTGTGGAGCACGCAACCGACGTCGGGCCGAGCCTCGTGGATGCAGCTGTGGATGGTGAAACCCGCCGGGTTCACCGGGAAGGGCGAGTCGATCACCTTGTTGCAGGCGGGGTCGACTTTCACCAGCGATGAAGCGGTGATCTCGTCGAACATCAATCCGTACGGGTTGATCAGGAAGTGGTGCTCCGGCCCCGGGATCCGCGCGCTGATGTGGGTGAAGACCAGGTCGCTCCAGCCGTACAGCGCCACCAGCCGGTAGCAGGCGGCCAGCTGCACGCGCAGGTCCCACTCCTGTTCGCTGACGACGTGCTTCAACGACGCGATGTTCATCGCAGGCTCCTGGTTGGAAAGTGAAGCGGCCATTCTCGCGCGCGGCGTGGCGGCTTCATCCCGTCAGCGTCTCAAGGCGCTGCAGCCACAGCAGGGCGTGCTCGTTCGAGTCGCCACACATCTCGGCCTGGGGTTTCAGGCCGCCGCAGACGGCGGGGCGCTCGGGACGGCCGAACAGCCGGCAGCGATGGAGTTCATCCAGCTGTATGCATCTCACGCCGGCGGGCTTGCCGCGGGGCATTCCAGGGATGGGGGAGGAGATGGAAGGCGCGATGCAGCACGCGCCGCATCCGGGGCGGCAGTTCATGTCTCTTATCTCTTAAATGACTTATTTCTTAGATTAGTAGTAGTAGTAGGGGCTGCGCACGGCTGTGGATAACCTCATCTTTGCCTTGCCTGACAGGAACTTGGCGTCGTTTGAAGGATGTGCGGAACAGCGCTTTCGTGCTGTCGCGCCGAAAGGGACAAGTCCGGTCCAACGGCTCAGGTTGTGGACAACTGGATGGTTGTGCCGGATCGCTCAACAGGTTTGTCCCCGGAGACCTGCACGGACGGGGCAGGGCAGGTCGAGCAGGGCGCCGGTGACGTCGCCCTCGATCTTCGCGGGTTCGTTGAACGGGCCGCGCGGTTCCCCTGTCTTTCCCTAGTAGTTCTATTTCTTAGAGTAGTAGTAGTAGTAGAGCTCGGCGCTCGGTGTGGACAACGCCGATTTCTCCTGACCCGACAACGACTTGCCGTCGTTTGAAGGATGTGGGGAAGGGCGCTCCCGCGCTGTCGCGCCAAAAGGGACAAGTCCAGTCGAACGGTCGAGCTTGTGGACAACCCATCGGTTGTGCCGGAAGGCTCAACAGGGTTGTCCCTAGGAAGTTCGTTCTAGTTTGGCTGCAGCCGCTCCGCCGCCCACAGCACCTGGTCGATGACGCCCTGCACCCGCTTGCGGGCGGCCTCGGCGATCAGGTTGCCGTCGGAGTCGAAGGCGTCACCCGCGCGTGAGAGCGCATAGCTCACCGGCGAGACCCAGCAGTGCAGGTTGAGCAGCAGCGGCGCCAGATGGCTTTGTGAACGCAACCCGCCCAGCGCCCCGGGCGAAGCGCTGAGCATGCCGACCACCTTGCCGCGCGTAGAACGAAAGTCGTCGTTCCAGACCGGGTCGCCCTTGACCGGGCTGGAGATCCAGTCGAGCGTGTTCTTCAGCAGGGCGGGGTAGCTGGCGTTGTATTCGGGCGCGCAGACGATCCAGGCGGGGTGTTCGAAGAAGAGCTGCTTGAGCCGCATCACGTCGGCCGGCGTGCCCTGCGCCTCGAGGTCGGCGTTGTACATGGGCACGTCGAACTCGCCGAGTTCGATGTGCGTGACCTCGGCGCCGGCGGCGCGTGCCAGGCCGGCGGTCACTTTCGCCAGCTTGCGGTTGTACGACTGCTGCCGGGTGCTCCCGGCGAAGACAAGGCGTTTGACCATGGAGCCATTGCATCACGGTGCCCGGTTCGCTGCAGCAGTGGACGCCCCTCGGCAAGGACTTGCAGCTGAAAAGTAAAATGGAGGGTTCCCTGGTCTTCCCCTGACCGCCCGCGCCCGGCCAAAGGCGCCCACTCCATGCTCTATCCCGAAGAATTCGACGTCATCGTCGTCGGTGGCGGCCATGCCGGCACCGAAGCAGCCCTCGCCGCCGCGCGCATGGGATGCAAGACGCTGCTCCTGACCCACAACATCGAGACGCTGGGCCAGATGAGCTGCAACCCGTCGATCGGCGGCATCGGCAAGGGCCACCTGGTCAAGGAAGTGGATGCGCTGGGTGGCGCGATGGCCATCGCCACCGACGAGGCGGGAATCCAGTTCCGCATCCTCAACAGCTCCAAGGGCCCGGCCGTGCGCGCCACCCGGGCCCAGGCCGACCGCATCCTCTACAAGGCTTCGATCCGCCGCCGGCTGGAGAACCAGCCCAACCTCACGCTGTTCCAGCAAGCCGTCGACGACCTGATGGTCGAGGGCGATCGCGTGGTCGGCGCGGTGACGCAGGTCGGCATTCGCTTCCGCTCGCGCACCGTGGTGCTGACGGCCGGCACTTTCCTGGACGGCAAGATCCACGTCGGGCTGAACAACTATGCGGCCGGCCGGGCAGGGGACCCGCCCGCCGTGTCGCTGTCGGGCCGGCTCAAGGAACTGAAGCTGCCGCAGGGTCGGCTGAAGACCGGGACGCCGCCGCGCATCGACGGCCGGACCATCGACTTCTCCCAGTGCGAGGAGCAACCCGGCGACCTGGATCCGGTGCCGGTGTTCAGCTTCATGGGCCGGGCGGACATGCATCCGCGCCAGGTGCCGTGCTGGATCACGCATACCAACGAGCGCACCCACGAGATCATCCGGTCCGGCTTCGACCGCAGCCCGATGTTCACCGGGAAGATCGAAGGCGTCGGCCCGCGCTACTGCCCCAGTGTGGAAGACAAGATCAACCGGTTCGCGGACAAGGACAGCCATCAGGTCTTCCTGGAGCCGGAAGGGCTGACCACCAACGAGTTCTATCCGAACGGGATTTCCACCAGCCTGCCGTTCGACGTGCAGCTGGGCCTGGTGCGCACGCTTCCCGGGCTGGAGAACGCCCACATCCTGCGGCCTGGCTATGCGATCGAGTACGACTACTTTGACCCGCGTTCGCTCAAGAGCAGCTTCGAGACGCGCCAGATCGGCGGGCTGTTCTTCGCTGGACAGATCAATGGCACCACCGGCTACGAAGAGGCGGCGGCGCAGGGCCTGTTCGCCGGCATCAACGCGGCGCTGCAGTGCCAGGACCGCGAGGCCTGGCTGCCGCGCCGGGACGAGGCCTACCTCGGCGTGCTGGTCGACGACTTGATCACCAAGGGCGTGACCGAGCCGTACCGCATGTTCACCAGCCGCGCCGAGTTCCGGTTGCAGCTGCGTGAGGACAACGCGGACATGCGACTGACCGAGGCCGGCCGCAAGATGGGCCTGGTCCCGGACGAGCAGTGGGACGCCTTCAACCGCAAGCGCGACGCTGTTTCACGTGAAACGCTGAGGTTGAAGTCGGTCTGGGTGAATCCCCGCAGCCTGCCGGCGGCCGAGTCCGAGCGGGTGCTGGGCAAGTCCATCGAGCACGAGCACAACCTGTTCGATCTGCTGCGCCGGCCGAACATCGGTTACGGCCAGCTGATGACCCTGGAGCAGGGCAGGCACGTATCGGCTGAGGTTTCACGTGAAACACTCGGCGACCTCTACGAACCCGTGGTCGAGCAGCTGGAGATCGGCGCCAAGTACGCCGGCTACATCGAGCGGCAAAAGGACGAGGTGGAGCGCGCCGCGCATTACGAGAACCTGCGTCTGCCGGCCGAGCTGGACTACATGCAGGTGGCCGCGTTGTCGATCGAGGTTCGCCAGAAACTCACCCGTCATCGCCCGGAAACCCTGGGCATGGCTTCGCGCATCTCGGGCGTCACCCCGGCGGCGATCTCGCTGTTGCTGGTGCACCTGAAGAAGAACAAGTTCAAGGGTTTCGCCGAGGCCGCCAACCAGGCGCAGCAGGCCGCATGAGCCTGGCGGCTCGACTCGATGCCGGGCTGCAGTCGCTCGGGCTGGACTTGTCCGAAGCCCAGCCCGACCTGCTGCTGCGCTACCTGGAAATGCTCGGCAAATGGAACCAGGTCTACAACCTCACGGCCGTGCGCGACCCGAACGAGATGCTGACCCAGCATCTGCTCGACAGCCTGGCTGTGGTCGAACCGCTGGGGCGCCAGACCGGCGGCAAGGCGGGACGACTGCTTGACGTGGGTTCGGGCGGTGGACTCCCCGGGGCGGTCATCGCGATCTGCTGCCCGCAACTCAGGGTGGATTGCCTGGATGCCGTCGGCAAGAAGGCGGCCTTCGTGCAGCAGGTTGCCGCCGGGCTCGGCCTTCCAAACCTGCGCGGAGTTCACGGCCGAGTGGAGCGGGTGGCCGACCAGTATGACGTGGTCAGCTCCCGGGCTTTCGCCTCTTTGGCGGACTTCGTGAACGGTTCCCGGCAAGCGCTGGCAGAGCAGGGCGTCTGGCTGGCGATGAAGGGCAAGCGGCCGGACGACGAGATCGAGGCCCTGCCGGCCGACGTGGCTGTGTTTCACGTGGAACAGTTGAGCGTGCCGGAATTGGCTGCGCAGCGCTGCATCGTCTGGATGCGGCCGGTCGCCGAGAACCGCTGACATACACTCGGCGCTCCACAAGAGATTCCGGGGGATTCATGTTCGGCGTAGCGGACTACGGCGCCTTCGTCGCCGCGATCATCATCTTTCTCGCCATCCCCGGACCCGGAAACCTGGCCCTGATCACCTCCACCAGCAAGGGCGGAGTCCCCGCCGGGCTGGCGGCGACGCTGGGCATCATCGCCGGCGACCAGGTGCTGATGTGGGCCGCGGTGGCCGGCGTGGCCGCGCTGCTGCTGGCTTACCCCACCGCCTTCCATGCCGTTCAATGGTTGGGCGCAGGCTACCTGGCTTGGCTCGGCCTCAAGATGCTGCTGGCCAAGCCCGGCAGCGCTCCCATCCTGAACATCCAGCCGCGTCATTACTTCCGTCAGGCGGCGGCGATCACGCTGCTGAACCCCAAGGCCATCGTGTTCTACATGGCCTTCTTCCCGCTGTTCGTGGATCCGCAACGGCACCAGGGCCTGGTCACCTTCGGCGCGATGGCCATCACGATCGCCGCGCTGACCTTCGCCTACGGGCTGATCGCCGTGCTGCTTACCCACTTCCTCGCGGCCCGGATGCGGTCCAACCCGATGATCGGCCGGGTGCTCGAGAAGGTCGCCGGGCTCTGCCTGATCGGCTTCGGCGTCAAGCTCGCCATTTCCAGGTAAGCGCATGGCCAAGATCTTCTGCATCGCCAACCAGAAGGGCGGCGTCGGCAAGACGACCACCACCGTCAACCTCGCCGCCGGCCTGGCGCGCATCGGCCAGCGGGTGCTGATGGTGGACCTGGATCCGCAGGGCAATGCCACCATGGGTTCGGGCGTGGACAAGCGCAAGCTCGAACTCACGGTCTACGACGTGCTGCTGGAGTCCGCCTCGGTCGTCGAAGCGCGGGTGCACAGCGACAAGTGCGGCTACGACGTGCTGGGCGCCAACCGCGAACTGGCCGGCGCCGAAGTCGAACTGGTGGACGTGGAGCGCCGCGAGCGGCGGCTGCGCGAGGCGCTGTCCCAAGTGGACGAGAACTACGACTTCGTCCTGATCGATTGCCCGCCATCGCTGTCCATGCTCACCCTCAACGGCCTGTGCTCGGCCCACGGCGTGATCGTGCCGATGCAGTGCGAGTACTTCGCGCTCGAGGGCTTGACCGACCTGGTCAACACCATCAAGCAGGTGCACGCCAACCTGAACAAGGACCTGCAGATCATCGGCTTGCTGCGCGTGATGTTCGATCCGCGCATCACGCTGCAGCAGCAGGTGAGCGACCAGCTCAAGGCGCACTTCAAGGACAAGGTGTTCGACACCGTGATCCCGCGCAACGTGCGCCTGGCCGAGGCGCCCAGCTACGGCCTGCCGGGCGTGGTGTTCGATCCGGCCGCGCGCGGCAGCCAGGCCTTCATCGAATTCGCGAAAGAGATGGTCGAGCGCATCAAGAAGATGTGACGACCCGGCCCGTGGCCATGAAGCCTTCGAACGTCCTCATCCTCCCCGGCTGGGAGAACAGTGGCCCGCGGCACTGGCAGTCGCTGTGGGAGCGGCAGCACGGCTACCTGCGCGTGGAGCAGCACGACTGGATGCAGCCGCTGCGCGGCGACTGGATCACGCGGCTGGAGGAAGTGCTGCTCACGCGCGACGAACCGGCCGTGCTGGTGGCCCACAGCCTGGGCTGCATCCTGGTCGCGGCCTGGGCTTCGGTGACGCGCAATGCCGACCGGGTGAAGGCCGCGCTGCTGGTCGCCCCCGGCGACGTCGAACGGCCGGAGATCCGCGCGCAGCTCCGCAGCTGGTCGCCCATCGTGAGGCAGCCGCTGCCTTTCCCGAGCGTGCTGGTGGGCAGCCGGAACGATCCGTACTGCGACTTCGAGCGCGCCCGGTCATTCGCGCAAGCGTGGGGCAGCCGATTCATCGACCACGGCCCTCGCGGCCACATCAACGCCGACTCGGGCCTGGGCAGCTGGCCGGAAGGCCAGCTGCTGCTGCAGGACCTGATCGCCCTTTAAGAGAAAAGCATTCCCATGGTGACCAAGAAACCCAAGGGCCTCGGCCGCGGCCTCGAAGCCCTGCTCGGCCCCACCGCCAGCGACACCGCGAACTCCGATGCGCCCGCCGCCAATCCGGGCCTGCCCGCCACGCTGCGGCTGGCGGACATGGTGCCCGGCATGTACCAGCCGCGCACGCGCATGGACGAAGGCGCGCTCTACGAGCTGGCCGAGTCGATCAAGGCGCAGGGCATCATGCAGCCGATCCTGGTGCGCAAGCTCGGGGACGGCGCCAACGCCGGGAAGTACGAAATCATCGCGGGCGAGCGCCGCTTCCGCGCCGCCAAGCTGGCCGGCCTGGACAGCGTGCCGGTGCTGGTGCGCGACGTGCCCAACGAGGCCGCGGCCGCGATGGCGCTGATCGAGAACATCCAGCGCGAGGACCTCAACCCGCTGGAAGAAGCGCAGGGCCTCTCGCGCCTGATCCGCGAGTTCGGCCTGACGCACGAACAGGCCGCGCAGGCCGTGGGCCGGTCGCGCAGCGCCGCGTCCAACCTGCTGCGCCTGCTGAACCTGGCCGACCCGGTGCAGACCATGCTGATGGCCGGCGACCTGGACATGGGCCATGCCCGCGCGCTGCTGGCGCTGGACCGCGCCAACCAGATCACCGCCGCCCAGCAGATCTCGGCGAAGAAGCTGTCGGTGCGCGAGGCGGAAACGCTGGTCAAGCGCGTCGGCGCCGAGTTCAACCTGACCTCGCCCAAGCCCAAGAAGGAAAAGTCGCGCGACCTCAAGCGGGTGGAGGAAGAACTCTCCGACCTGCTGACCGCCGAGGTCGAGGTGCGGGTGAAGAAGCGCGTCAAGCGAGCCGGCCAGTTCGAGGAAATGGGCGAGCTGGCGATCCAGTTCGGCTCGCTGGACGCGCTGAACGGGCTGATTGAGCGCCTGCGCGGCTGACCGCGCACCCGCGCTGCGCTACGCTGCGGCGGGGGAGGTGAACCCATGCCGCAGCCATCGATCCGGGCCCTGACGGCCGCGACCGTCTTCGCCGTTGCGAGCGCCTTCGCGCAGACCGCGACCAACCACTTCGACGATCCGTTCCTGCGCGCCACCTCGGCGCTGCCCGGCTGCCCCGAGCCCGCGGGTCCGCGCTACACGCCCGAGCAGGTGCGCGAGGAGGCGCATTCGCGAGCGCAGCACGGCACCAGCTGCTACCACTCGGGCCGCTGCCGCCTGCCCAACGCCTACCTGTACGACAAGGAGATCGCGCCGCGCGCCGTGCAGTACCTGCAGCGCGACGAGCGGCTGGCCGACAGCAGCGTGTGGATCACCGTGCAGCGGCGCATCGTGTTCCTGCAGGGATGCGTGAAGACGCGCGGGCAGGCGGAGACGATGGAGCGGTCGGTGGGGCTGATCGACGATGTGATGGGGGTGGTGAACCAGCTGTCGGCGCCGGGGGAGGCGCCGAAGTACCCGCTGGCCGAAGGGCGCTGAGCGCCCTCCGCCTCAGAGCGCGAAGATCTTCCCGGGATTCAGGATGTTCTTCGGATCGAGCGCGCGCTTGATCGTGCGCATCATGTCGACCGCGCCGGCCCCCGCCTCGTCGACCAGGAAGCCCATCTTGTGCAGGCCGACGCCGTGCTCGCCGGTGCAGGTGCCTTCCAGCCGCAGCGCGCGCGACACCAGCTTGTGGTTCAGGTCCTCGGCGACTTCGCGCTCGCGCGGGTCGTTGGGGTCGAGCAGGGAGCCGAAGTGGAAGTTGCCGTCGCCCACGTGGCCGACGAGGAAGTAGGGGATGCCGCTGGCGTCGGCTTCCGCCACCGAGTCGAGCAGGCAGTCGGCCAGGCGCGAGATCGGCACGCAGGTGTCGGTGGAGATCGCGCGGCAGCCGGGGCGCGACTGGATCGCGGCGAAGTAGGCGTTGTGCCGGGCGGTCCACAGGCGCGTGCGCTCCTCGGGCGTGGTGGCCCATTCGAAGGCATTGCCGCCGAACTCGCTGGCGATCTCCTGCACCGTCTCGGCCTGTTCCTTCACGCCGGCCGGCGAGCCGTGGAACTCCATCAGCAGCATCGGCTCTTCGCGCAGGCCCAGCTTGCTGTGCGCGTTGACCATGCGCACGCTGTTCACGTCGATCAGCTCCACGCGCGCGATCGGCACGCCCAGCTGGATCACCTGGATGACGGTGCGCACCGCGGCCTCGATGCTGGGGAAGGAGCAGATCGCGGCCGAGATGGCTTCGGGGATCGGGTAGAGCCGCAGCGTGATCTCGGTGATGACGCCCAGCGTGCCTTCGCTGCCGACCATCAGGCGGGTGAGGTCGTAGCCGGCGGAGGACTTCTTGGCGCGGGTGCCGGTGCGGATCACCTCGCCGCCGGCGGTGACGACCTCCAGGCCCAGCACGTTCTCGCGCATGGTGCCGTAGCGGACCGCGTTGGTGCCCGAGGCGCGCGTGGCGCTCATGCCGCCGATGGTGGCGTCGGCGCCGGGGTCGATCGGGAAGAACAGGCCGGTGCTCCTGATCTCGTCGTTGAGCTGCTTGCGCGTGACGCCGGCCTGCACCGTGACCGTGAGGTCCTCCGGGTTGACCGACAGCACCTTGTTCATGCGGCCGAGGTCGATGCTGATGCCGCCCTGCACCGCGAGCAGATGGCCTTCCAGCGAGGAGCCGACGCCGAACGGGATCACCGGCACGTCGTGCTGCGCGGCCAGCGCCACGGCATCGGCCACGTCCTGCGTCTTCTCGGCGAACACCACGGCCGCCGGCGGCGGGCACTGGAACGAGGACTCGTCGCGGCCGTGCTGTTCGCGCACGACGGCGGCGGTCGAGCATTGCGCGCCGAAGCGGGCGGCCAGCGCGTCGAGCAGCGCCTGCGGCACCGGCCGCGGATGGAATTCGGGGACGAGGTGGTTGAGGGCGGTGGGCGCGTTCATTGCATGTCTCCTGGACGCGGGCAGTTTACGCGCCCCGCGCGCCCATCCGCCCGAGGGCAACTCCTCAGCGCAGGCTGTCTTCGTACTCCGACCGCGAGATCGAACCGTCGCGGTTGGTGTCCATGTCCTCGAACGTCATCGTGGCCAGCGGCAGGCGCAGCGCTTCCGCGCGCGACAGCAGGCCGTCGCGGTCGCTGTCGGCCTGCAGGAAGAACTGGGCGACCTGCAGCGCGGTCAGCCGCTGGCCGGGCGCGGCTCCCATGGCAGACACCGAAGGCACGCCGCCGGTCAGTCCACCGCCGACCACCGTGGCGCCGGCGGTGGTGGTGCCCGGCGTGGTGACGGTCGTCTGGCTCGTCGGTGCTCCCGGCGTGCCCACGCTGATCGCGGCGCCGGCGTTGCCGGCCGAGGCCGCGCCGTTCGGATCCATCACGTTGGCGGCATTGCCGGCGGGACCGATCACGCCGGTGGCGAGGGGGACGTTCACGCCGGGGTTCACGACTCCTCGCGTGCTGGTCCTCCCATCGTTGATCGTGGTGGTGCCCGTCACGTTGGGCGACACCGTCGTGGGCGCGGTGATCGCGGCGCTCGTGCCCGGCGCGGCGATCGTCGTCGAGGGGATGCCGGCGGGGAAGGGCGAGGGCGACGCCAGGCCGGAAGGCGAGGGCGCGCCGATCGGCAAGGCGGCCGTGCCCGTGCCGGGCGCGACCGCGATCGGGTTGCGCGCGGTCGTCCCGGTGGTGGTCGAGGTCGTGCCGCCGGAGGTGAAGCCGACGCCCGCGGCGCGCGGCGAGGTGCTGCTGCGCACCGGCGCCTGCTGCGCGAAAGCGATGCCGGCGCACAGCGCCAGCGCGAGGAAGGGCACGGAATGCTGCTTCATGGCGGACTCCTTCTAGATGCCATGGTGGCGCGGCTGGGCCACGGGCGTGTCGCGCTAACGCCGGAGTGCGCGTAGGACAATGCGCGCAGCATCGAACGAGAGGAAGCGCACCATGGGCAAGCGCCTGACGCAGATCGCCACCCGCACCGGCGACGACGGCACCACCGGCCTGGGCGACAACACCCGCGTGCCCAAGAACAGCGCCCGCGTCGGTGCGATGGGCGACGTGGACGAGCTGAACTCGCACATCGGCCTGCTGCTGTGCGAGCGGCTGCCCGATGAGGTGCGCACGCTGCTCGTCGAGGTGCAGCACCAGCTGTTCAACCTGGGGGGCGAGCTGTCGATCCCGGGGTATGAGCTGATCAAGCCGGAAGCGCTGGCGGCCCTGGACGAGGCCCTGGCCGCGCACAACGCCAGGCTGCCGCGACTCGAGGAATTCATCCTGCCTGCCGGCACGCGCGCCGCTTCGCAGGCCCATGTCTGCCGCACGGTGGCGCGGCGCGCCGAGCGCTCGGTGGTGGCGCTCGGCCAGGCGGAGGCGGTGAACGAGACGCCCCGCCGCTACCTCAACCGCCTGTCGGACCTGATGTTCGTCCTGGCCCGGGTGCTCAACCGGATGGACGGCGGTGACGACGTCTACTGGAAGAGCGAGCGCATGGCGCGCGAAGGCGGCGAGGCCTGAGCTTCAGCGCGGCGCCGCTTGCGCCGGCTGCGTGGCCGGACGGCTGCCGCCGCGGCTGAGCAGCGCGTACAGCAGGATCGCGCCGAACGTCGCGGTGCCGATGCCGCCGAGCGCGAAGCCACCGAACTTCAGCGTGAAGTCGCCGGTGCCCAGCACCAGCGTCACGGCCGCCACGAGCAGGTTGCGGTTGTCGGAGAAGTCCACGCGGTTGTCGACCCAGATCTTGGCACCCGCCGCGGCGATGAGGCCGAACACCACGATGGACACGCCGCCCATCACCGGCAGCGGGATCGCCTGGATCACCGCGCCGAACTTCGGCGAGAAGCCCAGCACGATGGCGATGGCCGCGGCGAACACGAAGATGGCGGTCGAGTAGATCTTGGTCGCGGCCATCACGCCGATGTTCTCGGCGTAGGTCGTGACACCGGTGCCGCCGGACGCGCCGCTGACCATCGTGGCGACGCCGTCGCCGATGAACGCGCGGCCCATGTAGGCGTCGAGGTTGCGGCCGGTCATCGCGGTCACGGCCTTGATGTGGCCCAGGTTCTCGGCGACCAGGATCACGGCCACCGGCGCGATGAGCAGCATGGCGGGGCCGCTGAACACCGGCGCCGCGAAGGCCGGCGCGCCGAACCAGGCGGCGTTGGCGATGCCGCCGAGGTCGATCGGCTTGCCGAAGCCCAGGCCGTTGGTGAGCACCGCGTAGATGACGCTGGCGACGATCAGGCCCACCAGGATCAGCAGGCGCTGCACCATGCCGCGCGTGAACACCGCCACCAGCGCGACGCTCACGAACGTGACGGCCTGCATCCAGGAGTCGAAGCTGCTCGCCGCCATGTTCTTGACCGGGATGCCGGCCAGGTTCAGGCCGATCACCGCCACCACCGCGCCGGTGACCACCGGCGGCATGAGGCGCTCGATCCACCCGGTGCCCACCGCCTGCACGATGAAGCCGATGATCGTGTAGACCAGGCCGCAGGCGATGATGCCGCCCAGCGCCACGCCGATGTTGCCGTTGGGCCCCTTGCCCGCGTACGCGGTGGCCGCGATCACCACGCCGATGAAGGCGAAGCTCGAGCCCAGGTAGCTGGGCACCTTGCCGCCGGTGATCAGGAAGAAGATCAGCGTGCCGACGCCGCTCATGAGGATGGCCAGGTTCGGGTCGAACCCCATGAGGATGGGCGCGAGCACCGTCGCGCCGAACATCGCGATGACGTGCTGCACGCCCATCGCGGCCGTCTGCGGCCAGGGCAGCCGCTCCTCCGGCCCGATCACGCCGCCCTGTTGCAGGACCTGCGAAGGCCGCTCCGTCCAGTTGAACATTCCCATCTCCGCTCCTTCTGTTGTGAAGCGTCGATGCTAAGCGCGCCCCTCCCGGGCGACAAGGAAAGCGTCAGCGGAGGAAGTCGGTGACGGCGTGCAGCACGTGCGCGTCCTTGAGCAATCGGCGATGGCCCAGGCCTTCTGTGGGCAGCAGCGCCGCGCCGGGGATGGCGTCGGCGAAGGCCTGGCCGTCGGCGAAGCGGTTGATGCTGTCGCCGCGGTCGTGCACCACCAGCGTCCGTGCCGTGATGCGGGCGCCGACCGCCGGCGGCTCGAACTGCGTCATCAGGATGCCTTCCCGCGCCTCGAAGCGCGCCTGCATGCGGGCGCGGATGTTCTCCGACAGGCCGAACACCGCGGCGAACAGGCGCGTGTACTCGCGCGGCGAGGCGGGCGGAGCGATCAGCACCAGTCGCTCGGTGGCGAGGCCGCGGCTGGCCGCATGGGCCGCTCCGTTGGCGCCCAGCGAATGTGCGACCACGGCGCGCAGGGCTTGCTCCTCTTGCCGCAACCGCGCACCCACGTACTCGATGGCGCGCGCGAACTGCGGCAGGTTGCTCACCGCGCCCGCGCTGCGGCCGTGGGCGGGCATTTCCACGATGACGGGACGCAGCCCCGCCTGCGCCACCGCTTCGGCCAGCGGCAGCATCTGGCGCGCGTGGCCGCCCCAGCCGTGCACCAGCAGCACCGTCGGTGCCTGCGACTCGGCGCGCAGTGAATAGAGCGTGAGGCTTGCGTTCTCGAACGGCCAACTGGTCATGCGCCAGCTGGCGTCCCAGGACGCGCCGCGCTGCAGCCACTTGGGCGGCAGCGGCGTGCCGAACAGGCGGCCGGCGGCCCGTACGGCGAACGCGGGCCACACGCGCTGGGAAGCGCCCAGGGCGGCGCGGAAGACGCGCAACCCGGGACTCGCCTGGTAGAAGTCGGACGTGGCCTGAAGAGCGGTACGCGTCGTCATCGCAGACCCTCGATTCAGTAGAAGACCATGTCTTCGTTGCTGCGCGGCAGGCCGCGCAGCGAGCGGACGGCGGCACGGCCGCCGGCGATGCCGCCCCAGACGGCGGCGATGGCGAGGATGATCAGCATGGCAACTCCTTGGTTCGCACGGTCGTGCGAAATGAGGTCGGGGGAAGGACGGACGGCATGTTGTTCGAGTTGGAAGGGTCAGGCCTGGTAGGTCGACAACAGCCGGCGCCAGGTGGCCTGCACCCGTTCGGCGGTGCGCGGCTCCCGCAGGAACCGCACGTCGTGGACCATGCCCAGCATCAGCGAATAGATCTCGCTGACCAGCTGTTCGGGATCGGTATCGGGCTTGAGGTGGCCGGCGTCCACCGCCTGCATCACGGTGCGGCGCAAGGCGGAGCGCCAGCGCATCACCTCGCCGTGCAAATGGTCGCGCAGCGGACCGTCGCGGTCGTCCAGCTCGAAGGCGCCGGCGGAGAACACGCAGCCGGACTTCGCCTCGACGTCGCGCGTGCGCACGATCCAGCGCTGCACGATGGTGTCCAGCCGCGGCAGGCCCTTGGGCTGCTGCATGGACGGCACGAATACGTCATCGATGAAGCGCTTGCCGAACTCCTCGACCACGGCCTTCTGCAGCGTCTCGCGCGAGCCGACGCGAGAGAACACGCCGCTCTTGGACAGGCCGATGCGATCGGCGACGGCCTGCAGGCTGATGGACTCCAGCCCCTCGGCCGCGGCGAGGTCCAGCGCCGCGCCGATGATGGCGGCGCGGGTCAGCTCGCTGCGTTGGGTCTTGGCTTCCATGACGAACGTCACTTTAGCACGGGTGTGCGAAATCGCAAGCCGGGCGGTTCGAAGCCCTGCTGCTACGCTTCCCGGCCATGAGCCCCGAGCCCGCCCGCGTCCCCCAGATCCGCCTGTACCAGGAGTGGCTGAAGCAGCGCCACGGCCGCACGTTCGACAGCTACGACGAGCTCTGGCGCTGGTCGGTCGAGGACCTGGACGGCTTCTGGCAGAGCATCTGGGACGCCTTCCGCATCGAGTCGCCGACGCCGCACCGCGCAGTGCTGGCCCAGGCCGGGATGCCTGGCGCGGTCTGGTTCCCGGGCGCCCAGGTGAACTACGCGCGGCAGGTGCTGCGCCACGTGGACGCGGCGCAGGCGGCCGGGTTTCCGGCGCTGGTCAGCCGCAACGAAGAGGGCACGCACCGCGAACTGAGCTGGCCCGAGCTGCGGCGCCAGGTCGCCTCGGTCGCGCTGCACCTGAAGTCGCGGGGCCTGCAGCCCGGCGACCGCGTCGCGGCCTACCTGCCCAACGTGCCCGAGGCCATCGTCGCCTTCCTCGCGGTGGTGAGCCTGGGCGGTGTGTGGAGCATCTGCGCGCCCGACATGGGCACGAACGCCGTGCTGGACCGCTTCCGCCAGATCGAGCCCAAGGTGCTGATCGCCTGCGACGGCGTGCGCTACGGGCACAAGGCCTACGACCGCTCGGAGGTCGTGGCCGAGCTGCGCGCGCAGCTGCCGACGGTGAAGCACCTGATCGGGCTGCGCAGCCTCGGCGGCGCGCTTCAGGCCGATGCCTGGTTGGACGAGGCCGCGGCGCGCGACGATGGAGCCGTCGCGGCCTTCGAACCGCAGTGGGTGCCGTTCGACCATCCGATCTGGATCGTCTATTCCAGCGGCACCACCGGCCTGCCCAAGCCCATCGTGCACGGCCACGGCGGCACGATGCTGATGATGCTGGGCAACCTGCTGCTGCACTGCGACATCGGCTGCAGCTACCACCCCAACACCTGGGGCGAGCGCTTCCACTGGTACAGCTCGACCGGCTGGGTGATGTGGAACGCGCAGATGGCCGGATTGATGAACGGCACCACCTGCTGCCTCTACGACGGCAACCCGGCCGGACCGAAGGACGCGCCCGACTGGTCCACGCTGTGGCGCTTCGCCGCCGACGTGGGCGTCACCTTCTTCGGCGCGGGCGCCGCCTTCTTCGCCAACTGCATGAAGGCCGGCGTGGACTTCACCGAGCTGCCCGGATTGCGCACCGTGCGAGCGCTGGGCACCACGGGATCGCCGCTGGCGGAGGACGTGCAGCGCTGGGTCAACGCGCAGTTCGAACGCATCGGCAAGCCCGGCATGTGGTGGGCCAACATCTCGGGCGGCACCGACTTCGCGGGCGCCTTCATCGGCGGCAACCGCGAGCTGCCGCTGGTGCCCGGCGAGATGCAATGCCGCCTGCTCGGCTGCTCGGTGGAGGCCTGGGACGAGAACGGCCGCAGCGTGATCGACGAAGTGGGCGAGCTGGTATGCACCAGGCCCATCCCGTCGATGCCGCTCTACTTCTGGAACGACGAGGACAACAAGCGCTACCTGTCCTCGTACTTCGACACCTATCCCGGCGTCTGGCGGCACGGCGACTGGCTGCGGATCACGTCCAAGGGCGGATGCGTCATCTACGGCCGCAGCGACGCCACCATCAACCGCCACGGACTGCGCATGGGCACGAGCGAGCTCTACGGCGCGGTGGAGAAGCTGCCCGAGGTGCTCGACTCGATGGTGGTGGATCTGGAGTTCCTGGGCCGCGAGAGCTGGATGCCGTTGTTCGTCGTGCTGCGTCCCGGTGTGCAGCTGGACGAAGGCATGCGCCGCCGGCTGAACGACGCGATCCGCACCGCCGTCAGCCCGCGGTTCGTGCCGGACCAGATCTACCAGGTGCCCGAGATCCCGCGCACGCTCACCGGCAAGAAGCAGGAACTGCCGGTCAAGAAGCTGCTGCTCGGGCAGCCGGTCGAGAAGGTGGTCAACAAGGACGCCATGGCCAATCCGGCCTGCCTGGACTGGTACGTGCAGCTGGCCCGCGAGCGGCTGGCGGCGCGCTGAGCGCTACACCGCGGCCGACACGCTGCCCTGCTGGGCGGACTCTTCTTCCAGCGCGTCGAGAAAGGTCCGCACCTTGGCCGGCACCAGCCGGCGACCGGGCAGCAGCGCGTAGATGCGCAGCGGCGCGCATTCCCATTTCGGCAGCAGCTGCACCAGCCGGCCCTCGGCCACCGCCCGCGCGCAGAACGTTGCCGTGATGCGCGCGACGCCCAGCCCCGCCAGCGCGGCCTGCTGGCGCACCTCGGCGTTGCCGCTGCGCAGCGGAGGGTTGCGCACCTCGACCTTCGCCGCGCCTTCGGGCCCGACGAAGTCCCAGGTCGTGTCGTCGCCGCCGGCCAGCAGCGGCAACGCGTTCAGGTCCTCGGGGTTGGCGAACTCCGGGTGCCGCGCCATCAGCTCCGGCGAGGCGAACAGCCCGCGCTTGAGCGAGTACACGCGCTTGGCCACCACGGTGGAAGGCGCGAAGCTGTGCTCCAGCGCCGAGAACACGATGTCGTAGTGCCGCTCGAAGAGGGCCACCCGCGCATGTTCCACGTCGACCTGCACCTTGAGGTGCGGATGGCTCACCAGCATCCGGCAGGTCACCGAGGCGAGGTGGTGCGCGCCGAACTCGTAGGGTGCGGCCACGCGCAGCGTGCCCTGCACCTGCGCACCCTTGGCCATGGCGTCCACCGCCAGTTCGCGCAGCTGCGAGAACGGCTTGGACATGTCGCGGTAGAGCGATTCGCCGGCGTCGGTCAGGCGCAGGCGCCGGGTCGTGCGCTCGAGCAGGCGGGCGCCCAGCTGCTCTTCCAGCCTGGCCACGGAGGCGCTCAGGCTGGACTTGGGCCGGTCCAGCGCCCGCGCCGCCGCGGTGAAGCCGCCGTGGTCGACCACCTGGCAGAACGCGTCGAAGTCGTCCCAGTTCATTGTTCAGGATTCGGAACACAGCGGCCATGCAGGCCTGTTTATCCGAGCCTCCGCTGTTCCTAGGATTGTCACATTCCCGAACTAGGGCCCCGATCGGGGCATGGAGAGACAAGATGTTCCTCAAGAACTGCTGGTACGTGGCCGCCTGGGACCACGAGCTGCTCGACGGCAGGATGCTGCCCCGCACCATCCTGGAAGAAGCCGTGCTGCTCTACAAGAGCGAGACCGGCAAGGTCGTCGCCCTGCAGGACCGCTGCTGCCACCGTGGCGTGCCGCTGCACCTGGGCCGCCGCGAAGGCGACTGCGTGCGCTGCATGTACCACGGCCTGAAGTTCGACCCGACCGGCAAGTGCATCCAGATCCCCGGCCAGGAGGTCGTGCCGCCCAAGCTGGGCGTCAGGAGCTATCCGGTCGTCGAGAAGGACCACCTGGTCTGGATCTGGATGGGCGATCCGGCCAAGGCCGACCCCAACGACATCATCGACTTCCCCTACCTGCGCGACCCGCAGTGGAAGGGCATCCCCGACTACATGCACTACGACGCCAACTGGCTGCTGATCGTGGACAACCTGTCGGACTTCGCGCACCTGGCGTTCGTGCACACCAAGACGCTGGGCGGCTCGGAGGAGTACGCCTACGTCACCAAGCCGGTGGCCATCGAGCGCCTGCCGCGCGGCTTCCGCGTCGAGCGCTGGCACATGGACGCGGCGCCGCCCCCGTTCCACAACAAGGTGCTGCCCGCCGACCTGAAGAACAAGCACGTGGACCGCCGCAACATCGGCCACATGCATATCCCGGGCATCTTCTTCCTCGAATCGATGTTCTCGCCGGCCGGCAGTGGTTCGGAGAAGGGCAATCGCGAGGGCAGCAAGGAGTACCGCAACTGCCAGTTCATGACGCCGGAGACGCGCCGCACCACGCACTTCTTCTGGACGTACCTGAACAACTGGGAAGGCGACGACCACAACATCTCGCGCTCGCTGCAGCAAAGCCTGATCGAAGGCTTCATGGAGGACAAGCACCTGATCGAGGCGCAGCAGAAGGTGCTGGACGCCGACCCCGAGTTCAAGATGCTGGCGGTCGCCGCGGACGCCGCGCTGTCGCACTTCCGCTGGACCTTCGACAAGCTGGTGGCCGCCGAACGCGCCGAAGAGGCGACGAACAAGGCCGCCGCGCCGATCAACATCGTCAAGCCGCCGCACCAGTCCGGCGTCGGCGCCTGATCGGACCATGGCCGACCTGAACCTGCGCGTCGCGCGCATCGAAGCCGAGGCCCGCGACGTCGTCCGGCTGGAGCTGGTGGGCGCGAACGGTGCCGAGCTGCCGTCCTGGGAGCCGGGCGCGCACCTGGCGGTCCACCTGCCGGGCGGCCTGGTGCGCCACTACTCGCTGTGCGGCGACTGGCGCGACCGCTCTCGCTACGTGCTGGGCGTCGGCCGGGCGGCGGGCAGCCGCGGCGGATCCGACTACGTCCACGGGCAGCTGCGCGAAGGCATGGAGCTGCGCTGCGGCGCGCTGGCCAACAACTTCAAGCTGGTCGGCGATTCGCGCCGTTACCTCTTCATCGCCGGCGGCATCGGCATCACGCCGATGCTCTCGATGGCGCGCTGGTGCGAGGCCCACGGCAAGGACTGGCGCATGGTGTACGGCGTGCGCAGCCGCCAGCGGCTGGCCTTCTACGAGGAGCTGCGCCCCTTCGGCGACCGCGTCCAGTTCCACTGCGACGACGAGGCGGGCGGTCCCGTCCACGTGCCGCCGCTGCTGGCGAACCTGATCCCGGGGACCGAGGTGTACTGCTGCGGCCCCGCGCCGCTGATGACGGCGGTGCAGCAGTGCGGCGCGCGCCTGCCGGCCGACGCGCTGCACTTCGAATGGTTCTCGGCGCCCGTCGCCGAACCGGCGGAGAATGCGCCGCCCGCGGAAGGCTTCTGGATCGAGCTGCGCCGCAGCGGCGGCCGCTACGCCGTGCCGCCGGACCGCAGCGTGCTGGAAGTGCTGGAGGAGAACGGCCACGAGGTGCCCTTCTCCTGCCGAGAGGGACTGTGCGGCACCTGCGAGACCGCGGTGTGCGAAGGCCGGCCCGAACACCTGGACTACGTGTACCCGCCGTCGCAGCGCGACAGCCTCACCACCATGCTGGTCTGCGTCAGCCGCTGCAAGGGCGAGAAGCTGGTGCTGGACCTCTGACGTTCCCTTCCTTGTTCCTCCGACCTTTCACAGGAGCCGTTCCCATGACGATCGACCGCCGCCAGTTCATCCAGGCCTCCGTGGCCGCCCTCGCCGCCGGCGGGGCGTCCCTGCCTGCCTTCGCGCAGGCGCCCGACGCCGCGAAGATCATCATCGGCTTCGCCCCCGGCGGCACCATCGACCTCGCGGGCCGCCGCGTGGCCGACAAGCTGGCGTCTTCGTACGCGAAGACGGTGATCGTGGAGAACCGCACTGGCGCCGGCGGCCAGATCGCGGTGCAGTCGGTGAAGAACGCGCCGCCCGACGGCGCCAACGTGCTGCTCACCCCCACGTCGCCGATGAGCCTGCACCTCTTCACCTACAAGAAGCTGCCCTACGACCCGGTGGCCGACTTCGCGCCGGTGTCGGGCGCGGCGATGTTCGACTACGCGCTGGCGGTCGGGCCCATGGTCCCGGCTTCCGTGCGCACCGTGCCGGAGTTCCTCGCGTGGTGCAAGGCGAACCAGAGCAACGCCAACTTCGGATCGGCGGGCCAGGGTTCGGCCGCGCACTTCATCGGCGCGGCGCTGGGCCGCATGGGCGGCGCCGACCTGCGCCACGTCGCGTTCCGCGGCTCGCAGCCCGCGATGGCCGACATGATCGGCGGCCAGATCGCCGCGGTGGTCGGCCCTACCGGCGAGTTCATGTCCAACGTGAAGGCCGGCAAGATCCGCCTGCTCGCCACCAGCGGTCCCAGGCGCGGCAAGTTCACGCCCGACACGCCGACGATGTCGGAGCAGGGCTTCAAGGACCTGGCCTATGTCGGCTGGTTCGGCTTTTTCGCGCCGGCCAGGACGCCCGCGGACGTGGTGCAGCGCCTGAACACCGGCATCCGCAGCGCGCTGGGGCAGCAGGACGTGGTCGACAGCCTCGCAACGGCTTACATGGAGCCCATGCCCACGGCGCCGGCGCAGCTGGGCCAGATGCTCAAGACCGAGACGGAGTTCTGGCAGGGGCTGGTCAGGACGCTGGGCTTCTCGCCCGAGTGAGCCCGGGGCGTCAGCGCGCCGGCTTCCGGTTCACCAGGACGATGCCGGCCGCGACGCCCACCAACGCCAGCACGAGCTGCATCGTCAGCGGCTCGTGCAGCAGCACCACGCCGAACACCAGCGCGAACACCGGCGTGAGGAAGGTGAACGAGGACATCTGCGTGGCGGGGTAGTGCCGCAGCAGCCACATCCAGGCGAGGTAGCTGGCGAAGGCGCCGATCACGGTCTGCGCCGCCAGCGAGCCCCACGCGTAGGCCGAGTAGTCGAGCGACCAGGTCTCGCCCAGCACGAGCGAGAGCAGGGGCGCGACCAGGGCCGTCACGCCCACCTGGTAGAAGAGCGTCTTCTCGGCTGACGCGGTGGAGAGCTTCGAAGCGCGGATCACCAGCGTCGTCAGCCCCCACAACGTGCCCGCGGCCAGCGCCAGCGCATCGCCGCGCAGCTGCCGCGCGGTGCTGCCGCTGGTGAAGCCCTCGCTGAACGCCACCGCCACCGCGGCGAAAGCGATCACCAGTCCGACCCATTGCACCGACCGCAGCTTCTCCGAGGGCACCAGGCGCGGCACCAGCAGCGCCACCACGAACGGCGAGGTGTAGAGGAACACCGTCAGCCGCGACGCCGTGGTGTCGCGCAGGCCCAGGTAGATGCAGCTGAACTCGCCGGCGAACAGCAGGCCGGCCAGCAGGCCGGCGCGCAGCGTGCCGTCGCGCTCGAACAGCGGCACCTTGCGCAGCACGCACCACAGCCACAGCAGCGCGCTCGCGCCGAAGAAACGCAGCGCGGCCTGCCAGAGCGGCGGCACTTCGCCCACGGTGGTCTTGATCAGGATCTGCTGGAAGCCCCAGAACAGGCAGCTGGCCAGAAGCAGGGAAACGGCCAGGCCGTCGAGATGTTGTTTTCGGTCGGTCATCGCCCGGCGATGCTAGCCGGGCGGCATGTTTCGCGCTTAGAGCCGCTCCGGCTGCGCGGCGACCAGCTTCTCGAGCAGCTGCCGCAGCGCCTTCTTCTCGGTGGCGCCCAGCGCGCGCAGCAGGCGCGCCTCGTGCGCCTTCGCCTGCTCCACCAGCGGCCGCACCAGGCGGCGCCCGGCGGCGGTGGCGGACACCAGCGTGCGGCGCTGGTCGGCCGGGTCGGCCTGCATCGACACCCAGCCCTGTTCGGCCATGCGCTGCACGAGCTTGGTGACGGTGGGCTGCTTGGACAGCACCTCGTGCGCGAGCTGGCTCACGTGCAGCGGCTCGCCGTCGTGCAGCGTGGCCAGCACGCGCCACTCGATCGAGCTCAGGCCGCGCGCGCGCACCTGCGCGTCGAAGTCCTTGTAGAGCGCGTGATTGGCCTGCCCCAGCAGGTAGCCGAGGTAGTTGTCGACGAAACGCTCACCGCCGGTGGCAGTCACAGCGGGAGCTCCGTGTAGAAGCGGCCCCCGTGGAACAGCAGCGGCGCGGCGCCCGGGCGCCAGGCCACTCGCTCGACCTCGCCGACGAAGATGACGTGGTCGCCTTCCTCGTAGCGGCTGCGGTTGAAGCATTCGAACACCGCGGCCGCGCCGGTGAGCAGGGGCGCCTGGCCGCTGCCGTGCGTGAACGCCACGCCGGTCCAGCGGTCGCCGCCCTTGACCGCGAACTTCTCGGCCAGCAGCTTCTGGTCGGCGGCGAGGATGTTGATGGCGTAGTGCGAACCCGTGCTGAACGCGGGCAGCGACGCGGCCGCGCGCGCCAGGCTCCACAGCACCAGCGGCGGATCGAGCGAGACCGAGTTGAACGAGCTGGCCGTCAGGCCGATCGGCTTGCCGTCGGACGTCATCGCCGTGACGATCGTAACGCCGGTCGCGAACATGCCCAGCGCCGAACGGAATTCCTTCGGCGAGAAGGTGGGCGGCTGGGCCTTGCTGGGCGGGCTCATCAACGGGTTTGCATGAATTTTCATGTAGTATGGATCAAAGCCGAGGACCCATGTTGCAGGAGACCATCGAACCCGCCTGGCTGGAGGCCTTCGAGGCCGTGTTGCGGCGCTGCGCCGTGCAGCCCGGCGACACGGTCGCGGTGCTCAGCGAAAGCCAGAGCCGGCCTGTGCTCGTGACGCTGGCGCAACTGGCCGCCGCGCGTTGCGGGGCCCGGGTCTTCGGCCTGACGATGCCCAGCCGCTTCACCAAGGGTATCCCGCAGGCCCGCTCCACCGGGGCATCCGACGCTCTGCAAAACATAGCGCCTGCGGTCGCCGCGCTGGCCGGCAGCACGCTGGTGGTCGACTGCACGGTCGAGGGCCTGATGCATGCGCCGGAGCTGCCCGCCATCCTGAAGGGCGGCGCGCGCGTGCTCTACGTCAGCAACGAGCATCCCGAGGCGCTGGCGCGGCTGGCTCCTTCGGACGATGGCTCGTTGGAGCTACGCGTGAAGGATCACGTCAAGCGTTTGCGCGCGGCGCGGCAGATGCGCGTGACGTCGCCGGCGGGCACTGATCTCACCATCTCGCTCGAGAACGCCGTTGTCGGCGGCAACTGGGGCTACACCACGCGGCCCGGCACCATGACGCACTGGCCCGGCGGGCTGGCGCTGGCGTTCCCCGCGGCGGGCAGCGTCAATGGCCGGCTGGTGCTGGCGCAGGGCGACGTCAACCTCACCTTCAAGCGCTACCTGGAGCAGCCGGTCACGCTGACGGTGGAAGCGGATTACGTCACGCGCATCGAAGGCGCGAATCTCGACGGCGACCTGATGCGCAGCTACATCGACGCCTGGGGGGACCGCGAGGCCTACGCGGTCAGCCACGTCGGCTACGGGCTCAACACCGCGGCGCGCTGGGACAGCATGGCGCTGTACGACAAGCGCGATTTCAACGGCACCGAGCTGCGCGCCTTCGCCGGCAACTTCCTGTACAGCACCGGCGCCAACGAGGTAGCGCGGCGGCACACGCTGGGCCACTTCGACCTGCCGCTGCGCCACTGCACGGTCACGCTCGACGACGCCAAGGTCGTCGACGAAGGACGCTTAGTCGAATGAGCACGCTTCCCACCTTCACCACGCTGGGCTCCGGCCCCACGGTGCTGATGCTGCACGGCATCGGCGGCGGCCACCTGTCGTTCGCGCCGCAGGTGGAATCGCTGGCCTCCAGCGGCTATCGCGCGGTCGCCTGGGACATGCCGGGCT
>JAEWBU010000350.1 GCA_023390985.1 Pseudomonadota bacterium
GCCTGGGCCTTCAAGGGATTCCTGGCCACGCCACGCAACGGCAAGCACCCCGTACTGCACATCCAGTCGTTCGAACCCGTTTAGATTCAAGAGAGGCACACCATGGCCACGTTCAAGAAATTCAACAAGGACAAGCGCCCGAAGCGCAACACCCAGTCGCTGCTGTTCAAGCGCAAGCGCTTCTGCCGCTTCACCGTCGCCGGCGTCGAGGAGATCGACTACAAGGACGTCGACACCCTGCGCGACTTCATCTCCGAGAACGGCAAGATCATCCCGGCGCGCCTGACCGGCACCCGCGCGATCTACCAGCGCCAGCTCAACACCGCCATCAAGCGCGCGCGCTTCCTGGCCCTGGTCCCGTACAGCGACCAGCACCGCATCTAAGAAGGAGCCAGAACCATGCAAGTCATTCTTCTGGACAAGGTCGTCAACCTGGGCAACCTGGGTGAGATCGTCAAGGTCAAGGACGGCTACGCCCGCAACTTCCTGATCCCCTCGGGCCGCGCCCGCCGCGCCACCGAAGCGAACAAGGCCGAATTCGAAGCCAAGCGCGCCGAACTGGAAAAGGCCGCCGCCGCCAAGCTGACCGAAGCGCAAGGCCAGGGCGAGAAGCTCTCCGGCACCACGCTGAAGCTCACGCAGAAGGCCGGCGTGGACGGCCGCCTGTTCGGCTCCGTCACCAACTTCGACATCGCCGAAGAACTGGGCAAGCAGGGCTACAAGGTGAGCAAGTCGCAGGTCCGCATGCCGAACGGCCCGATCAAGACGGTCGGCGACTCCACGGTCAGCGTCGCGCTGCACACCGACGTGGTCGTGGACATCAACGTCACCGTGTACGGCGAAACGGCCTGAGCCTTTCCGCCCGCACGAAGGAAGACCGGCCTCGCGCCGGTCTTTTTCTTTTTGTCCCCGCGAATCCACGGAAAACACACCGGTTTTCCACAGCCTTGTCCCCTGGCCCGCCGGGTCATGCGGCGTACCATCGTCTGCCGCCGAACTCATCCCCATGTCTGCCGTCCTCACCCCCGTCCAAGACGAATTTCCCCGTGACCGCCAGCTGGCGCAGCTCCGCGTGCCGCCGCACTCGGTGGAAGCCGAGTCCAGCGTGCTGGGCGGCCTGTTGATCGACAACGGCGCCTGGGACCGGGTGGGCGACGTGCTCTCCGAAGGCGACTTCTACCGCTACGAGCACAAGCTGATCTTCCAGGCGGTCGCCTCGCTGGTGAACTCCAGCCGGCCGGCCGACGTGGTGACCGTCTACGAGCACCTGCAAAGCCTGGGCAAGGCCGAGGAGATCGGCGGCCTGGCCTACCTGAACTCGCTGGCGCAGTACGTGCCCAGCGCCAGCAACATCCGCCGCTACGGCGAGATCGTTCGCGAGCGCTCGATCCTGCGCAAGCTGGTGTCGGCCTCCGACGAGATCGCCACCGCCGCCTTCAGCCCGCAGGGCAAGGCGGTCGACCAGATCCTGGACGAGGCCGAGCAGAAGATCTTCAACATCGGCGAGGAAGGCTCGCGGATGAAGCAGGGCTTCCAGGGCATGGACAGCCTGGTGGTGCAGCTGCTGGACCGCGTCCAGGAGATGGCCGACAACCCGAACGACATCACGGGGGTGCCGACCGGCTTCTACGACTTCGACCGCATGACATCGGGCATGCAGGCGGGCGACCTGATCATCCTGGCGGCGCGTCCCTCGATGGGCAAGACCTCGCTGGCGATCAACATCGCCGAACACGTGGCGCTGAACGAGCAATTGCCGGTGGCCGTGTTCTCGATGGAAATGGGCGCCGCGCAGCTGGCGATCCGTATCGTCGGCTCCATCGGCCGCATCGACCAGGGCCACCTTCGCACCGGCAAGCTGTCCGACGACGAATGGCCGCGGCTGACCGAGGCGATCGAGAAGCTGCGCAACATCCAGCTGTTCATCGACGAGACCCCCGGCCTCACGGTGAGCGAGCTGCGCGCCAACGCCCGCCGCCTGGCGCGCACCTGCGGCGGCAAGCTGGGGCTGATCGTGGTGGACTACCTGCAGCTGATGAGCGTGTCCTCGGGCATGAGCGACGAGAACCGCGCCACCGCGGTGGGCGAGATCTCGCGCGGCCTGAAGATGCTGGCCAAGGAGCTGGGCTGCCCGCTGATCGCGCTGTCGCAGCTGTCGCGCGCGGTGGAACAGCGCACCGACAAGCGCCCCATGATGTCGGACCTGCGCGAATCCGGCGCCATCGAGCAGGACGCTGACGTGATCATGTTCATCTACCGCGACGACTACTACAACAAGGACTCCAAGGAGCCCGGCGTCTCCGAGGTGATCATCAGCAAGCAGCGTAACGGCCCCACCGGCACGGTGAAGCTGGCCTTCCTGAAGAACCTGACCAAGTTCGAGTCGCTCGCCAGCGGCGGCGGCGAGGACTTCTGACGGCGCGCCCCCGCGGGCTTCAGTAGGCCCAGAACGGCCCGGGACCGAACGGCGCGGCGAACCCCACGAACACCGAGCGGCCGAAGAAGAACGGCAGGCCGTAGTCGAAGCTGTCGGGGATGCTGGTGCTGCCGCCGATGTGGGCGGCGGCCGCACGGTCGCGAATGAGCGTGACGTCGTCGATGAAGAAGTCCACCTGCGCCGCGACACCGGTCGCCGAGGTGTTGACCGCCCTCAGCGGCAACGGCGAGGTGCCCGGGCAGTAGAAATCGCCGCAGGAGGGCAGGGCGGCGTCGTTGAAGAACATCCCGTTGGAACCGCTGTCCAGGAAGCTGGATCGGAACTCGACGCCGTTGTACGTGGTGGTGATGAACCCCTGCGCATTGGCCGCGAACACCGTCGCGGTGCCCAGCTGGTTGTTCGATTGCGTCCCCACCCCCAGGACCAGCGAGCCGCCGGCCAGCCCCGCGCCGCCCGAGGGCACGCTGGGCAGCACGACCACCACGCCGTTGTTGTTGCCGGCGAAGGCCATCACCGGGTTGCTCACCTGCGAGGCCAGCGCCAGCCGGCTGGGCGAGCAGCCGCCGCCGGGGTTGCAGCCGTAGTAGAAGTCGGGCGCGCCCGGCGGACCCACGTCGCAGGCGGCGCCGCAGTCCTCGCGGAAGAAGCCGACGCCCAGGATGCCGTTGGCGCCGCGGCCCGCGCCGATGTTGGCGCCGGTCGCCGAGCAGGACGCGGGCACCTGTGCAAAAGGCAGCGCCGTGTCGTTCACCACCTGGATCGGCAGGTTGGACGCGACCTCGCCGCCCATCCGCACATCGGCCAGGCGCACCGACCCCCACGAGAAGCCGCTGGCGAACTGCGCGCACTGGCCGACCGCCTGGCCGCCGGCGGTGGTGACGGGCGCGAGCGTCATGCCGGCGGGAAGGGCCGAGGCCGCGACGCGCAGGCCCGACGAGCCGGTGTCCAGCACCACGTGGTCGATGTCCACGCAGGTGGCCGTGCCCGGCTGGCACACGCGCACCGTGACGAACGGGGTGTTGATGGCGCTGTCGTCGGTGCCGCGATCGACCGTGATGCGCAGCACGTTCGCCCCCGGCACCAGCGGGCTCGCGGCGTTGTCGATGCCGGCGTTGGCGGCGCTTTGCAGCGCCGTCTGCCTGCCGCCGTCACCGCCGCCGCAACTGGCCAGGAGCACCAGCGCGCCGGCGGCCAGGCCGCCCAGGGCCTTGGAGAAGAGCGAGGCGCGGTTCATGGCAGCGCGCGCGGGTCCAGACCCGCGGGAAGCTGGCGCGGCAGCCAGGCGCGGCCGCGGAAGGCGCCCATCCTGCCGCCGGAGAGCAGGGTGAGCTCCGGGGTCTGGATGCTGACGACCGAAGCGCGCCCGGCGCCGGCCGCATGCTGTTCGAGCGCGGCGAAGTTCGACCCGAGCAGCGAACGCAGGTCCGGCAGGAAGGGGCCGCTCCACGACACCGCGAAAACGATGCCCTGGGCGTTGGCGTACTCGCGCACCTCCGTGCCGGAATCGAGCCGGCGGGCCAGCACGGTGTAGCGCGCGCCGCCCGGGCTCTGCGCCGATTCGCCGGTCGCGCCCGCGGGGGCCGCCATCGGCTCGCCCAGCGTGGCCCAGCACGTGCCGCTGGCCGCCAGCAGGGCGGCGGCCAGGCATCGTCGGATCGGATGCGTATTCATGTTGCGCCAGATTAGCGCGACAGGCGCCGGAGCGGCTACCGGCGCAACCAGACGCTACGGATGGGCCTGCGGGTTACAGCACCTCGCTGGCGAAGTCCGCCAGCCGCGAGCGCTCGCCGCGCGCCAGCGTGATGTGCCCGCTATGGGGCCAGCCCTTGAACTTGTCCACCGCGAAGGTGAGGCCGGAAGAGCCCTCGGTGAGGTAGGGCGTGTCGATCTGCGCCAGGTTGCCCATGCAGATGATCTTGGTTCCGGGGCCCGCGCGCGTGATCAGCGTCTTCATCTGCTTGGGCGTGAGGTTCTGCGCCTCGTCGATGATGACGTACTTGTTCAGGAAGGTGCGGCCGCGCATGAAGTTCATGCTCTTGATCTTGATGCGGCTGCGGATCAGCTCGTTGGTGGCCGCGCGGCCCCATTCGCCGGCGCCGGTGTCGGTCTTGCCGAGCACTTCCAGGTTGTCGTCCAGCGCGCCCATCCACGGGCCCATCTTTTCCTCTTCCGTGCCGGGCAGGAAGCCGATGTCCTCGCCGACGCTCACGGTCGCGCGGGTCATGATGATCTCGGTGTAGCGGCGATCGTCCAGCACCTGCGTGAGGCCGGCCGCCAGCGCCATCAGCGTCTTGCCGGTGCCGGCCGTGCCGGTCAGCGTGACGAAGTCGACCTCCGGGTCCATCAGCAGGTTCATCGCGAAGTTCTGCTCGCGGTTGCGCGTGGTGACGCCCCAGACCGCGTTCTTCAGGTGGCCGTAATCCTTGAGCGTGCGCAGCACGGCGGTCTTGCCGCGGATCTCGGTCACGCGTGCGTAGAGGCTGGGCTCGCCGGGCGCCTCGAAGTACACGAACTGGTTGATCTGCAGGCTGGGCACGATCGGGCCGGTGATGCGATAGAACGTGGTCTGTCCGCTCTGCCAGCTCTCCACGGTCTTGCCGTGCTTGGCCCAGAAGTCCGGCGGCAGCGCCAGCGCGCCGGAGTACATCAGCTCCAGGTCGTCCAGCGTCTTGTCGTTGCGGTAGTCCTCGGTCGCCAGGCCCAGCGCGCGGGCCTTGACCCGCATGTTGATGTCCTTGGAGACCAGCACCACCTCGCGCGGCGCGTACTGCTCGCGAAGCGCCTGCACCACGCCCAGGATCTGGTTGTCGGCCTTGCCCTGCGGCAGGCTGGGCGGCAGGTGGTTGGCCAGCGCCTGGGTCTGGAAGAAAAGGCAGCCGCCCGCTTCCGTGTGGCCGGTGGTCTCGAGCTTCAGGCCCGCGCTGATGTCGGCGCCCTGCGCGCCGGCCAGGGCGTCCAGCGAGCGGCTGGCCTGGCGGGCGTTGCGCGCGACCTCGGTGGTGCCTTTCTTGTGGCCGTCCAGCTCCTCCAGCACGATCATCGGCAGGAAGATGTCGTGCTCCTCGAAGCGGAACAGGCACATCGGGTCGTGCATCAGCACGTTCGTGTCCAGCACGAACAGCTTGGTCGGACCGGCGCTCCTGGCCTTGCGGCGAGCGGCCGGCTCGGCGGCGGGAGCGGCGCGCTTGCGGGCCTGCGGTTGCGGCTGCGGCCGCTCGGCCACCGGGGTTTCGTCGAAGAGGGCGGCGGGGTGCGAGGCGTCGCGCTCGCCGCCGCCGCGCGGGTCGAAGTCCTCGACCTGGGGCCGATCAGCCAGCGGGTTGTCAGCGCCGGCGGCCTCCGATTTTCGAGCCGCCTTGTGGGAGGACCGGGCCGGGGCGTCGTAGGCCTCGGCCGGAAGCAGGGCAGCGCGTTTCGTGGGGGCGGGGGGCAGCGGCATAAGGCAGGACGTTCCCGGAAATACGTGGGGTCATGAAACGAAAAAGCCGCCTGGCGAGCCGGGCGGCTTGTTCTTCGGATGCGGTGTCGACGCTTCGCGCCGGAATCAACTGCATGAGCCCATTATGCACAAGGGCCAAGAGGCGACTACCGGTGCCTGGCGCTTGTTGCTGCCAGACGTCACCGACGTTCAGGCGGCCTTCTTCAGCAGCTTGACGGCCTTGAGCACCTCGTCGACGTGGCCGGGCACCTTCAGGCCGCGCCACTCCTGCTTGAGGATGCCGTCGGCGCCGATCAGGAAGGTGCTGCGCTCGATGCCCTTGACCTTCTTGCCGTACATGATCTTGTTCTTCACCACGCCGAACATGTGGCACATCTTCTCTTCGGTGTCGGCGATCAGCTCGAAGGGCAGCTCGAGCTTGGCCTTGAAGTCGTCGTGCGACTTCATGTTGTCGCGCGACACGCCGAAGACCGTGGCGCCGGCCTTGACGAAGTCCTTGTACTTGTCGCGGAACTGCATCGCCTCGGTGGTGCAGCCGGGCGTGTTGTCCTTGGGGTAGAAGTACAACACCAGGATCTGGCCGAGGTGGGACGTATTGCTGACCTTCAGGCCGCCCGTGGCGTTCGCTTCGAATTCGGGGATGGGCTTGTTGACAACGATCGCCATGGATTTTGTACTCGTGTGACAGGAATGAGCCCGTTACCGGGCGCGCGCGGGGGGCGGCGGCAACACCCGATTTTACCCGAAAGGGCCGGCCCGCGCCCGTCAGCGGGGCTGTTCCAGCAGCAGGGCCACGGCGACCCGGCGACCTTCCTGGGCAAGGATGTTGTAGGTGCGGCTGGCCGCGGCCGTGTCCATGGTTTCAAGCCCGATGCCGCGCTCGGCCAGCGGGCGCAGCCACGCGGGGCGCGGAAAGCGGATCCGCTCGCCGCTGCCGAATACGACGACCTCGGCCTTCAATTGCGCCAGTTGCGCGAAATGCTCCGGGCCCAGGTCCTCGAAGCTGTCGGCGTTCCAGTCGATGCGCTCTCCGCTCGAGCACAGGATCACGCTGTGGGCGATCTTCTCGGCCGTGGCGCCGGTGCCGACGCCCACCCAGCCGGGGCCGTAGCCGGTGATGGCCTGCACGTCGAAACGGTCGGGCTGGAGCTTCATGGGAGATAGGGGCAGGAAGGGGGCCGGAGATTGGGCGGTGGCCCAGCGGAA
>JAEWBU010000382.1 GCA_023390985.1 Pseudomonadota bacterium
ATGCCGCACACCGCCGCGGCGCGCTCGGGCGACCAGCGCAAGGCGCGCTCGCGCAGCGCGTCCCAGCCGAGCGTGTGGCGCTCCAGGTAGTCGTGGTCGAGCCAGTCGTTCAGCACCAGCTCGTGCATCAGCGCCAGCGCCAGCGCCGCGTCGGTGCCCGGGAGGATCTGCAGGTGCTCGTGGCACTTCTCGGCGGTCTCGGTGCGGCGCGGGTCGATGCAGACGAGCTTCGCGCCACGCCGCTTGGCCTCCTGCGCCAGCCGCCAGAAATGCACGCTGCTGGTGATCACGTTGCTGCCCCAGATCAGGATCAGCTTCGCCTCGGTGAAGAACTCCACCTTCATGCCCACCTTGCCGCCCAGCGTGTGCACCAGGCCGGCCGCGCCCGCGCTGGCGCAGATGGTGCGATCCAGCAGCGAGGCGCCCAGGCGGTTGAAGAAGCGGGCCGCCATGCCCTCGCCCTGCACCAGGCCCATGGTGCCGCAGTAGCTGTAGGGCAGGATGGCCTGCGGGTCGCGCGCGGCGATGCCGGAGAGCCGCCGCGCGATGTCGTCCAGCGCTTCATCCCAACCCACGGTCTCGAACCGGCCGGAGCCCTTGGGGCCCACGCGCCGCAGTGGATGCAACAAGCGTTCGGGATGGTAGGTGCGCTCGGGATAGCGCGAGACCTTGGCGCACAGCACGCCGTCGGTGGGCGCGTGGTCGGGGTTGCCCTGCACCTTCACCGCGACGCCGTCGACGACGGTGGTCACGAGTGCGCAGGTATCCGGGCAGTCGTGCGGGCAGGCGCCGCGCACCTGCCGTGAAGAGCCGACGCTAGGGGGAATGCCGATGCCGGACGTCAAGGTGAATCCTATAGTTCCTGAAGAGCTGGCGAATGTCGAACCGTCGGCCTATGGAGACCCTCCCCATGCAAACGTTCCGCTGCCGAGCGCGAATCGCCATCGTAGCCTTCCTCGCCGCCCTCGGCTCCGCCGCACTCGCCCAGGATGGCGTCGGCAAGAACGGCATCGTCATCGGCCAGTCCGCCGCGCTCACCGGCCCGGGCTCGGCGCTGGCCGCGCCCTTCGTGCAGGGCGCGAAGCTCTACTTCGACAAGCTCAACGCCGCCGGCGGCGTCAACGGGCGCAAGGTCGAACTGGTGACGCTGGACGATCGCGGCAACCCCGCCGTCACCGCGGAGAACACGAAGAAGCTGCTGGGCCAGGGCGTGCTCTCGCTGTTCGGCTACTACGGCTCGCCCCAGGTCACCGCCGCCTATCCGCTGATCAAGGACAGCGACGTGCTGATGTTCGGCCCGATGGCCGCGGCCGACGAGCTCCGCGGCGCGCTCTATCCCAACGTGTTCTCCATCCGGCCCGGCTACTCGGAAGAAGCCGCCGCCATCACGCGCCACGCCGAGACGCTGGGCGCGCGCAGGCTGGCCATCCTGCACGGCAGCGACGGCGAGTCGATGGTGGCGCTGGAGGCCGCCGAGCGCACCATGGGCGGCATGGGCGCCAACCTGGTCGCCAAGCACGTGGTGGGCAGCGGCAGCGTCGCCAGCAGCGTCGACAAGACGCTGGAGAAGAAGCCCGAATCGGTGCTGGTGCTGGGCGACGCCGGCGGCGCGGCCAGCGCGGTGCGCGACCTGCGGGCCAAGGGCTTCCGCGGCCCGATCTACGGTTTCTCCAACACGGGCGAAAGCCTGCTGGCCGAGGAGCTGGGGCGCGACGGCGCCGGCGTCGTGGTGGTGCGCGTGGTCCCCAAGAGCGACAGCGCCAAGGTGGCGGTGGTGCGCGAACTGCAGGCCGACGCGCAGGCCGCCAAGGCCGGCAAGCCGAACGTCTACATGCTCGAGGGCTACCTCGCCGCGCAGGTGTATGCCGAGGCGCTGCGCCGCTCTTCCAAGGACCCCACGCGCGCCAGGCTGCGCAAGGCGCTGGAAGGGCTGGACGACGTGAGCGTGGGCGGATTCCGCGTGCATTTCGCCAGCGAAAGGGTCGGCTCCCGGCTGGTGGAGCTGAGCCTGATCGACTCGCAGGGCCGGGTGCGCGAGTAGCGCATCAACGGCGACTGTCGGAGCTCTGCGCTTGTTGCTGTAGGAGCCCCGCAGAGCCACTCCTGGCGCGGCCGTGGCTTGCCATACTCCGCCCATCCCAACCTCTGGAGTTGCAAGCATGAAAGCACCGATCCTCTCCGCCGTCCTGGCGGTCGCCTTCGCCGCCGCGCTGCCCGCGCAGGCGCAGAACAACCCCACGGGCCCGGACAACAAGTCCACCCAGAAGGCCGGCGAGGCCTATCCGAACGACAAGGCGGCCGGCACCGACAAGGGCAGCCCCGAAGTCGTGAAGAAGGCCCAGAAGTCCCGCCCGGCCCAGGCCACCAAGGAAGTCGCCAAGGACACCGGCAACGTGGTCAGCCGCACCGCCAAGCGCGCGGCCGACGCCACCCGCCGCACCGGCGACAACATCGCGGGCAAGCTGCCGGCTGGCAAGGAAGCCGCGCCCAAGCAGTAAGTTCAGCCGATTTCATGCGCGGCCGCCAGGCCGCGCATGAAATCCTCGCAGCGCGCCAGCTGCTCCAGGCTGACGTACTCGTCCGGCTGGTGCGCCTGCACGATGCTGCCGGGTCCGCACACCACCGTGGGGATGCCGGCGCGCTTGAAGAGGCCCGCCTCGGTGCCGAACGCCACCAGGGTGGTGCGCTGCTCGCCCGCCAGGCGCTGCGCCAGGCGCGTGACCGGGTCCTGCTCCGAGCCCAGGAAGCTGGGGATCTCGCAGATCGTCTCGAAGCTGAAGCCCGTGTCGGGCGCCACCTTCTTCATCGCCGGCTCCAGCGAACGCGCATGGGCCACCACCTGGGCCTGCATGGCCTGCGCATCGGCCGTGGGCAGGTCGCGGAACTCGTAGCGGAACTCGGCGTCGCGCGGCACCACGTTATCGGCGATGCCGCCGTGGAACTGGCCCACGCTGGCGGTGGAGAACGGCACGTCGAAGCCGGTGTAGCGCGGCTCCTCGCGCTCGAAGCCGTCGGCCATGTCGCGCAGCTTGCCGATGACGCGCGCGGCCATCTCGATGGCGTTGACCGACTGCGGCGTGAGCGAGGAATGCGCCTCCTTGCCGCGCACGCAGCACTTGTAGCGGTAGACGCCCTTGTGCGCGATGGCGGGCACCATGGACGTGGGCTCGCCGACGATGCAGGCCAGTGGCTGGATGTTCGCGTCGCGCAGGTCGGCGATCAGCTCGCGCACGCCGAAGCAGCCGATCTCTTCCTCGTAGCTGAACGCGAAATGCACCGCGAACGGCGCCCGGCTGTTCAGAAAGGTCTCGGCATGCGCCACGGCCAGCGCGATGAAGCTCTTCATGTCGGCCGAGCCGCGGCCGAAGAGCTTGCCGTCGCGGACCTGCGCCGACAGCGGATCGGAAGACCAGTCCTGGCCGTCCCAGGGCACGGTGTCCGTGTGGCCGGACAGGATGACGCCGGCCGGCTTGCCCTCGCCCAGCGTGGCGAAGAGGTTGGCCTTGGTCTTCTCGGCATTGAAGGTCAGGCGCGACTTCACGCCCAGGCGGGCCAGCTCGTCGCGGATGAAATGGATGAGCTCGAGGTTGCTGTTGGCGCTGACGGTGTTCATGCGCACCAGGGCCTGCGCAAGCTCGAGCGCGCGGGCCGAGGGCTGGACGGAAGCGGTCATGGCACGATTCTCGCGGATTCCCCTCATGCGCCCGGCCGCACCCCGGGGCTAGACTCTTCGGCTCGATCCTCCAGTACCAGCGACCATGAACGTCCTCGATTCCATCGTCACGCAGGCGGCGTCCATCACCGCCCTGCGGCGCGACCTGCATGCCCATCCCGAACTCTGCTTCGAGGAAGTGCGCACCGCCGACCTGGTGGCCGCCAAGCTCACCGAATGGGGCATCCCCATCCATCGCGGCATGGGCACCACGGGCGTGGTGGGCATCGTCAAGAACGGCACCAGCGACCGCGCCATCGGCCTGCGCGCCGACATGGACGCGCTGCCCATGCAGGAGTTCAACACCTTCGCCCACGCCAGCAAGAACCCCGGCCGCATGCACGCCTGCGGCCACGACGGCCACACCGCCATGCTGCTGGCCGCGGCCCAGCATTTCGCGAAGAACCGCAATTTCGACGGCACCGTCTACCTGATCTTCCAGCCGGCCGAGGAAGGCGGCGGCGGCGCGCGCGAGATGATCAAGGACGGGCTGTTCGACAAGTTCCCGATGGAAGCCGTGTTCGGCATGCACAACTGGCCGGGCGACCAGGTCGGCCGTTTCGCCGTCTCGGCCGGACCGGTGATGGCGTCCACCAGCGAATTCAAGGTCACCATCCGCGGCAAGGGCGGCCACGGCGCGCTGCCGCACAACGGCATCGACCCGGTGCCGATCGCCTGCCAGATGGTGCAGGCGTTCCAGACCATCATCAGCCGCAACAAGAAGCCGATCGACGCGGGCGTCATCTCGGTCACCATGATCCACGCCGGCGAGGCCACCAACGTGATTCCCGACAGCTGCGAGCTGCAGGGCACGGTGCGCACCTTCACCCTGGAGGTGCTGGACCTGATCGAGAAGCGGATGAAGCAGATCGCCGAGCACACGTGCGCGGCGCACGAGGCGAAGTGCGAGTTCGAGTTCGTGCGCAACTACCCGCCCACCGTCAACTCGGCGGCCGAGGCCGAGTTCTGCCGCAAGGTCATGGCCTCTATCGTCGGCGAGGCCAACGTGCTGCCGCAGGAGCCCACCATGGGCGCCGAGGACTTCGCGTACATGCTGCAGGCCAAGCCGGGCGCGTACTGCTTCATCGCCAACGGCGACGGCACGCACCGCGAGATGGGCCACGGCGCGGGGCCCTGCATGCTGCACAACCCGAGCTACGACTTCAACGACGACCTGATCCCGCTCGGCGCCACCTACTGGGTGAAGCTGGCCGAAGCCTGGCTGGGAGTCCCGCGCGCATGAGCGTCGAAGCGAGCTTTTCCCACAGCTACCGCGAGGCGCGCGACAAGTTCATCGAGGCGGCCCGGGCCGCCGGCCTGCTGGTCGAATCCAGGCGGCATCCGGAGACGGGCCGCGAGGGCGAGGAGCTCGCCATGGACGTGGCGCGCGACGGCGACCCGAACGCGTCGAAGCTGCTGATCCTGTCCAGCGCCTGCCATGGCGTGGAAGGCTTCTGCGGCAGCGGAGTGCAGGTCTCGGCGCTGCGCGACGCGGCCTGGCGCGAGCACGCCCGCAGCAAGGGCGTGGCGGTGCTCTACGTGCACGCGCTCAATCCGTTCGGCTTCTCGCACCTGCGTCGCACGACGCAGGAGAACGTGGACCTGAACCGCAATTTCCACGACTTCGCCAAGCCGCTGCCGAAGAACGCGGCCTACCGCGAGCTGCACGACCTGCTGTTCCCCGACACCTGGCCGCCTTCGAAGGAGAACGACGACGCGCTGGCCGCTTGGATCGAGAAGAACGGCCGGCCGGCGTACCAGGCCGCCATCAGCAGCGGCCAGCACGAGTTCCCGCGCGGCATGTACTTCGGCGGCGACGGCCCGACCTGGAGCAACCGCACCCTGCGCGAAGTGCTGCGCGCGCACGGCCGCCGCGCCGGCCGCATCGCCTGGATCGACTTCCACACCGGCCTGGGCCCCAGCGGCCTGGGCGAGCGCATCTTCGCCGGCCCCGACGACGACGCCCAGGTGGCGCGGGCGCGCCGCTGGTGGGACGGCGGCGGCCGCACGCCGGTGACCTCGATCTACGACGGCTCGTCCACCTCGGCCAAGCTCACCGGGATGATGTGGTCCAGCATCCTCGACGAGTGCCCGCAGGCCGAGTACACGGGCATCGCGATGGAGTACGGCACCCAGCCGCTGCTGGAGGTGCTGCACGCGCTGCGGGCCGAGCACTGGCTGGACCAGCATCCGGAAGCGCCGGCCGAGCTGCGGGCGCGGATCAAGCAGCAGATGCTGGACGCGTTCTACACGGACACGCCGCAGTGGAAGCAGCGCATCGTGGAGCAGGCGCGAGAGTCGATGGTCCAGGCCGTGGACGGCCTGGCGGGCTGAACGCCCTTCAGGCGGCGAGTTCCGCGAACACGGCATCCAGCCGGTCGCGGTACTTCCGCTTCTGCTCGGCCCCGACGAAGCTGGCCTCGAAGCTGTTGTTCGCCAGCTGCCAGGCCTGCTTCGCCGACAACCCGGTGGCCTTGAAGGTCGCCAGGAAGTTGTCGTTCACGTAGCCGCCGAAATACGCGGGATCGTCCGAGTTCACCGTCGCCACCAGCCCGGCGTCCAGCAGTTGCCCCAGGTTGTGGTCTTCCAGCCGGGGGAACACGCACAGTTTCAGGTTGGACAGCGGGCACACGGTCAGCGGGATGCGGTCCTGCGCCAGCCGGCGCATCAGCTGCGGGTCCTTGCTCGATTGCACTCCGTGGTCGACGCGCTCGACCTTCAACAGGTCCAGCGCGGTCCACACGTAGGCCGGCGGGCCTTCCTCGCCCGCGTGCGCGACCAGGTGCAGCCCCAGCTCGCGGCAGCGCGCGAACACCCGGGAGAACTTCTCGGGCGGATGGCCAACCTCGCTGGAATCCAGGCCCACCCCGATGAACTTGCCGCGGAAAGGAAGCGCCTGCTCCAGCGTCTCGAAGGCCGCCTCCTCGCTCAGGTGCCGCAGGAAGCACAGGATCAGCGAGGCCTCCACGCCCAGCTGCTCGCGCGCCTGCTCGCAGGCCCGGTGCAGGCCGTCGATCACGGTCTCCATCGCCACGCCGCGGGCGGTGTGGGTCTGGGGGTCGAAGAAGATTTCCGTGTGCACCACGTGGTCGGCGCGTGCCTTCTCCAGGTAGGCCCAGGCCATGTCGAAGAAGTCCTGCTCGGTGATCAGCACGCTGGCGCCCGCGTAGTAGATGTCCAGGAAGCTTTGCAGGTTGGTGAAGGCGTAGGCGCGGCGCAGGTCCTCCACGCTGGCGTACGGGATGGACACGCCGTTGCGCCGGGCCATCGCGAAGATCAGTTCCGGCTCCAGCGAGCCCTCGATGTGGATGTGCAGTTCCGCCTTGGGCATGCGGCGCAGCAGCTCGGGCAGGCGGTCGGCGGGAATGTCGGGAAGCATGTTCATGGCGGGCCATCGTAGCAATGCGTGCAGAAGCCGCGCCGCTGTGTCCTATCCGACACGCCTGACCCTTGCCAAGAACACAAATTGATACGACTATGCTCATCAGACTTAAGTCAGGGCCCTAGGGGGCCGTAGGCCGGTGACGAACAAGACAGCCCACGCAACTTTCGAGCGGGCCGCCGACGCGGCCCGTTTCCGCCTGCGTGCGGCCGCCTGCTTCATCACCGCCCTGCTGCTGCCGCTGCCCGACGCGCTGGCGCTTTCGCTCGGGCGGATCCAGGGCTCGGCCGTGATCGGCCGGCCGGTGCAGGCCTCGGTGCCCGTCACGCTGCAGCCCGGCGAGGAGTTGAACTGCGTCCGGGCCGAACTCCAGCAGCAGGATCTTCTGACCACGCCACTGGCGTGGCGGCTGGACCGGGCCGATGGCAATGCGGTGCTGCGCCTCTCGTCCAGCCAGCTGGTGCAGGAGCCGGTGATCACCGTGCGCGTGACGGTGGGCTGCCACGACCAGTTCAGCCAGGGTTACGTGCTGCTGGCGGACCCGCCCTCCTTGCGCGATGTCGTTCCGGTGGTGGTCGCTCCGACCGTAGCTGCCGTGCCCGAGCCCGTCGCGGAACCTGCTCCCGCTCGCCGCAGCCCCGCCCGCGCGGCGCCCGCGCCGCGTCCCGCGCCCGAATCGGCCCGGGCCCAGGC
>JAEWBU010000115.1 GCA_023390985.1 Pseudomonadota bacterium
CTGCTCTTCCGACTCCAGCAGCGGCTGCGCGATGGTGGCCGCCTCGCAGCCCGCGAGCGCGCGCTCCAGCAGCGCCCGCAACTGCCCCGGTGGGGGCGCGCGACCCTCGTCCAGCAACCAGCCGATCGCCGTCTGCGCCCAGGCTTCCGCCGGCGCGAGTCCGATCCAGGTCGCATGCCGCGCGCGCGTGAGCGCCACGTACAGCTTGCGCAGGTCCTCGCCCAGGCGCTCGCGGTCCGCGCGTCGCACCGCCTCGTCATCGGGCCGCAGCGACAGCCGCGCGCGACCTTGGTCGTCGCGCCAGCGCAGCGGCAGCGAATCGCCGCTCTCGGGCCGGCACGCCGCCGCGAAAGGAACGAACACCAGCGGGTATTCGAGGCCCTTGGACTTGTGCACCGTCACCACCTTGAGCAGGTCCGCATCGCTCTCCAGCCGCACCTGCCGCTCCTCGGCCGTGACCACGTCCTCCTCGCGCTGCTCGGCCAGCCAGCGCACGAGTGCATGCTCGCCCTGCAGCTGCGCACTGGCTTCCTGCAGCAGCTCCGACAGGTGCAAGAGGTCGGTGAGCCGGCGTTCGTCGTCCTGCGCCAGCAGCCGCGCGGGCACGCCGAAGTCGTGCAGCAGCCGCCGCAGCATCGGCAGCACGCCCTGGCGGCGCCACTGCCGCTGGTAGTCGTGGAACTGCTCGACGCGCTCTTCCCAGTGCAGCTCGTCCTGGTTCAGCCGCTCCAGCGCGGACCAGTCCAGCGCGAGCAAAGGCGTCCCCAGCGCCGACCGCAACCGGCGCGCGTCGTCCGGCTCGGCGCAGGCCTGCAGCAGGCGCTGCACCTCGGCGGCCGCGGGGCTGTGGAACACCGAGCTCTGGTCGGAGAGGTAGACGCTGCGCACGCCGCGCTCGCGCAGCGCCTGGCGCACCGCGAACGCCTCCGAGCCGGTGTTCACCAGCACGGCGATGTCGCGCGGCCGCAGCGGCTCCAGGCGGCCCTCGTCCGCGAAACCGGCCCGCCCTTCCCGGCCCAGGTTCAGCAGGCGCACGACTTCCGCGGCGCACGCGGTCGCCATCGCCCCGCGATAGGCCGACACACCGAGCGCCGCGCCGGGATCGTGGCACCAGGCGGTGAGCGCCGGCGCGTCCTGGCCTTCCACCTGCCAGCGCTCGCCGCGGCCGCGCGCGGCCACCGGCAGGAACGGCAGGGGATCGCCGCGCTCATCGCGGAACAGGAACGCGCCCGGCCCGGGCCGCTGCTCGGCGGCGGCGAACAGGTGGTTGACCGCATCGACCATCTCGCGGCTCGAGCGGTGGTTGGTGCCCAGCGTGTAGAGCCGCCCTTCCGTGTCGGCGCGCGCGGCCAGGTAGGTGTGGATGTCCGCGCCGCGGAAACCGTAGATCGCCTGCTTGGGATCGCCGATCAGCACCATGGCCGCACCCGGCGCGTCGCCGTAGATGCGGCGGAAGATCCCGTACTGCACCGGGTCCGTGTCCTGGAACTCGTCGACCAGGGCGACGGGGAATTGCCGGCGGATCAGCGCGGCCAGGCGATCGCCGCGGCCCTCCTCGTGCAATGCGCGGTGCAGCTGCGAAAGCAGGTCGTCGAAGCCCATCTCGGCGCGGCGCCGCTGTTCCTGCGCCAGGCGATCGGCGACCCAGCGCGCCGCGTGCGCGAGGACGGGGTCGCGGCCTTCGGGCAATGCATCGAGCTGCTCGCGCAGCTTCTCCATCGCGTCCAGCGCCGGATGCTCGAAAGGCCGGCCGACCTTCCACGCGTCCAGCAAGCCGGCCGGCGTCAGCCGCTTCCACGCGGTGCTGCTGTCCTTCAACGGCCACACGGCATCGCCGCGCGCCCACTCGCCCAGGCAGGCCAGCCAGTCGTGGAACCACGCAGGGCGCAGCTTGTTGCCGTGGACCTGCTTGGCCGCGCAGGCCTTGTCGAGCAAGTCCTTCAATTCCTCGGCCCACGCGGCCCAGGGTGCCTTGAGTTCCGCCAGCCGCCGTGTGGCCTGTTCATGCGCCTCCCGCAGCGACACCGCGGGCTCCGGGGCGGGATCGAGCCGATCCGCGTGCGGCAGCAATCCCTTGAGCGCCTTGCGCAAGGCGGCCGGACCGGGCCACCACTCGCTCACGCGCTGCGCCTCCTGCGGCGGCAGCGGATAGAAGAAGGTGCGCCAGTGGTCGCGCACCGCCTCGTCCAGCAGCTCGCCCGGATCGGCCTGCAGCGTCTGCGTGAACAGGCTGCCGCTGTCGAACGCGTGCTCGCGCAGCATGCGGTAGCACCAGCCGTGGATGGTGTCGACCGCGGCCTCGTCCATCCACTCGGCGGCCAGTTGCAGGCGGCGCGCGCAGGCGGGCCAGGCCTGCGGTGGATACGCCATCAGCAGGTCGTGCAGCAGGTCCTCGCCGGCCGGCCGCGGCTCCACTTCGGCAGGATCGCGGCGGAAGGCCAACGCGGCCTCGGCCAGCCGCGCGCGGATGCGGTCGCGCAATTCCTTGGTCGCGGCCTCGGTGAAGGTGACGACCAGGATTTCCGGCGGCGTGAGCGGCTCGGCCGACTCGTGCCCCAGCACCAGCCGCAGGTAGAGCGCCGCGATCGTGTAGGTCTTGCCCGTGCCGGCGCTGGCCTCGATCAGCGCATTGCCGTCCAGCGGCAGCGCCAGCGGGTCGAGCTTGCGGGGTGCGTTGCTCATGCGCCGTTCTCCTCGGCGGGCGGCTTGCCCACCGCGTCGAGCGCCGGCTGCAGCAGCTCGCGCACGTGGCGCCTGAACTCGCCGCCGGCCCACAGCGATTCGAACTCGGGATGTGCGCGCTCCAACGCGACAGCCGATTCGCGTTGCCGCCCCTTGGCTTCGGGCTCGATCTGCTTGCGGTGGCAGTCGCGTGCCGCATCTTCCGCACGCGACTCATCCCCGCCGCGCTCCATCGCCTTCAGCCACACCGCCGCGACCTGCACGTCGAACGGCAGCGGCATGCGCATGCCTTCCTGCCAAGCCCGCAGCAGCGTCTCCCAATGCGACATGGCTTCTTCGGGCGACAGCGGCTGGAAAGTGGCCGCGCCCGCCTTGCTCAACACGACGGTGGTCAGCGGCTCGCCGCCCAGGTGCCCGGCCAGGTGCGCCACCCAGTACGGCAACAGCCGCTCGTGGCGCCAGCTGCGTCCGTCGACGAGCCCGCTGAACTCCAGCACCAGCCGCGCGCGGCCCTGCTCGCCGGCACGCAGGCCATCGAGCCAGTCCTCCACGCGCAGCCCGCCGCTCTCGTACTGCACCGGCTCGTCATCCAGTCGCTGCGGCCAGTCGCCGAGCGCGCCGCCATAGCGCTGGAAGAGGCGCTCCATCGGCTCGGCCAGTTCCTCCTGCACCTGCTGCGCGAAAGCGCCATGTGGCAACTGGCCGCGGCGCGCGATGCGATCGAGCTGCGTGCGCAGCGCGGCCTCGCGGTCCAGGCCTGCATCGACGGCCGTGCGCTGTACGCGGATCAGCTCGGTCTGCAGCTTCCAGTGCTCCAGGCCGTCGAGGCCGAACGGCTCCTCGTCCTGCGCCACCGGATCGTCCTCGCGGAACGAGACGCCCAGCCGCTGCTGCAGGAACGCGCGCGCCGGATGCTTGAGGAAGTCGCCCAGCTGCTTGAGCGTGAGCGGCTGCGGCGTCGGCACCGGGGCCAGCTCCACCGCGGCGGAAGTCGAGGCCGCGCCTTCCAGGCTGGCGCGCCACTCGCGCGCATAGCTGAACAGCCCCGGCGTGCCGCCGTCGAAGTAGGCGGGATGGAAAGGCTGCAACCTGTGGTTCGTGGTGAGCGCGTCCAGCAACGCGGCGCCCGCATCCTCTTCGTCCGCCCCGGCCAGGGCCCAGCCCGCCGCGAGGTGGTCGCGCAACTGCGCCACCAGCACCGAAGGCGGACGCTCCTGGTTGTCCTGTGCGCTGCGACCCACCCAGCTGATGTGCAGGTGCTCGCGCGCCGACAGCAGCGCTTCGAGGAACAGGTAGCGGTCGTCCTCGCGACGCGAGCGGTCGCCCGGCCGGTGGTCGCCGGCCATCAGGTCGAAGTCCATGGGCGTGCGGCTGCGTGGATAGTCGCCGTCGTTCATGCCCAGCAGCGCCACCCGGCGGAACGGGATCGCGCGCATCGGCATCAGCGAAGCGAAGGTGACGCCGCCCGCGAAGAAAGGCTGCTGCAACGCGGGCGGCTCCAGCGCCCCGAGCCAGTGCTCGCGCACCACGGCCAGCGGCAGCGGCTCCACCAGCCCCGCGGCGGCGCAAGCGCCCTCCCACTCGTCGAGCGCGGCGCGTGCGCGCAGCAACGTCAGGCCTTCCGAACTGCCGTCGGGCGCGAGGAAGAAGTCTTCGAGCAACGAGCGCAACGTCGCCGCCCATGCACCCGGCACCGCCGGCTCGCGCAGCGCGCTCCACAACGCCTCCAGCGACTGCGCCAGCCGCACCAGCGGCCCGAGCAGCGCGGCTTCCAGCCCGCCCACGCCCGGCATCGGCTCGATGCCGTCCCAGGCCTCGCCCGCGCCGACCGCATAACCCAGCACCATGCGGCGCAAGCCGAACGACCAGCTGTTCTGCTCCAGGTCGGCCGGCAGCCCCAGCGACTCGCGGTGCACCGCATGCAGGCCCCAGCGCACGCCCGCCGATTCCAGCCAGTGGCGCACCAGCGGCAGCTGCTCCTCGGCGATGCCGAAGCGCTCGCGCAGCGCGGGCGCCTGCAGCAGGTCCAGCACCTCGCCGGCCGCGACGCGCGACTGCGGCAGCGACAGCAGCTGGTCGAGCGCCGCGACGATCGGCTCGCGCAGGCGCCGGCCGCGGTCGGACAGACCGAACGGGATGTAGCGGTCGTCGTCGCGCTCCACCCGCCCGAACACCGCCTGCACGTGCGCGGCGTAGTCGGCCACGTCCGGGACCATCACGATCACGTCGCGCGGCCGCAGCGTGGGATCGGCGCTGAACGCGGCCAGCAGGTGGTCGTGCAGGATCTCCACCTCGCGCTGGCGGCCGTGGGCGATGTGGAAGGCGATCGAGCGGTCGCGCGCCGCGTCCACCGCCGGCCATTGCGTCCGCGTTTCGGCCAGCGGACGCAGCTCGCGGATGTCGTCCTGCAGCTGCCGCAGCAGGCTGTCCCGCGGGCCGGCCTCGAACAGGTCGACGCGTTCGCCGATGGCGGCGAAGCGGCCGCGGTAGTCCTGCGGCTGGTCGTAGTCGTCCAGCAGCCGGATGAAGTCGCGCCCCTGCCGCCCCCAGGCGGCGAGCAGCGGATGCGTGGACAGGTGCAGCGTGTCTTCCGAAGGCTCGCCGGTCCAGCCGGGCCGCCGCGACTGGCGGCGCGCGCGGTGCAGCGCCTGCTCGGGGACGATGTGCGACCAGTCGTGCTCGCAGGGGTTGTGCACGCACAGCAGCACCTGCGACCAGCGCGAGGCCGCATGCAGCACCTCGAGCGACTGGCGGGGCAGCGTGGAGATGCCGAACACCGAGATGCGGCGCGCCAGGCCCGCGGGCGCCGCGCCGCTCCAGCCCGCCACCGCGGCGAGGAAGCGGCGATGCACCTCGGCCCGGCTGCTCGCGGCACCGGCCTCGCCCGCGTCGGCGAGCAGCTCGCGCCACAGCTGCGGCTGCCAGCGCACCGCGTCCGCGACGGGTTCGTCACGGCCGTCGGGACGCACCAGCACGTCGTCGCCGGCCGCCCATTGCGCCAGCCAGTCGGCGCGATAGACCTGGTACTGGTCCAGCAGGTCGGCCAGGCGCAGCGCGAGCTGGTGGCGCTTGCGCAGGTCGTCGTCGTCCTGCAGGAAGCGGCGCAGCGGCTCGAACGCGGGCTGCTCCAGCAGCGCGGGCAACAGGCGCATCAACCGCCACACGAGGCGAGGCTTGTCGAACGGTGATTCCGCCGGCACCTGCTCGCGGCCGAGGACCGCGCGGTACACGTTCCACAGCGCGCGCGCGGGCAGTTCGGTGTTGACCGCGGCGGCGATGCCCGCGCCACCCTGCGCGGGATCGGCCGCGAGCGAGAGCTTGAGCCACTGCGCGATGCCGTTGCTCTGCACCAGCACCTGCTCGTTCTCCAGCGGGGCGAGCGGATGGCCGCGCATCCAGGCCACCATCAGGTCTCGCAGCGACTCCGGGCGGTTGCCGTGCACGACCATGAAGCCGCCGTCCCAGCCGGTGGGCGGCGGCGTGTCGAAATCGAATGAGTGTTGCGCGGCGTCGGCGGCGGTCGAGCGGCGGGAAGGCATCCTGGAAGATCGGGGCGCGTGCGAGCGCCCGGGCATGGTACCCGCTCGAGCCGCGGGTCTCTTCCGAGGTCAGGCGATCAGATCGCCCAGAGCGCCACCATCACGACCAGCCAGGCGACGACGGCGGCGCCGATGCCCGTCCAGAAATAGGGGGTGCCTACCAGTCCTGCGTCTTCGGGGGCCATGTCTTGCTTCTTCCTTGGCCCCCATGCTCGCCACGGCCGCCAGGCGCGGCCGTAGGACAGGCTTGTAGCTGTGCGTGCGACGGGGCGACTGCCGTGCTGCGCCGGTGCGGCGGTGTCCTACATGCAGAGCCTCTTCCGTCGCCTACCGCTCAGGCTGGCCCGCATCCATGCTCGAGGCGTGAACAAGATCAATATCACCCTCGACGAACACGACCTGCTGGCCCGCCTGCTGCAGGCCCGCGGCCGCGACCCCTCGGATTTCAAGGTGGAGGTGCAGGCGGATGGGCTGGTGCGCGTGTCGGGCCCGCGCGGCATGGCCTTCTATTCGCGCGACAACTGGCTGGCGCGCTTCTCGCGCCACCTGGAGAAATCCTTCTTCGACCCGGAAGTGCCGGCGCCGGCCGGCCCGCGCCTGGAACGCAAGGGCGATTCCCGCCTGGCCGCCGAGGCCAGAGGCAGCACCGTCAAGCGGTCCCGCCGTCATCCCCGCGGAGGCGGGGATCCAGTGCTTTCCTCTCCCCTTCTCAAGCGTCGGCCAGCAGGTTGGCCAGCATCCCCATCCCCCGCTCCCAGTCCGCCGCCATGCCTTGCAGCAGGTCGTCGGCCGCGAGCGGGCGTCCGGAGTTCACCGCGCGCGCGCCCTTCAGGATCAGCGTCTTGTTGGCCGTGCCGATCGCCTCGAAGCGCTCGGCGGGCTCCGCCAGTTCCGGGTAGCCCTGCTGCGCCAGCCAGCGCAGGTTGGCGGCCAAGAGCTCGAACGCCGCGCCCGCCTGCCGCACCGAGGCGAAGGCCCACTGGTGATAGAAGGCCAGCCCTTCCGCGCGCATCGCGGGCAGGTCCTGCGCCAGCCGCGCCGCGAAGCGCGAGAACGGATTCGAGCGCGGCCGCCACGCGAAATGCTGCTGCAGCAGTTCGAACGACAGGTCGGAAAGCTCCGTGGGCGACCGGCGCACCAGCCGGTCGATGCGCACCACTTCCGCGAACAGCGGCATGAAGGCCGGATCGTGCGCCGCATCCAGCCGGAACAGCTGCCGGAAGTCCTCGCCCTCGAGCTCGTAGTAGCCCGCGTTGTGGAAGTAGCCGAGCCGCTCGCGGCCCAGGTCCAGGTCCGCCATCAGGATGGTGGTCTTGGTGTGGGCGCGCCGGTAGTCGGTGCCCGCGGTGTCGGGCAGCCAGAACGCATCGGACTCGGTGCTGATCAGCTTGCCCGCGCCCAGCTGCTCCTTCGCATGCTCGATCAGCGGCCGCCAGATCGTGAGCTCCTGCACGTCCACGCCGTACAGCGTGCGCAGCTCGGTGAGCGGCGGCTTGAAGAAGGTCCACTGGTCGCCTTCGAAGTCCACCGCCACCGTGAACGGCAGCATGGCCAGCGGCTCCAGGCCCAGGGTGTGGAGGAAGCCGATCCACAGGTCGGCGTAGCAGTTCTTCTCGGGCCAGGCCGCGTTGTCGCCGTGCAGCCCGTGACGCCGGTAGCTCTCCGGAGTCAGCCCGGGCAGGGCGGCGAGGGTGTTCAAGCGGGCTCCCGTCGGTTGCGACAGCATCACGGCCAGAGTTGCTCCCGCACGCGAGCGGGCCAGTCGGCCGGATCGAAACCATGCGCCTTGATCAGCGCCAGCGTCACGCGCTCCAGGCCGAAGCCCAGGCAGGCGGTGTGCGCCACCGACTCGTCGGCATTGCGGATGCCGAACTTCGAGCTGAAGTGGTCCTGGTGCCAGTTGAACGAGCAGATGGCCGTGGGCTTCTCGCGCGAGATCACCGGGCACAGGATCTCGAACTTCAGGCGCTGCTCGACCTGGCCCGCGGCCATCATCTTGCCGGCGCGGCCGAAGAACGGATCGGACGCCACGTCGCTCTGCACCGGCAGGCCCAGGCCTTCCAGCAGCCTGAGGCCGCGCTCCAGCCAGGCATCGCGCCACTGCACCACCTGGTCGGGCTTGCCGACGCGGATGAACTCGCGCATGCGGAAGTGCTGCAGCCGCGTGGGCTCGTCGGAAGGCTCGTGGCGGAACACCCAGTTCATCACCGTGACCAGCTTGCCGCCTTCGGGCAGCAGCCCGGTGAAGGTCGGGTAGACCGGGTAGCAGGCCGCGGGCGTGAGCATCACGTCGGTGGGCGAGAGCAGGTCCTCCCAGCGTTCGCCCGCGTGCACCTTGGCCGACAGTTCGCGCGCTTCGCGGTCGCTGCCCATGAAGCTGTGCACCGATCCCGCCAGCTGCGGGAAGTTGTCCATGTAGCCGACCTTCTCGATCATGGCGCGCGCCAGGATCGGCGGGAACATCAGCTCCTGCGCCTTGTCGGGCGCGGCGATGCGCGTCACCAGGTCGTTGAAGGCCCGCAGGATGTCCTCGAACACGGGACCGCGCCCGTAGGCGCCGCGGATGCCGGTGGGCAGGATCAGGCCGTTCTCGATCAGGCCTTCGGTGAATGCTTCGATGTCGTACGTGCGCGCGTCCATTACGCGGCCTCCTTGTGGACCAGCAGCATCGAGGCGTTCTTGGCCGCGATGCGATCGTTGGAAATCATGAGGGCGCCCGAGAGCGCGTCGCGGAGGTGGCGGCCCAGGCTGAACGGGCTGTCGTTCTTGTAGCCCAGGATGCCGACGATCTTCAGCGCGCGCTGCACGATCTCGGGCGCCTCTTCCGAGCAGGCGATCTTGAGGTTGTTCAGGCGCAGCGCCCAGGCCATCGACAGCAGCTCCTCGCGGGCGCCGGGGCCTTCGCCCAGGTCGTCGAAGTCGCGCGCCGCGGCCACCCAGTTCTGCTTCAGTGCCTGCAGCTGCACCGACACCTCCGCCAGCCGCGAGGCGGTGGGGGGCACGGTGCCGGGGTTCTGGCGCGCCTGGCCGCGCACGAACTGCGCCGCCTTGCCCACCGCGCCCGCCGCGATGCCCCACCACAGCGAAGCCCAGAGGATGTGCGAGTACGGCACCATGGTCTGGGCCGAGATGTCGGCGAAGGCGGCCGGCAGGATCTGCTGCTCGTCGCCGCCGGACACGAGCTTGAATCCCGGGCTGCAGGTGCCGCGCATGCCCAGCGTGTCCCAGCTGGTGGTCTGCGTCAGCGTGCAGTCCTCGCGCCGCACCAGCACCAGCACCTGGTCGCTGCGCGCGGCGGATTCGTCGCGGCGGCAGGTGACCAGGATGGCGTCGGCGTGCGCGCAGTACGAGCCGGTGGTAGCGTCCTTGTCCAGGCGGAAGCGCCCTTCGCTGCGCATCACCGCGCACACGCTGGAGCGCGTGTCGCCGAAGGTTCCGACTTCCGAGGTCATCGAGGCCAGCAGGTACTGGCGCTTGACCAGATCGCGCAGGTAGCCGCGGAAGTACTCGCTGTCCATCCCGTGGCGCGCGATGCACGCCACCTGGATGTAGTGCATGGCCAGCACCATCGCGCTGGAGCCGCAGCTTTGCGCCAGCGTGGCGCAGATCTGCGTGAGTTCCTGCATGCTGCACCCGCCGCCGCCCAGCTCCGCGGGCACGGCCGCGGAGAGCACGTGGAACTCGCGCAAGGCGGCGAGCGTTTCTATAGGAAAGCGGGCCTTGGCGTCGACATCCGCGGCTTGCGCAGCGGCAACTTCCGCGCACACCTTGCGCACGGATTCGAGGAGCTGTGGAAAGGCCGGAGCCGTAGGTGAATCCATGAATGCGAGCGATGCCTATGCATGAGGAAGACAGGTGGACAATAGCATCGCGCTACCGATCCGTGGGGTGATCCACGCCGCGAAATGCATACAGACAAACTCATCCATGCCCTCTCGAACGGACTAGTCGTCACGGGCGTTCGCGTCATCTCGCTGGGCATCGACATCGTCCACATCCCGCGCATCGAGGAATCGCTTCGCAGCTTCGGCGAACGCTTCGAGGACCGGATGTTCACGCCGGCCGAAGCGGCCTACGCGCGCGCCGTTCCGCAGCAGCGCGCCGAAAGACTGGCGGCGCGCTTCGCGGCCAAGGAAGCGGCGATCAAGGCGCTGTCGTTGAGTGAAGTCGGCGTCGACTGGCGCGACATCGAGGTCGTGCGCAACGACGACGGCGGCTGCGGCCTGGCGCTGCATGGCAAGGCGCTGGAGGCGATGCGGAACGCCGGGGGAGCCAGAGCACTAGTCTGTTTGAGCCATGACGGAGACTACGCCGCTGCCGTGGTTGCGGTGGCGTCCGACACGGCCGAGCAAGGGGGCGTCCAAGAATCTGCGGCATGAACACCATACAAGATGCAGATGCGTCGATCCGCCGCGTGCTTCGCGACCACGGACGACTGGGCACCGATCCCGAGAAGCTGCCGGCCGACGCCGATCTCTACCAGTCGGGCATGACCTCGCATGCCAGCGTCAACGTGATGCTGGCGCTCGAAGGCGAGTTCGACGTCGAGTTCCCCGACCACATGCTCAAGCGCAACGTGTTTCGCAGCATCGGCTCGATCGAGCGCGCGCTGCGTGAACTGATCGCGGCCTGAGCGCCGCGATGCTGCCGGCGCGCTGGCGCCTGGTCGCGACCGAACCCGGCGCCCCCGCGCCGGGGGACGGTGCGCCCTGGCTGGAGATCTCCGGGCCCCTCACCGCCGCCGCCGCCCTGCGCGAGCGCGGCGAGTGGTCGCTCGATGGGCCGGTGCGCGACTTCGATGCGCAGGACTGGTGGTATTCGGCGCGCTTCGATGCGCCGGACGTCGAGAACGGCGGCGTGCTCGGGTTCGATGGGCTCGCCACGCTGGCCGAGGTCTCGCTCAACGGCCAGGCGCTTGTCTCCAGCGCCAACATGTTCCATGCGCACCGCGTGCAGGTCGCCGGTTCATTGCGGCCGCGCGACAACGAGCTGCTGATCCGCTTCGGCTCGCTGCAGGCCGAACTCGCGCGGCGCCGGCCCCGTCCGCGCTGGCGCACGCCGATGGTGGCGCACCAGCAGCTGCGCTGGCTGCGCACCACCCTGCTCGGC
>JAEWBU010000070.1 GCA_023390985.1 Pseudomonadota bacterium
TTCGCACTCGGCGCCCTGTACGCCATCCTGCCTGTTCCATGTCATCCATGAACCTCGTCGCGCTTGGCGCGACCGACCTGCGCGTCACCCCCATCTGCCTCGGAACCATGACGTTCGGGGAGCAGGTGTCCGAAGCGGACGCCCATTCCATCCTCGACCGCGCCGTGGAGCGCGGCGTCAATTTCATCGACACCGCCGAGATGTACTCGGTGCCCGCGCGCAAGGAGACCTGCGGTTCGACCGAGACCATCATCGGCAACTGGCTGCGCAAGAACCCGTCGCGGCGCGGCGATCTGGTGCTCGCCACCAAGGTGGCCGGCCCCTCGCGCGGCATGCCCTGGATCCGCGAGGGCGCGGGCATGACGGCGGCGGACATCGCCGCTTCGTGCGAGGGCTCGCTGCGGCGGCTGCAGACCGAGGCGATCGACCTCTACCAGATCCATTGGCCCGAGCGCAACGTGCCGGCCTTCGGATCGATGTACTTCGACCCGACCAAGGAGCGCACCCAGACCTCGATCCACGAACAGCTGGTCGCGCTGGACCGGCTGGTGCGTGACGGCAAGGTCCGCCACATCGGCCTGTCGAACGAGACGCCCTACGGTGTGCACGAATTCGTGCGCCTGGCCGAGCAGCACGGCCTGGCGCGTGTGGCGACCGTGCAGAACCCGTACTGCCTGATCAACCGCAGCGTGGAGAACGGCCTGGACGAGAGCCTGTACCGGCTCAATGTGTCGCTGCTGGCGTATTCGCCGCTGGGCTTCGGCCTGCTCACCGGCAAGTACGACGCTTCGGGCATCACCGGCCCCGAGGCGCCGGCCGGCGCGCGCATCGCCAAGTTCGAGTCCGTGCAGCAAGGCCGCTGGGGCCGCGCCGATGCGCTGGCCGCGGCGCGCCGCTACAACGCGCTCGCACGCGCAAACGGCCTCACGCCCGCCCGCATGGCGCTCGCCTTCTGCTACACCAGGTGGCAGGTCGCCAGCACCATCATCGGCGTCACCTCGCTGGCGCAACTCGACGAAGACCTGGACGCCTGGGGCACGAAGCTGCCCGCGGAACTGCTGGCGGAGATCGACCGCCTCCGCTGGGAAGCCCGCGACCCGGCGATCTGAACCCCAACGCCTTTCCTGCCATGTCCAACCTCATCGTCCATGGCGGCACGCCGCTCACCGGCCGCATCGTTCCTTCGGCCAACAAGAACGCGGTGCTGCCCATCCTGTGCGCCACGCTGCTCACGCGCGAGCCGGTGCGCCTGGTCGGCATCACCGACATCACCGACGTCCGCAAGATCCTGGACGTGTTCCGCCAGCTGGGCAGCCGGGTCGAGGTGGATTTCGCGGAAGGCGTGCTCGACCTCCACCACGCGCAGACGAAGTTCGATCCGAAGCAGCATCACCTGCCGCAGGAGATGCGCTCGTCGATCATGCTGGTGCCCGGCCTGCTGGCGCGCTTCGGCGTGGCCAAGGTGGAGAACGACGTGCAGGGCTGCACGCTCGGCGTGCGCGAGATCGATCCGCACGTGGAGGTGATGGAACGCTTCGGCGCCCGCGTCGAGCGGCACACCGACGCGCTGCTGCTGCACGCCGACGGCAAGCTGCGCGCCAACCACCACTGGACCGACTACGCCAGCGTCACCACCACCGAGAACTTCGTGCTGTGCGCGGCGCTGGCCGACGGCACCAGCACGCTGAACAACGCGGCCAGCGAGCCGCACGTGCAGGAGTTCTGCGCGTTCATGCGGATGCTGGGCGCGCAGATCGAAGGCGTGGGCACCAGCCGGCTCACGGTGCACGGCGTCGGCAAGCTCGGTGGCGGCGAGTTCCGCTTCATCGAGGACTTCCACGAGGCGGTGACTTTCCTGGCGCTGGGTGCCATCACCGGCGGCAACGTGGAGGTGCGCAACTCCGCGCCCGAGCAGTTCCCGCTGATCGACCGCACCTTCGCCAAGTTCGGCGTCGAGGTGCGGCACGAGGGCGGCTGGTCGCGCGCCCGGCTGCCGGAGGGCAGGCTGCGCGTGCGCGAGCCGTTCACGCGCAACATCCTGCAGAAGGTCGAGGCGGCCCCCTGGCCGTACCTGCCGGTGGACCTGCTGCCGATCTTCGTCGCGCTGGGCGTGCGGGCCGAGGGCAGCATGATGTACTGGAACAAGGTGTACGAAGGCGCGATGGGCTGGACCAGCGAGCTGTCCAAGTTCGGCGCCCACACCGTGATGGCCGACCCGCACCGCGTGATCACCTTCGGCGGCAAGCCGCTGGCGGCGGCGGAAGTCGACAGCCCCTACATCATCCGGGTGGCGATCGCGCTGCTGATGGTGGCGGCCAGCATCCCGGGCCGCAGCGTCATCCACAACGCCACGCCGGTGCGCCGCGCGCATCCGCAGTTCGCCGAGAACATCCGCGCGCTCGGGGCCCACATCGAATGGGTGGAGGGCGACTGACACCGCGATGGCACGCAAGGACCACGTCAGCGAAACGCCGGCCACCGCGATGCTCAAGGCGAACGGCGTGCCGTTCACCGAGCATCCCTACGAGTACCTGGAGCACGGCGGCGCGACCCACAGCGCCGAGGTGCTCGGCTTCGATCCCTTCACCGTGGTCAAGACGCTGGTGATGGAGGACGAGAAGGGCAAGCCGCTGATCGTGCTGATGCACGGCAACCGCAAGGTGTCGACCAAGAACCTGGCGCGCCAGATCGGCGCCAAGTCGGTCGAGCCCTGCAAGCCCGAGGTGGCGAACCGCCACAGCGGCTACCTGGTGGGCGGCACCTCGCCGTTCGGCACGCGGCGGCAGATGCCGGTCTACATCGAGCAGACCATCCTGGATCTGCCGCGCATCGCCATCAACGGCGGGCGGCGCGGCTACCTGGTCGGCATCGATCCCCAGGTGTGCGTGCGGCTGCTGGACGCCCAACCCGTGAACTGTGCGCTGGATGACTGATCGGTAAGCGGCGAAAATCCCGCTCCGATGGACCACCTGTACCCCGCACTCGCCGCGATCGCCGCCTACCTGCTCGGCTCGCTCGCCTTCGCCGTGATCGTCAGCCGCGCCATGGGCCTGTCGGACCCGCGCACCTTCGGCAGCAAGAACCCCGGCGCCACCAACGTCCTGCGCTCCGGCAGCAAGGCCGCGGCCATCGTCACGCTGCTGCTGGACGCCTGCAAGGGGCTGGTGCCGGTGCTGCTGGTGCGCCTGTACGGCAAGCGCTGGGGGCTGGAGGACGGCACCGTGGCCCTGGTCGCGCTGGGCGCCTTCCTCGGCCACCTGTACCCCGTGTTCTTCCGCTTCCAGGGCGGCAAGGGCGTGGCCACCTTCATCGGCGCGGTGTTCGGCATCCACTGGCTGCTGGGCGTCGCCACCGGCCTCACGTGGCTGATCATCGCCTTCTTCTTCCGCTACTCGTCGCTGGCCTCGCTGGTGGCGGCGGTGTTCGCGCCGGTGTATTTCCTGCTGGGCGACCGCATCCAGTGGTACGCGGAGACCCCGGTGGTGCTGGCGCTGTTCGCGATGGCGGCGCTGCTGGCCTGGCGGCACCGCGAGAACATCAAGCGGCTGCTGGCGGGGAAGGAATCGCGGCTGGGGGCGAAGAAGGCCTGACCTCGCCGCCGGCCGGCGCGCTACTTCGCGATGCGTTGCACTTGTTCGCGCGGCAGCTCGAACGGTTTCGCTCCCCAGAACAGCACGTTGAGCTCGTTGCCATACCCCTGGCCCGGACCCTTCCAGAACTGGCGCAGCTGGATGCCGTCTTCCACGGCGAAGACCTTGCCCCCGTGCTCGAAGACGATGCCGAGGTACGAGAAGGCCAGGCGTGCCACGGGCACCTGCAGCGGGCCGACCTCCAGGTCCCATTCGTAGCCCGGCCGGTAGTGATTGACGCGCATGTGCAGCACGTCGATCCTGTCGCCCCGGTTGTGCTCCCATGCCGCTTCGATCGCTTCCTTGACCTTCTGCGGCGCAAGCACCCGGTCCTTGTACGGCCACTTCTGCGCCCTGGCGAAGGCTTCGGGCAGCACGGCGGCGGCAGTGCGGTTGGCCTCCGCCCTGCCGGCGAGCGCCTCGATGCGTGCCGGCAGCTTCGCCGCATCGTCCGCGCTCATCTCGATCCTGAGCACGCCGACGGCGGACCGGTCGACATGGGGCGTGATCACGAACTCGAGTTCGCCGGGGGCGGCGAGCAGGGCCTTGCCCAGCGTCCGGACCAGGTCCGGGTTGCGCCCGTTCTCCGGCAGGACCGAGACGCAGAGGTAGGCGGAGTCCCCGGGGAGCTTCTGCACGTCGAATGAGTAGCGCTGGCCGCCTGCCTCGACCATGAGCATGCCGCCGGTCGCGACATCCTTGATCGCCTTGTCGAGGAACACGTGGGCGTAGATGAAGTCCCTGGCGGGGTTCAGGGCCTGCGGCCACTCGCCGGTCAGCGGCAGCGCATTGCTGCCGGAGAACCTGATCTGCCCCATGTACTTCTCGTGCAGCGGGCCGGCGGAGATCGCCGCCCAGCGTGGATCGAACTCGCGGGCGACCGCGGTTCGCGCGTCGACGAATGCCTGGGAATCGATCGGGATCTTGCGCGACAGCCAGCGCAGCAGGTTGTTCAGGTGGCGCAGCCTGTCGAAAGCCCAGCTGCGGGTCGAGGCTTCGCCGCTCCCGAGCAGCTGGAGGCTGCTTTCGATGGATTCGTGGATCTCCTTGGCGGTGTTCGCCTCGAAAGCCCGGCCCACGGCCTGCGGCAGACCCGCAAGCAGCTCATACGTCCTCGCGTTCAGGCCCCGCTCGTCCTGCGGCGGCCAGCGCCTTTGCTGGCCCAGGATGGCGCTGATCTGCCCGTAGTCGAAGTTCTCGAGCCGCTCCATCGCCTGCTCGACCTGTGCTTCGTTCAACGACATGCCGCTGCCGGCCATCTGTTCCAGGACGTCTCCGTACTCGGTCCAGAGCTCGCTCATATACCGGGTGTATTCCGTGTCGTCGAAGCTCGGGTGCCGACCAGCATTCGGTACCTCGAAGACCGGCTCCTTCGGAGCCGGGTGGCGGGCCTTCTCGATGTCTCCGGCTTTGCCCGCGATGAACTTCTCCACGGCCTGCAGTTCCTTGGCGGAGATGCCGTGCTCGGTGAGTGCCGTCTTGTACTGCGTCACCCCGGCGGCTTCGAGCCCTGCGACGAACTCGCGGTAGCGGCGCAAGGCCAGGATGCGTGCCTCGATCTCCTCGAATTGCCGATCCCGGTGCGTGAATCGCGTGCTCCAGTCGACCGTGGCCAGCTCGTTCAGGGCGGATGCGAGCCGGTCGGCCTCTTCGCCGAAGATCGATGCCATCAGCTGCGGCGACACGATCTTCCAGATCCATTTGCCGCCGTCGTCCGGCTTCTGGAACTTCCCGGCCGCGGCCACCAGCGGCGGAAGCTGCTTCACGATGTCCCAGAACGCCTCGTTCATCGTCCAGCGCTGGTAGTCGCCCGGCGTTTCCCAGAATCGCTGGAAGCCGCCGAGTTCGTGGTTGCCTTTCAAGTGACCGGCGAGAGCCGCGAGTTCCGCGGCGTATTCCTCCCGGGTCAGCTGCTGCTTTGCCATGCTCCTGCTCCTCACTCGATGAACACCCACTGGCCGTCTTCGAAATTGAACCTGCCGCGCAGCCGCGGCATGCCGGGATGCTGGGCGACGGATCGGAACGCGTGCACCGCGGCGGCCTGCCGGTCGGCTTCCGTCGCGAAGCCGCTGCCGCCGCCCGGGACGTCGTGGGTCTGGAAGGCATTGCCCAGCGGCACGTAGATGCCGGTGAAACGGCGGATGACGCCGCTCAGCTGGTGGAGCAGGGCCCGCACGATGCTGCCGGCGGCGGTCTGGGTGAAGCGGCGGACGCGGCTGTCGGGATAGGCGCCGCGCGCTTCGACGACACGGCCGGTTCGAGGGCACTTGAACCAGAGCGTCAGGCCGCCCGGCTTTTCTTCGATGGAATCGATCAGCGGACGGATGTCGCTGAACTGGGCGAATGGCATCGCATGTCTCCTGCCGCTCTGAAGACGGGACGTCGGCAGCGTGGCGGGGGTGCGCTGCGCGGCAGGAATCTATCGCCCGGGGCGGGCGCTTTCACAGTGTCTTTGAGCTGCCTTGGCCCATCGGGCCGGAGCGAACGAGGGCCCGCCGGCCCTGCGCGTCAATCGCGGTCGACCACGTACCGCGACACCTTCGGCGGCTCTTCCCCGAGGTGGAACCCGAGCCGCCGGTCGCGCAGCTGCGCGTCAGCAGCGGTGATGCGGTCGAAGCGGCGCAGGTGCTCGATCCAGGACTCGTCGATCACCTGCTCGACGTAGCGCCCGGGCTCCGAGAGGTCGTGCAGCAACTGCCAGCCCAGCGCGCCCTGGGCCAGGCGGCTGCGGCGGCTTTCCTCCATCACCGCCAGGAATTCCTGTTCGCGCGCCGGGTCGATCAGGTACTCGACCGCGAGCAGGATGCGGCCCTCGCGCGGCGGCGCGGGGATGTGCGGCACCTTGAGCACCTGCGAAGGCGTCAGGTCCTCCTCGGTGCCGCGGTCGGTGGTCAGCCGCTGCACCACGAGCATCAGGAACACGCCGGTGAACGCCGCCACCGTCAGGCTGTCGCGCACGCTGCTGAAGGTGGCGATCTGGCCCCAGAACGCCGCGCCGGCGGCGGTGGAGCCCATCAGGCACATCTGGTAGATCGACATGCCGCGCGCCCGCACCCAGTCGGGCAGGGCCATCTGCGCGGCCACCGTCAGGGAGTTGGCCACCGTGATCCAGGCCATGCCCGAGATCGCCATCGCCGGCACCGCCATCGCGATGTTGGGCGAGTACGCCACGGCCAGCGTGCCCAGCGCCTGCATCACCGTGCCGATGATCACCAGCCGCTGCAGCGGCAGCCAGGCGCGGATGCGCGGCATGTTCAGCGCCGCGAAGATGGCGCCGGCGCCCATCGACGCCAGCAGCACCGTGAAGGTGCCGGCCGAGCCGCCGTGCATGCCGCGCGCCACCAGCGGCAGCAGGGCCAGTTGCGCCGTGGAGTGCAGGAAGAACACCGAGATGCGCAGCAGCACGCCGCGCATGCGGGGCGACTGGCGCACGAACTGCACGCCCACCCGCATCGCGCTGGCCAGCCGCTCGCGGCCCAGCGGGCTTTCCTTGTGGATCCGCCGCCAGCGCATGATGACCACCCCGGCCACGATCGAGAGGCAGGCGTTGAGCACGAACACCCACGCGCTACCCACGCCGGCGATGACGGCGCCGGCCACCAGCGGGCCGATGATGCGCGAGCCGTTCATGGCCACGCCGTTCAGGGCCAGCGCCTGCGCCAGCTGGGGCCGCGGCACCACCTCCGGGATGATGGCCGCGAAGACCGGCCATCGCATCGCCAGGCCGATGCCGTTGGCGAACGTCAGCGCCAGCAGCAGGCCCGGGCTCATCCAGTCCATCAGGATCACCACGCACAGCACGGTGGCGATGGAGGCCACCCAGAACTGGGTGAACATGAAGTAGCGGCGGCGGTCCAGGATGTCGGCCAGCGCCCCGCTGGGCAGGCCGAGGAAGAACACGGGCAGGGTGGAGGCCGACTGCACCAGCGCCACCCACAGCGGCGTGGGCGCGATCGACGTCATCAGCCAGGCGGCCGCGACGTCGTTCATCCACATCGTGGTGTTGGCCGCGAACCAGGTGAGCCACAGCATCCGGAACACCGGGATGCCGAGCGGTCCGAACGCGGTGACGGGCGGCGTGACGACCGGCGGCGGTTCGAGGGTGGCGCGCTCGGGATCGGACATCAGTAGCGTCGCTCGAGCACCATCTGGTCGTTCTCGCGCCGCATCTGGAATCGGCTCAGGAAGCTGTTGCCGAGGAGGATGTAGGGCATGGGCTGCTGGCTGATGACGGCTTCCACGTTGCGCACCTCGACGTCGCGCACGCGCACGCTGGCGAGCATCACGCGCCAGCCACCGGCGACGCCGTTGGCGGTGTTCAGCCGCACCGGCTGGCCGGACTTGTACTCGATGCCCAGGCGGTCCGCCTCGGCGGCGCCGATGCTGACGCTGGTGGCGCCCGTGTCCACGATGAAATAGGCGGCGCGGCCATTGATGCCTCCTTCGGTGAGGAAGTGGCCGCCGGTGCCGGCGGTGAGCACGATCCTGTCGCCCGAAGGCGCCGCGCCGGTGGAACCGACGCTGGCCGGCGCTTCGCCCACGCGCAGCGTGCGGCGCCCGCCGCCGAACTCCACCACGGCCTGGTCGCCGGCGGTGGAGACCACCTTGACGCCCTTGTGCGAATCGCCCGGCGCCACCGCCTTGGGGGCGGAGCCGTCGACGATCAGCAGCGCGCGGTTGCCCAGCATGCCCTGCAGCGCGACCGACTGCGCCCAGGCGGGCGCGGCGGCGAGCGCAAGAAGAAAGGAAGCCAGGAGCGCCTTGCGCATGCGCCCCGCCTTCAGTCGCGGAAGTTGTTGAAGGAAAGGGGCAGGTCGCTGATCTCCTTGCGGATCAGGGCCATGGCGGCCTGCAGTTCGTCCTTCTTGGCGCCGGTGACGCGCACCGCGTCGCCCTGGATGGAGGCCTGCAGCTTCATCTTGCTGTCCTTGATGAGCTTCTGCACCTTCTTGGCCGCCTCGGACTCGATGCCGCTGCGGACCTTGACGACCCGCTTGACCTTGTCGCCGCCGATCTTCTCGGGCTTGCCCTTGTCCAGGAAACGCGGGTCCACGTTGCGCTTGGCCAGCTTGCTGGAGAGGATGTCCTCCACCTGGCCCAGCTGGAAATCGGCGTCGCCGAAGACCGTGATCTCTTTTTCCTTGATCTCGATGGCGGCCGACGTGCCCTTGAAATCGAACCGGGTGGCGATCTCCTTGGCGGTGTTGTCGACGGCGTTCTTCACCTCGACCAGGTTGGGCTCGCAGACTGTATCGAATGACGGCATTGCACTTCCCCGGCGCCCAGCGCGCTTGGGCGACAATTCTCCCATGATCGTGGAGCACAACGTCTCCCTCGCGCCGCACAACAGCTTCGGCATCGTCGCCAAGGCGCGCGAACTCGTGCGCGTGCGCAACGAAACCGACGTCGTGCAGCTGCTGGCCGACCCGCAGCTGGCCGCCCGGCCCAAGTTCGTCCTGGGCGGCGGCAGCAACATCGTGCTCACGGGCGACGTGCGCCCGCTGGTGCTCAAGGTGGAGATCGCCGGCCGCCGCGTGGTCGACGACGGCCCGCGCGCCACCATCGTGGAAGTGGGCGCCGGCGAGAACTGGCACGAAGCCGTGCGCTGGACCCTGGACCAGGGCCTGCCCGGCCTGGAGAACCTGGCGCTGATCCCCGGCACCGTCGGCGCCTCGCCGGTGCAGAACGTGGGCGCGTACGGGGTGGAGCTGCAGGACCGCTTCGAGTCGCTGGACGCCATCGACCTGCAGACCGGCCGCGTGTTCACGCTGGACGCGGCGCAGTGCGCCTTCGGCTACCGCGACTCGGTGTTCAAGCATCCGCCGCCGGAACCGGACGATCCGCGCGGCATGGGCCTGGCCGGTAGGGCGCTGATCCTTCGCGTGCGCCTTCGCCTGCCCAAGCCCTGGAAGCCGGTGCTGGGCTACGCCGACCTCGAACGCAAGCAGGCCGAGAGCGGCGTGCACGAGCCCACGGCGCGGCAGATCTTCGACTGGATCTGCGCCATCCGCAGCGCCAAGCTGCCCGACCCGCGCGTGATCGGCAACGCCGGCAGCTTCTTCAAGAACCCGACGGTGACGCCCGAGCAGTGCACCGACATCATCGCCCGCGAGCCCGGCATCGTTCACTACCCGATGCCCGACGGGCGCGTGAAGCTGGCCGCCGGCTGGCTGATCGACGCCTGCGGCTGGAAGGGCAAGTCGGTGGGCAACGCCGGCGTCTACGAGAAGCAGGCGCTGGTGCTGGTCAACCGCGGCGGCGCCACCGGCGGCGAGGTGGTGACCCTGGCCCGCGCCATCCAGACCAGCGTGTACGAGCGCTTCGGCATCCGGCTCGAGCCCGAGCCGGTGGTGGTCTGACGCTCCCTTCACGGAAGAGCTTCCCCCTTCCGGTCGCGGTCTGGGCCTACGCGGCCGCGTTCCGCGCCTCGTCATAGTTCAGGCTGCTGCGCCCGCCGCCGGGCGCGTGAAGCCCTGCCCCACAGAACATGAAGCCCCGCCTGCTCGCGCGCGCTCGACGGTGGTTCGCCACCCTGGCGTTCGCCGGGCTGGCCGCCATGGCGATGGCGCAGGAGGCCCCGGGGCCCCAGCGCCCCGCGTTCAACCTGGACATCCGGACCGAGGACAAGGCGGTCCGCGAGATCCTCGAGCGCCACCTCGAGCTGCAGCGCTACCGCCAGGTGCCCGACCTCGACGAGGCCGAGCTGGCCCGGCTGCTGCGCCTGGCCGACCGCGACGCGCGCGAACTGCTGGGAACCCTCGGCTATTTCGCGCCGAAGCTCGACATCCGCCGCGAACCCGCCGCCGAGGGCGAGGTGCCGGTGGTCGTGGTCGAGGTGCAGCCCGGCCCGCCGGCCACCGTCTCCGAGGTGGACATCAGTTTCCAGGGCGAGATCGCCGGCTCCGAGGAGCCGGAGGCGATCCTGCAGCGCGCCCGCATCCGCGAGCAGTGGGGCCTGCCGGTGGGGCGCCGCTTCACCCAGGACGGCTGGAACGACGCCAAGTCGGATGCGCTGCGCGAGCTGGTGGCGCGCCGCTACCCGGCCGGGAAGATCGGTTTCAGCCTGGCCGACGTCGACGCCGCCACCCAGCGCGCGAAGCTGGGCCTGCGGATGGACTCGGGCCCGCTGTTCCGGCTGGGCGAGATGCAGGTCGGCGGCATCGAGCGCTACGACCCGCTGCTGGTGCCGCGCATCGCGCGGCTGCCGCCCGGCACGATCTACGACCAGGACCGCATCCAGCGCGCCCAGCTGCGGCTGGTGGGCAGCGGCTACTTCGATTCGGCCTTCCTCTACGTCGATCCGGCCAGCGACCCGAATGCCGCGCCGCTGCAGGTGACCGTGCGCGAGGCGCCGCTGCACAAGGTGGTGCTGGGCGTGGGCTTTTCCACCGACGCCGGTCCGCGCACCAGCGTGGAGTACACGCACAACCGCCTGCCGGGCATCGGCTGGCGGGCGGTGAACAAGCTGCAGCTGGACCGCAAGCAGCCCTTCATCAGCACCGAGCTGTCGGCCGTGCCCGGCGCCGACGGCTGGCGCTGGGGCGTGGCCGCCCGCGCCGAGCGGCTGGACGACGACGAGCTCGTCACCCACAGCCAGACGGTGCGCGTGGGCCGCTCGCGCAGCGAGGAGCGCATCGACCGCAACGTCTACCTGCAGTTCGACCGGTCCAGCGTCCAGGCCGCCGTCGGCGCGCCGCCGCCGGCCGACACCGGCGACGGCACCGCCATCAGCGGCAACTACGTGTGGACCGGCCGCTACTTCGACCGCACGCCCTATCCGACGCGCGGCTTCGCGATCGGCGCCGAGTTCGGTGCGGGCCTGACCCTGGTGGGCAGCAAGAGCCCGTTCCAGCGCACGGTGCTGCGCTGGCTGGAGATCCAGCCGCTGACGCGCGGCCGCATCCAGTGGCGCGCCGAAGGCGGCGCGGTGCTCGCCAAGCGCAGCGCGCGCGTGCCGTCCACGCAGCTGTTCCGCACCGGGGGCGACACCACGGTGCGCGGCTACGGCTTTCGCGACATCGGCGTGCAGCAGCCGTCCGGCGTGGTGGGGCCGGGGCGCTATCTGGCGGTGGGCAGCATCGAATGGCAGCGGCCGATCCGCCGCGGCGGCGTGGACACCGACTTCGAGAGCGTGCTGTTCATCGACGGCGGCGCCGTGGCCGACCGCGTGGGCGACCTCGATCCCTCGTTCGGCATCGGCACCGGCGTGCGCTTCCGCAGCCCGCTCGGGCCGCTGCAGGTGGACCTGGCCTACGGGCTCGATCCCAGGCGCCTGCGGCTGCACGTCAACCTGGGCACCACCTTCTGACGGGCCGGACCATGCGCTTCTTCCGGGCCCTGGGCGTGACGGTGCTGGTGCTGCTGGCCTTGCTGCTGTGCGCGCTGGCCGCGGCGTGGTGGTGGGCCGGGACCGAAGGGTCGGCGCGCTGGGCGATGGAGCAGGTGGCCAGGCGGCAGCCGCTGGTGGCCGAGAACGTCACCGGGTCGCTGCGCCGCGGCATCAAGGCGGACCGGCTGGCCTGGAGCCAGGAAGGCTTGCAGGTCGAGGCGCGGCAGGTCGACCTCGCGTGGCGGCTGATCGCGCTGGTCCAGCGGTCGCTCGAGCTCTCGCGCCTGCACGCGGCCCAGGTGCGCGTGGTCGACCGCCGGCCCGACACCGGCGAGCCGCTGAAGGCGCCGCAATCGCTCGAGTTGCCGCTGTTCGTCCGGGTGGACGACCTGCGCGTGGACCGCTTCGAATGGGACGGCAAGGCCCGCATCGAGCTGGCCGAACTGGCCGCGGGCTACAGCTACGACGGCCTTCGCCACCGCCTGGCGCTGCGCAACCTGCGCGCCTGGGACGGCCACTACCGCGGCAACGTGGTGCTGGGCGCGCGCGACGGACTGCCGCTGGACGCCTGGCTGCAGGGCCGCATCGCCGCGCCCGTGCCGGGGGCCGCGGGCACGCTGCCGCTGGTGTTCCAGGCCAACGCGCAGGGCCAGCTGGCGCGGTTCGAGCTGCAGGCGCAGGTGGAAGGCGAGCCCGGCAGCACCGCGCTCGATGCCACGCAGGCGCGGCTGAACGCGCACGTCGCGCCGTTCGCGCCCATGCCGCTGCTGGACGCCAGCGCGGACGTGAAGTCGTTCGACGCCGGTGCGCTGTGGCCGCAGGCGCCGCACACCTCGCTCTCGGGAGCGATCGCGGTGAAGCCGCAGGGCACGGCGACCTGGGCCGTGGATGCGGACCTGCGCAATGCGTTGCCGGGGCCCTGGGACCGCCGCCGCGTGCCGGCCGAGCGCGTCCGCCTGCAGGGCGACGTGCGCCTGCCGGGCCAGGCGCTGGTGCGTGAGCTGGAGGCCCAGGTCGGCGG
>JAEWBU010000103.1 GCA_023390985.1 Pseudomonadota bacterium
GCTTCACGCCGGCGTGGCGCGGCGCAAGCGATCGCCACGCCGACGACGGGGGCGCGGCATCCACTGCCCGACAATGTCTCCATGTCCGCCTTGCCGCTGCCCGCCAACCCGTCCAACTTCCGTGACCTCGCCGCGCACGTGCGCAGCGTGCCGGTTCGGCCCCACGTGCTGTTCAGGTCCGACCACCTGGGCGCGCTGGACGCCCATGACGCCGACCAGATCCTGGCCCTGGGCATCTGCCGCGTGCTGGACTTCCGCGGCGTGGACGAGCGCGCGGCCGCCATGTGCGCTCTGCCGAAGGTGCAGGTGCATTCGCTGGCCATCGAGCCCACCATCGTGCAGGTGCTCACGCAGCTGACCGAAGCCGGCCACCGGCTGGGCGAGGCCGACGTGGTGGCCCACATGCAGGACACGTACCGCGGCTTCGTGCGCACCAGCACCCACCGCTTCGCGGAGTTCTTCGCGCACCTGCTCGAGTCCGATGCGCCCACGGTCTTCCACTGCACCGCGGGCAAGGACCGCACCGGCTTCGCGGCCGCCCTCGTGCTGCACGCGCTCGGGGCCACGCGCGAGGACGTGATGCACGACTACCTGCTCACCAACCAGCGCCTGAAGCCGCCGTCTTCCTTCTGGCGCAATCTGGAGCCGCACGCGGCGGCGGTGCTCTGGGGCGTGCGGCCGGAGTTCCTCGAAGCGGCCTTCGAGGCGATCGACCAGGACTACGGCGGCCTCGAAGGCTACCTGCGCGAAGGCCTTGGTATCGGGCGCCCGGAACGCGCGCGCCTGCACGCGCTCTATCGCCGCTGATCCCGGCGCGGCCGCTCACTCCAGGCGCGGCCGTTTTCCTACTTCATGAGCCGAGCGGCACCGACAGGGTGCCCATTCGCATCGCCGCAGCATGGGATGCAACAAGCCGGCAAAGCCGTCGAATCGGCCGGCATGAAGGGAGATGCGCCATGGGCAAGTCGATGCTTGCGCCGCTGATCGCGGTGCCCGCGCTTGGCGCGGCCCTCTATGGAGCCGCCATCGCGTGGCTCTGGTACCGGCAGGAAAGCCTCCTGTTCGAACCTTCGCCCCTGCCGGCCGACGAAGCCCTGTTCCCCGACGAGGACGTTCGCGAGTTCACGGTGGACGTGCCCGGCGCGCGCCTGTCGGTGGCGCAGCTGAAGCTGCCCGATCCGCGCGGCGTGGTGTTCTACCTGCACGGCAACTCCGGCAACCTGCGCCGGTGGTTCGTGGGCCTGGACGCCTTCCGCGAACTGAATTTCGACGTGGTGATGATGGACTACCGCGGCTACGGCAAGAGCACCGGCCGCATCGAGAGCGAAGCGCAGTTGCGCGCCGACGTGCGCGCGGTGTGGAACTCGATCGCCACCGACTACGAAGGCAAGCGCATCGTGGTCTCCGGACAGTCGCTGGGCACCGCGCTGGCGGCGGGCCTGTCGGCCGAACTGTGCGAAGCGGGCTGGCCGCCCGACCTCACGCTGCTGATCTCGCCGTACAGCAGCATGCGTGCGCTGGCGGACGAACACTATCCCTGGGTGCCCAGCCGCGTGCTTCGCTATCCGCTGCCCACCGCGGACCTCGTCGCCAGGTGCAAGGGCCCGGTGATGCTGGTGCACGGGGACCGCGACGAACTGATCGGCCATCACCACAGCGAGGCGATCCGCAAGCTGCTGCCGGGATGCCAGCTGCTGCTGGTGGAAGGCGCCGGCCACGGCGACGTGCACGAGCATCCGTCGTTCCGGCAAGGCATCGCTTCCGCATTGATCGGCCTGGCGGGCCTGGCCGCGGCCCCGGTCTCCTACGCGGCGTCCGGCGCGTCGCCTACAGCGGCCGTGCCCTGAGCGGCGGAGCATGGGCGGGATTTCCAGGAGGATTTCCCGACATGCCCGACCAGAACCGTTCCCGCGACGGCATCCCGCGCAAGGATGCCGACCGTCCCAGCCCCGACGTCGAACGCGATGCGACCGACGGCCAGTCGAACTCGCGCGGCAAGGGCGCGAGCGACGCCGAGCAGGGCTATCCGGGCGACGGCCCCGGCAAGGTGGGCCTGACCAGCGACCGGCAGCCCGATCTGGTGGCGCCGAGCGGCGTCAACGAGCGCGATCACGGCGCGGCCGACGACAAGCCCATGGGCGGCGGCACGGTGAACCTCGACGACGACGAAGAGACGCATCCGCGCGGCAACACCGCGCGCACGGGCGGCACCTGGAACGCGCAGGGCGCCGACGAGGGCGAGGTGGGCAAGGCGCCCGGCCCCGGCCTGTCGAACCGCAACGGCCCGAGCGACCCGGACGCCAAGCGCGGCCGCTAGCCACGCCGCCCACTGACGTGCCAGCACGCCGTCCTACAGCACCGGCAGAGGCACGCTGACAGGACAGGGGAACCCCGCTTGCCTAGAGTGGAGCGACAGCATCACGAGCAGGAGAGTTTCCATGGACCCGGAGAAGAAACCGACGGCCGACCAGCCGCCGCCGCAGGAGCGGCGCACCCCCAACACGGACATGCAGCCCGATGACGCGGGCACTTCGCGCAGCGGCAACGAGGACGACGACGCGCGCGCGGCCGCGACCGAATCGGCCACGAAGCAGACCAGCAAGACCGACACCGAAAGCGGCGGCAAGGGCCGCTGATCGAGGAGCGCCCCATGAGCGAGGAGAAGCACGACGCCCTGGACCTGCTGGACGCCGACCACCGCGCGGTCCGGCAGTTGTTCAAGGAATACCGCAAGCTCGCCGCCAACGACGCGCCGGAAGCGCGCCGCAAGGCGCTGGCCGAGCAGATCTGCATGGAGCTGACGATCCACGCCAAGCTCGAAGAGGAACTGTTCTACCCGCCGGTGCGCGAGGCGATCCGCGACGACGACCTGATGGACGAAGCCGAGGTGGAGCACGCGAGCGCCAAGGACCTGATCGTGCAGATCCTCTCGATGGACCCGCATGAGGAGCTGTACGACGCCAAGGTCACCGTGCTGGGCGAGTACATCGAACACCACGTGCGCGAGGAGCGCGAGGAGATGTTCCCCAAGGCGCGCCGCAGCGGCGTCGACCTGGTGAAGCTGGGCGAGCGGCTGCGCGAGCGCAAGCGCGAACTGCAGGCCGTCCCGGAAGCTCTGCGCGAGGAACTGCTGGCTTCGATGATGGCCTGAGCCGGCGGGCGGCTCCTGAGCCAGGGGGAGGCAGAGCCTGTCCTACAAGGTTCGACAGTGACAGACGACAGCTGCGCGGCTGGGCAGACCTAGAGTCGTCGACAGGCAGCGTGGGCTGCCATTTCTCTGTCCCTGACACCACCAACCAAGGAGTTCCAGATGAACGCTTCCCACCTCACCCGCGGCACCGCTCTGGCGGTCATCGTCGCCGCCGCGATGTCGCTGGCGGCCTGCGGCCGCGAAGGCGGCAGCAGCACGGCCGGCAGTTCGCAGCCGGGCGGCTCTTCCACGACCGGCAGCTCGGGCTCGGGTTCCGGTTCCACCAGCATGGGCGCCAGCGGCTCCGGCTCCTCCGGTTCGTCCAGCTCGCCGAGCAGCGCGGGCTCGAGCGGCTCCAGCGGCTCCGGCAGCAGCGGCTCGATGGGCGCCTCCAGCTCGTCCGGTTCCACGGGTACCAGCACCAAGTGACGAAGTTGCGCGCCATCGCGCTGGCGGCGTTCGCGGCCCTGGCCTTGTCGGCCTGCGGCCGCGGCGCCGACACCGGTGCGACCGCGAACCCCAACGCGCCGGGGCAGCCCGGCAAGGGCAACCCCGTCGAACAGGCTCGCACGCAGGCGCCCGACGGCCCGCCCGGCGGCTCCTCCGGCGCCAAGGGCTCGGCACCGCACACCGGCTCGTCCGGCGGCGATGCCGTTTCCGGTGCCACCGGCCGAACTTCCGCTGGCCAGACGGGCGCCGGGCTCTCAGGCGGCCTCGGATCCGGCCAGGGCGGCACCGCGATGGGCGCGGGCCGCGCCGAAGAAGCGGCGGCCTCCGGCAGCACGAACAAGACGCCGAAGGACGCGGTGGGACGGCGCTGAGAAGTCCCCACGCTGCAAACAGAAAGGGCCCCGCGGGGCCCTTGGTTTTTTCGTTCAGCCCTTGGCGACGGGCCGCCGCGGATCGCGGCACCACTCGCTCCAGCTGCCCGCGTACAGGGCCGTGGGACCGAAACCCGCGACCTCCATGGCGATGACATTGGGGACCGCGCTCACGCCGCTGCCGCAGTGGTGCACCACGCCGGCGGGATCGCGGCCCTGCAGCAGCTGCTCGAACTCGGCGCGCAGTTCCCGCGGCGACTTGAAGCGGCCCTGCGCGTCGAGGTTCTGGGCGAACGGGCGGTTGAGGGCGCCGGGGATGTGGCCCGCCACCGGATCCAGCGGCTCCACTTCGCCGCGATAGCGCGCGGGCGCGCGGGCGTCCACCAGCGTCTGCCGTCCGCCCGGCAGGGCCGCCGCCACCTCGTCGCCGCTGACCAGTCGCCGCAGCGGCTCGCCCAGTTCGAAGTTGGACTGGAAATGCGCGGCCTCCGCGCGATCGGTGACTTCGCCGCCCGCGGCCTGCCAGGCCTGCAGCCCGCCATCGAGCACGGCCACCGCGTCGTGGCCGGCCCACTTGAGCATCCACCAGAGGCGTCCGCAGTAGTTGGCGTTCTGGCGGTCGTACACGACGGCCTGCATGTCGTTGGCGAAGCCCACGCTGCTGAGCCACATCGCGAACTTCTCGCGGCTGGGCAGGGGATGGCGGCCGCCGGAAGCGGCGTCCTCGTGCGGATGGTGCGTGCCGTCGGGCTCCACCACGCCTTCGTCGGACAGCGCGGTGTCCAGGTGCGCGTACACCGCGCCCGGGATGTGGGCCTGGCGGTACTGCTCCTCGCCGGCGGCCGGGTTCATCAGGTCGAAGCTGCAGTCGAACAGCATCAGCGGCGCGCCGGACGAGCGCAGAGCCCGCAACTGCTCGGCGGAGATCAGGGTGGTGTACATGGCGGTCAATGCTCCTCGGCGGGGGAATTGGGCGCGGCGCGCTGGCGCAGCACGGTGGCGGCCACGCCGCTGGCCACGATCAGGCCCATGCCGAGCCAGCCGGTGGCCGTGATCGCCTCGTCGAACAGCCACAGGCCGTAGGCGGCGCCGAAAACCAGTCCGGAGTATTGCAAATTGGCCACCACCAGCGTGGCGCCATGGCTGTAAGCGCGTGTCATGCACCACTGGCCCAGCGAGGCCAGCAGGCCCACGGGCAGCAGCCAGAGCGCGTGGGCCCAGTCCCACTCGGACACGCCGGTGAAGGCCATGCCGATCGCGCCTGCGAAGGCCGAACCCACCGCGAAGTAGAAGACCGTGCGGGCCTCGGGTTCGCCGATGCGGCCCAGCGCCATCACCTGCAGGTAGGCGAAGGCGGCGATGAATCCCGACAGCAGCCCGACCACCGCGGCCAGCGCCTGGTCGTGCGCGATGGTGGGGCGCAGCATGAGCACGACGCCGGCGAAGCCCGCGAGCACCGCGAGCGCCAGCGGCCCCTGGCGCAGCGAGCCGGACTTCGGGTTCCAGGCCAGCAGCGCGCCGCCCACCAGGAAGGCGGCGATCCACACGCTGCTCATGTAGTTCAGCGTCATCGCCGTGGCCAGCGGCAGCCCGGCGATGGCATAGAACCAGGCGCCCAGCGACAGCACGCCGACCAGGCTGCGCCAGGCGTGCATGCCGGGATACGCCGTGCCCAGGGAGACGCGCTGCTGCCGCGCCATCAGCCACATGAACAGCATGCCCAGGAGGCCGCGGTAGAACACCAGTTCGGCCGCGTTGAACCAGGCGCCCGCCACCTTCACGCACACCGCCATGGTGGCGAAGAACAGCGAGGCCAGCACCATCCACAGCGCCTGCATCAGCGCACCGGCCCCGCTCGATGCCGCATCAGGCCAGCGGACGCGTCGCGCCCATCGCGCGGCGGTACCACTCGTGGAAGTGCTGCATGCCGTCTTCCATGGGGCTCTGGTAGGGACCGACCTGGTTCTCGCCACGCCGCATCAGTGCGCGGCGGCCGGCGTCCATGCGCAGCGCGATCTCGTCGTCCTCGGCGCAGGTCTCCATGTAGGCGGCCTGCTGGGCTTCGACGAACTCGCGCTCGAACGCGGCGATCTCCTCCGGATAGAAGAACGACACCATGTTGAGCGTCTTCTGCGGCGAGATCGGATGCAGCGTGGACACCGTCAGCACGTGCGGATACCACTCCACCATGATGTGCGGGTAGTAGGTCAGCCAGATCGCGCCGTACTTGGGCGGCTCGCCCCGGCGGTAGTCGAGCAGCTGCCTGTGCCAGCGTTCGTACACCGGGCTGCCCGCCTTGCCGAGGCGATTGGCCACGCCCACGGTCTGCACCGAGTACTGGTCGCGGAATTCCCAGCGCAGGTCTTCGCAGGTCACGAAGTTGCCCAGGCCCGGATGGAACGGACCGACGTGGTAGTCCTCGAGGTAGACCTCGATGAAGGTCTTCCAGTTGTAGTCGCACTCGTGCAGCTCGACGCGATCGAGCACCATGCCCGAGAAGTCGAGGTCGGACGCGACGCGCATGTGGGCCAGGTCGGCCGCGATGTCACGGCCGGTGTCCTCGAACAGCAGGCCGTTCCATTCGCGCAGCTTCCACCGGTCGAGGTCGAGGCAGGGGTCGTGCGCGAAATGCGGAGCGCCCAGCAGCGTGCCGGCGGGACTGCCGTGCCCGCCGCTGTAGGTCCAGCGATGCAAGGGGCACACGATGTTGCCCCCCGTGGCGCCGGCGCCGGCGATCGAGCCGCTCCCGCGCAGGATCACCGCTTGCCGGTGGCGGCAGACGTTGGAGACCAGTTCGATGCCCGCGGGCGTGCGCAGCAGCGCGCGCCCCTCGCCCTCCTGGGGCAGGGCGTAGTAGTCGCCGGGTTCGGGAACCGAAGCCGCGTGGCCCACGTAGCGGGGCCCGCGAGCGAAGAGCATTTCGGTTTCGCGTGCGAACAGCGCCTCGTCGAAATAACTGGAAACGGGTAGTTGGCTTGTGGCCTGCTGGAGCTGAAGACTTAAATCAGACATTTCACCTGACCTAGAGACTCCCCCTATGAAGGGGCAGGTAAGCGCTTGAAATCCGGGGACGTGGGCGCGAA
>JAEWBU010000120.1 GCA_023390985.1 Pseudomonadota bacterium
CTGCAGGGATTCGGCTCGCCCAAGGAATTCGGGCCCAAGGCGCCGACCACGTTCAAGGCGCTGATGAAGCTGCTGGACGAAGACCGGCGCCGCGGCTTTTCCACCATCGTGGAGATGTACTCGCCCGGCATGACGGCGATGGCCGCGCCGGTGCTGCGCCGCGGGCAGGAAGCGGTGGGCGTGATCACCATCGCCGGGCCGCTGCAGCGGCTGACGCCCGAGCGGATGCTGCAGCTGGGCCCGGCGCTCACCGCCGCCGCGTCCGAGCTGGCGATGGCCAGCAGCACCTCGCCGCTGTTCGCGCAGCGGGCCCGGATGGCCGCGGCGCGCTAGAGTCGCGCACCATGAGTCCCCCTCCCCTGCTGCTCGGCTGCATCGCCGACGACTTCACCGGCGCGACCGATCTCGCCAACAACCTGGTGCGCGCCGGCATGCGCGCGGTGCAGAGCATCGGCGTGCCGCAGGCGCCCATCGAAGACGCGGAGGCCGTCGTTGTCGCGCTCAAGTCGCGCACCATCCCCGCTGCCGATGCAGTGGCCCAGTCGCTCGAAGCGTTGCGCTGGCTGCGCGAGCGCGGTTGCCTCCAGTTCTACTTCAAGGTCTGCTCCACCTTCGACTCCACCCCGGCCGGCAACATCGGTCCAGTGGCCGAGGCGCTGGCCGACGAGTTGGGCGCCGACTTCGTCTGCGTGACGCCCGCCTTTCCCGAGAACGGCCGAACCATCTACCAGGGCCACCTGTTCGTCGGCGACCTGCTGCTGAGCGAGTCCGGCATGCGCCACCACCCGCTCACGCCGATGACCGACGCGAACCTGGTGCGCGTGATGCAGGCGCAGACCCGCGCGCGTGTGGGCCTGGTGCCGCACGCCGTAGTGGCGCGCGGCAGCGATGCGATCCGCGAGCGCATTGCGTCGCTCCGCTCGCAAGGCGTGCGCTTCGGCGTCGTCGATGCCGTCGACAACCAGGACCTGATGGCGCTGGGACGCGCCATCGCCGATGCGCCACTCGTGGTCGCCGGCTCCGGCGTGGCGATCGCTCTGCCCGCTAACCACGGGCTGCGGCCCTCCTCCGACGCGGCGCGCTTGCCCGCGGCGCACGGCGCGCGTGCCGTGGTGTCGGGCAGCTGTTCCACCGCCACGCAGCAGCAGGTGCGCGACTTCATCGCGCGCGGGCTGCCGGCGTTCGAGGTCGACGCGATGCGCATCGCGAACGGCGAGGATGTCGCGGCGCAGGCGCTGCATTGGGCCGAGTCGCGACTGGGTGAGCGCCCCGTGCTGGTCTATTCCACCGCGTCGCCGGAAGCCGTGAAGGCGGTGCAGCAGTCGCTGGGCGGCGCGCACGCGGGCGAGATCGTCGAGCGCACGCTGGCCACGGTGGCGGCGGGCCTGGTGCAGCGAGGTGTGCGGCAGCTGGTGGTGGCGGGCGGCGAGACCTCGGGCGCGGCGGTGCAGGCGCTGGGCGTGCGGCAGATGCGCATCGGGCCGCAGATCGATCCGGGCGTGCCCTGGTGCTTCGCGCAGGCGCAGGCTTGCGACGGCACCGGCGTCCACCTCGCGCTGAAGTCGGGCAACTTCGGCACCGCCGATTTCTTCAGCAAGTCCTTCGAGGTGCTGGCATGAACGACGAGAACCTGGCCCGCAGCGAGATCTGCCGCGTGGGCCGCAGCCTGTTCGAGCGCGGCTACGTGCATGCCACCGCGGGCAACATCAGCGTTCGGCTGGCCGACGGCTTCCTGATCACGCCGACCGACGCCTGCCTCGGCTTCCTGGAACCGGACGCGCTCGCCAAGGTCGATGCGCAGGGCCGGCAAGTGAGCGGCGATCGCGCCAGCAAGACGCTGGTGCTGCACCGGCGCATCTACGACGCCGCGCCCGAAGCGGGCTGCGTGATCCACACGCACAGCACGCATTGCGTCGCACTCACGCTGCAGCCGGGACAGGAGGAACTGCTGCCGCCCATCACGCCCTACTTCGTGATGAAGGTGGGCCATGTGCCCGTGATTCCGTACCACCGGCCCGGTGATCCCGCCGTCGGCGAACTCGTGGCGCAGCGCATCGAGCACTACCGCCGGGGCGGCACCACCGTCCGCGCCGTGATGCTCTCGCGGCTCGGTCCGAACGTGTGGCACGAAACGCCGGCCGCCGCGATGGCGGTGCTCGAGGAGCTGGAAGAGACGGCCAGGCTGTGGATGCTGTCGCAGCCGCGGCCCCAACCTCTCGACGGGACGCAGATCGCCGAACTGCGCACTGCGTTCGGCGCCAGCTGGTGATGTGATCTAGGCCTGCGAGCGCGCCAGCTCGCAGGCCGCATCGAACAGCGACGCGAGCGCACCCTCGCCGGGCAGCGCCTGCCGTGACGAGGGGACGCTGGACGAATGCACGAGCCGGCCCGCGCCGTCATAGCCGAGCACGGCCAGCGCCTGGGCGGAGCGCGAACGGCAGTCGAGCTGCAACCGCGCCAGCGTGCGATGCCATTTCGCGTCCACCGGCAAGGGCGCGGCGACGCGGGAGACCGCGTCCAGCGCCAATCCGCGCACCCACACCGTGACCGACGCGCCACGGGCCTGCATCGATTCCAGCTCCAGGGCCAGATCGGGCGCGCCGGGCACGGGCTGCCAATCGGCCGCCCGCGCGGTCGGCGCGAGCAGGGCCGCGGCCAGGGCTGCCCTCGCGATGCAGGCGCGCGCGAGCGTCAAGGCTTGCGGCCCAGGATCTCGCCGATGTTGGCGCGCGGCTCCGCCATCGGATCGGGCCCGGCCGGCTCGACGTCGGAAGGCCGGTTGCCGCGCTCGGCGCCGGCATTGCCTTGCGGCCTGGCCGGCATGCCCACCTCGGGGCCGCCGCCGGTCAGGCTGTGCGTGCCCATGGGCGCCGCGTTGGGTTTCGCTTCGGGAGGGTTCGGCTTGCGCTTCTCGTCGGCGGCATGCCAGGGCTGGGCCTTGTCGGTCATCGCTGCTCCTTGGGTTTGCTCGAGAGCATTCTTCGCTGCGCCATCGCACCCGCCTGTCGGCGCCGTTCGGCGCGCCGAGTCAGTCGCCGGAGCGGCGGTTCGGATGGTCCTGCGCCTCGTTGGCGGCGCGGCGATCGAAGCTGAAGTCGAAGCGCTCGCCGCCCTGGTCTTCGCTGCGCTCCATCCGGTAGCCGAGCGGCCGGACCAGCTCGGCGAAGGCCAGCACCTGCTCCCGGCTGTCCAGCGTGAAGCGGGCCATCAGCTGGCCGGTGCGGCTGCGCACGGCCACCGTGCGTTCGCCCCGGCCGCCGGGCGACGCGCGCCGGGCCTGGGCGATGGCCTCGAACACTTCGGAGACGGGGTCGCGCCCCGGGGTTGCGGTCGGGCTCATCGCCACGGCTCAGGCAAAGCGCCGACTTCGCCCACCGCGCGCGTCCTACACGGCAGGCGTCCGGGCGTGGTGAGGATCGCCGTCATGACGACTCCTGTCCAGGCTCATTTCAGCGACAGCTGGTGGAACGATTCCGGTCCCGTCGAGGACCGGCAGCCGGGCGGGCTGGGCCTGTGGGCGCTCATCGTCGTGCTGTCGCTGGCGCCGGGCCTGGGCGTGCTGCTCACGGTGCTGCTCGACTGACGCGGCCGCTACTCGGCCGTACCCGGCTGCGCGTCGAAGGCGCTGCGGCCCCACTCCACGTTGTCGAAGTCGCTGTCGCGGAACGGCGCCGGTGGCTGCTGGCCCGCGCGCAGGCGCTGCAGGAGGCCGGCGAGGCCGCGCTTGCGTTCGATCATCGGTCGCGGGTCGATGTCGATGTGCTGGTCTTCCATGGACTACTTCTCCTTGCTGAGGCGAGCCTTCATGGTGGCCGCCCGGCGAAGGCTCGGCTGTAGGACAGGAGCGGTAGCTCGGCCGCGCTGCCGCTGAGGGTGGCACGTTTGCAACGTGACCGGGAGTTGGTGAGCACCCGCCCGCGTCCCGCGGACCGTTTGCCTATTTTTTAGGCAAATTGTCGGAAGCGAATATCCACGCAAGGTTGCCTCGCGCACACAAGGCTTTCCCACAGAGTTGTCCACCGCCTCTGTGGGTTTCGTCCTACGAGGCGACGGGCGCTGGGCTGGCAGGGCGGGCCGCCGCGGGCTCATCCGTGGCGGGCGCCGACACCGCCGCCGCAGGCGCGGTCGAGGCG
>JAEWBU010000140.1 GCA_023390985.1 Pseudomonadota bacterium
GCATGCACATCCTGGGCAAGATGCAGGAAGCGATGGGCGAGGCCAAGGCCGAGATCAGCAGCTTCGCGCCCAAGCTCTACACGATGAAGATCAACCCGGAGAAGATCCGCGACGTGATCGGCAAGGGTGGCTCGGTCATCCGCGCCCTCACCGACGAGACCGGCTGCCAGATCAACATCGAGGAAGACGGCACGATCACCATCGCCGCCACCGACGCCGCCAAGGCCGACGAGGCGAAGAAGCGCATCGAGCAGATCACCGCGGAAGTGGAGATCGGCAAGGTCTACGAAGGCCCGATCACCAAGCTGCTGGACTTCGGCGCCCTGGTCAACCTGCTGCCCGGCAAGGACGGCCTGCTGCACATCAGCCAGATCGCCCACGAGCGCGTCGAGAAGGTCACCGACTACCTGAGCGAAGGCCAGGTGGTGCGCGTGAAGGTGCTCGAGACCGACGACAAGGGCCGCGTCAAGCTGTCCATGAAGGCCCTGCTCGAGCGCCCGGCCGGCATGGAAGACCAGCCGCCGCGCGAGCGCCGCGAGCGTGGCGACCGCCCGCCGCGTGGCGATCGCGGTGACCGCGGTGATCGTGGCGAAGGCGGCGGCGACCGTCCCCCGCGCGATCCCCAGCCGCAGGCCACGCTGGACCCGCAGGAGTGATGGCAGGCCCGCGTGAAGCGGGCCGCTCAACCGCCAAGGCGACGCCATGAAAGCCGTCGAGATCACCCGTCCCGGAGCGCCCGAGGTGCTGAGCCTCGGTGATCGGCCCGACCCCGTCGCGGGGCCGGGCGAAGTGCTGGTGCGCGTCGCCGCGAGCGGCGTGAACCGCCCCGACGTGCTGCAGCGCGCCGGCCACTACCCGCCGCCTCCCGGCGCCTCGGACCTCCCGGGCCTGGAGATCGCGGGCGAGATCGTTTCGGGCGACGCCCAGGCGATGGCCCAGGCCGGCTTCAAGGTCGGCGACAGGGTCTGCGCGCTGGTCGCGGGCGGCGGTTACGCGCAGCTGTGCGTCGCGCCGGTCGGCCAGTGCCTGCCGGTGCCGCAGGGGCTGTCCGACGTGGAGGCCGCCGCGCTGCCGGAGACCTTCTTCACCGTCTGGAGCAACGTGTTCGACCGCGGCCGGCTGCAGCCGGGCGAGACCCTGCTGGTGCAGGGTGGCACCAGCGGCATCGGCGTCACGGCCATCCAGCTGGCGCGCGCGTTCGGCGCGCGCGTCATCGCGACGGCCGGCAGCGACGACAAGTGCGCCGCCTGCCTGAAGCTGGGCGCCGACCACGCGATCAACTACCGCACGCAGGACTTCGCCGAGGAGGCGAAGAAGCTGACCGGCGGCAAGGGCGTGGACGTCATCCTCGACATGGTGGCGGGCTCGTACGTCGCGCGCGAGGTGGAATGCCTCGCCGAGGACGGCCGGCTGGTCATCATCGCGGTGCAGGGCGGCGTCAAGTCCGAGTTCAATGCCGGCCTGGTGCTGCGGCGCCGGCTGGTCATCACCGGTTCCACGCTGCGGCCGCGGCCGGTGGCGTTCAAGGCCGCCATCGCCGCCTCGCTGCGCGAGAAGGTGTGGCCGCTGCTGGAATCCATGGCCGTGCGGCCGGTGATCCATTCGACCTTCGCGGCCGCCGACGCCGCGCAGGCCCACGCGCTGATGGAGTCCAACCAGCACATCGGCAAGATCGTCCTGACCTGGTGAGTTCCCACAGAAAGTCCATGCCCCAAAAGAAGCTGATCGCCGGCAACTGGAAGATGAACGGCGGCATCGCCGCCAACGACGCGCTGGTGCGCGCCGTGGTCGCCGGGATGAAGGACGCGGCCTGCCAGGTGGCGGTCTGCGTCCCCGCCCCGTACCTGGCGCAGGTGCAGATGCTCAGGCACGGCAGCGCGCTGGAGCTCGGCGCGCAGGACGTGTCGAAGCACGAGCAGGGCGCGTTCACCGGCGAGGTGTCCGCCGCCATGCTCAAGGAGTTCGGCGCGCGCTACGCCATCGTCGGCCATTCCGAGCGGCGCCAGTACCACGGCGAGTCCGACCAGCTGGTGGCCGACAAGGCCAAGGCGGCGCTCGCGCATGGCATCACCCCCATCGTGTGCGTCGGCGAAACGCTGGCCGAGCGCGAGGCCGGGCAGACCGAACTGGTGGTCAAGCGCCAGCTGGCCTCGGTGATCCACACCAACGGGCATTGCATCAGCGAGATCGTGGTCGCGTACGAGCCCGTGTGGGCCATCGGCACCGGCAAGACCGCCACGCCCGAGCAGGCGCAGGCGGTGCACCAGGTGCTGCGCGCGCAGCTGCAGGCCGCCACCGAGCATGCGGACCGCGTGCACATCCTCTACGGCGGCAGCATGAACGCGGCCAACGCGGCGAGCCTGCTGGCCCAGCCCGACATCGACGGCGGGCTCATCGGCGGCGCCTCGCTCAAGGCCGCCGACTTCCTGCAGATCATCGCGGCGGCGCGCTGAGCGCCTTCGCCACCCAAGTTCCCCGGAGCGACAAAACAATGAACGTGATCCTCACCCTCGTCCTGGCCGTCCAGATCCTGACGGCGCTGGGCATGATCGGCCTCATCCTCATCCAGCACGGCAAGGGCGCCGACATGGGCGCGGCCTTCGGCAGCGGCAGCTCGGGCAGCCTGTTCGGCGCCTCGGGCAGCGCCAACTTCCTGTCGCGCACCACGGCCGTGCTGGCCACGG
>JAEWBU010000151.1 GCA_023390985.1 Pseudomonadota bacterium
CGCGGCCGGCGTCACGCTGATGCGCGGCGACCCGCGCCTGGTGGCCGACGCGATCGACATCTCGCGCCGCACCTACGCCAAGATCCGCCAGAACCTGTTCTGGGCCTTCGTCTACAACGTGGTGGGCATCCCGCTCGCCGCTTTCGGCCTGCTCAACCCCATGCTCGCCGGCGCCGCGATGGCGTTCTCCTCGGTGAGCGTGGTCACCAACGCCCTGGCCCTGCGCCGCTGGAAAGGAACCGCCGCATGAACACGACGATCGCCACCGGATTCAACATCGGCGAGGCCGCCGAACGCGCCTCCGTCACGCCGAAGATGGTGCGGCACTACGAGTCGCTGGGCCTCTTGCCCAAGGTGCACCGCACCGAGTCGGGCTACCGCGTGTACACCGACAACGAGGTCCACACGCTGCAGTTCATCAAGCGCTCGCGCGACCTGGGCTTCTCCATCCCCGAGATCGCCGAGCTGCTCAAGCTGTGGCAGGACCGCCGCCGCTCCAGCGCCAACGTCAAGAAGCTGGCCGCGCAGCACGTCGAGGAACTCGAGCGCAAGATCAAGGAACTGGAAGCGATGCGCAAGACGCTGCGCAACCTGATGCACTGCTGCCACGGCGACGAGCGGCCGGACTGTCCCATCCTCGACGACCTGGAAAGCGGGATGAACGGCAAGGCGCCGGTGCGCAAGGTGGCGTGATCGCGTCCCGTCGTCCCCGCGGAGGCGGGGACCCAGAGCATCCATCTGCATACGCGGATGGGAGCACTGGATTCCCGCCTTCGCGGGAATGACGGGGCGGGGCTTACTTTCCCGCCTGGATCTCCGTGACCGTCAGCCGCCCGTCCTGGTTGGCGGCGCGGAACTGGACCTTGTCGCCTGCCTTCACCTTGTCGAGCAGCGCCTTGTCGGGGACCGAGAACACCATGGTCATCGGCGGCATGTCGAGGCTCTTGATCTCGCCGTGCTTGAGCGTGATCTTGCCCGCGGACTTGTCGACCTTGCGGACCTCGCCGTCGGCGAAGTCGTTCGCGGCCCAGGCGGGGAACGCCAGCGCGCCGCCGAGGGCGATCGCGAACAGGGCGTGGTTCAGTCTGGATTTCATGCTCTGGCTTCCTGCTTGCTTCATGGGATCTGCTGTCAGTGACGGCCTTCGTGGCCACCGGATGCGGCTCTGCGGACACGCACTTCGACGTCCTTCTTCGTGGCGGATTCGCCCGGCGCGGCGCGCGCCGGCTCGGGCAGCTGTCCCGTGAACTCGTAGGCGATCGTGCCCGCGGGATGCTTGAACCAGCCCGGATCGGAGTAGTCGCCACGCTTCTGGTCGCGGCGCACCTTCACCGTGGTGAACATGCCGCCCATCTCGATGCCGCCGAACGGGCCTTCGCCGGTCATCATCGGCGCCGTGTTGTCCGGCAGCGGCATCTCCATCTCGCCCATGTCGGCCATGCCGCGCTCGCCCATCACCATGTAGTCGGGGACGAGCTTCGAGATCTTCTTCGCCACCTCGCGGTGGTCGACGCCGATCATGGTGGGCTCGTCGTGGCCCTTGGCGTTCATGGTGTGGTGGCTCTTGTGGCAGTGGAAGGCCCAGTCGCCCTCCTCGTCCGCCACGAACTCCAGCTGCCGCATCTGGCCCACCGCGATGTCGGCCGACACCTCCGGCCAGCGCGCGGCCCTGGGCGTGGGGCCGCCGTCGGTGCCGGTGACGAAGAACTCGTGGCCGTGGATGTGCATCGGGTGGTTGGTCATCGTGAGGTTGCCGACCCGGATGCGCACCTTGTCACCGCGGCGCACGTTCATCGAATCGATGCCGGGGAACACCCGGCTGTTGAAGGTCCAGAGGTTGAAGTCCAGCATCGTCATGATCTTCGGCGTGTAGGCGCCCGGCTCGATGTCGTACGCGTTCAGCAGGAACACGAAGTCGCGGTCCACCTCCTCGATCAGCGGATGCCTGCCCTTCGGGTGCGTGACCCAGAAGCCCATCATCCCCATCGCCATCTGCGTCATCTCGTCGGCATGCGGGTGGTACATGAAGGTGCCGGGCCGGCGCGCGACGAATTCGTACACGAACGTCTTGCCGGGCTGGATGCCCCTTTGCGTGAGGCCGGTGACGCCGTCCATGCCGTTGGGCAGGCGCTGGCCGTGCCAGTGGATGCTGGTGTGCTCGGGCAGCTTGTTGGTCACGAAGATGCGAACGCGGTCGCCTTCCACCACCTCGATGGTCGGCCCGGGCGACTGGCCGTTGTAGCCCCACAGGTGGGCCTTGAAGCCGGGCGCCATCTCGCGCACCACCGGCTCGGCGACCAGGTGGAATTCCTTGACGCCGTTGTTCATGCGCCAGGGCGCGGTCCATCCATTGAGGGTGACGACGGGGTTGTAGGCACGGCCCGTGCCCGGCGCCAGCGGGCCGGCCGTGTCGGGCGTGGACTGGATGACGGGCTCGGGCAAGGCGGCCATCGCCACCTTGCTGACCGAGGCCGCGCTCACCGCGCCGGCGATGGCGCCGAAGCCCGCCAGGAAACTTCTTCTCGGATTCGGATTCATGGGGTCCTCGCGTTTCAATGCGCGGCTTCCGGCCTGCCGATCAGGGTGGAGGAAAGCGCCGCGTCGGCCAGCCAGAAATCGCGCTGCGACTCGATCGCGGTGATGACGCCCGAGACCTGCTCGCGCGCATCGGCCAGCAGCTCGAACACGCCGATCAGCATGCCGTTGTAGCGAAGCAGGTTCTCTTCCGAGATCGTCTTGCGCAGCGGCAGCATCTCGTCGCGCTGGTGGCGGGCCTGGTCGTAGGCCGTACGGTAGGCCGAATAGCTCTCGCGCGCCTGCGAGGTGGCGCCGCGCGCGACCGCTTCGTAGCGGTTGACGGCAGCCAGTGAGCGAGCGTCCAGCGCGGCGCGCCGCGTGGCGCCCCAGTCGAACAACGGCAGCCGCACGTCCAGCTCCCAGCCGCGCGTGGTGGAGCGCTCGCCGTTGCCTTCGAAGCGCGTGTCGCGGCGCGCGCCGAGTTCCACGTCGGTCAGCGCGGAGACCAGGTCCACGCCGCGCGAGCGTCCGGCGGCTTCCAGTTCCAGGCGGGCGAGCCGCGCGTCGAGTCGCTGGGCGCCCAGCGCTTGTGAGATGTCGGACGCCGGCCGTGGCGACGCGGGCAGGTCCGGCAGGCGGTCCGGCAGTTTCAGCGCCTGCGCCTGTTCGTCGGTCAGGCCCAGCTGGCGCACGAGCGCCTCGCGAGAGGCGACCGTGGACTGCCGCGCCGCCGCGAGTCGAGCCGAGGCATCGCCGTAGAACACATGCTGGCGCGCGGCCTGCAGCTTGCTGAAGTTGCCGACCTGCTGCATGCGGCGGGCAAGTTCCGCGCTGGCCTCGGCCGCTTCCTGCACCTGCGTGGCGTAGGCCGCGACCTCGCGCGCGGCCACGGCCTTCACCCAGGCCTGCTTCGCCGCGGCCACCTGGTCGACAACGGTGCCGGCCAGTCGCACGCGCGCCTGCTCGGACTCGACGCGCGAGACCGACAGCCGCTGGGGCAGCGTGATCAGGTCGAACAGGCCGACCGAGAGCAGCCTGCCGAACTCCAGGTCCGCGCCTTCGCGCAGCCGTTCGAAGGAGAACACCACGCCGCCCGGCAGGCCGCGCTGCCGCGCCTGCGCGATCTCGCCCCAGCCTTGCGCCAGGGCTGCCTGGAAGGCGGGGCTGTTGGCGAGCGCGAGCCTGGCCGCGCCGTCCATCGACAGCGGCTCCTTGAGGAGGTCGGTCGCGAGTTGCGCGGAAGCGGCGCGTTGCGATTCGTCGCGCGCCAGCGTCGCGTTGGCTCCGCTGGACAGGGCCGACGCCCTCTCGTTCGCCTCGCGCAGCGCGGAATCCATGTTCGGCGCCGCGCAACCGGCGAGCACCAGCGCGGCCGTGCCCACCGCCGGCAGGCGGCTCATGCGATGCGCGCCCATCAGTGGTGCCCCGCGTGAGGATCTGCCGCCTTGAGTTGCGACGCGGCCGGCGCCTTCGGCGGGGCCGCGCCCTGCATCTCGCGGGCGTAGGTGCGCCAGCCGCCGATCTCGCGCACGGTGTCGTTGCTGCGGCGCCAGTCCTGGACCTCTTCGGCGGCGAAGGGCCGGTAGTTCTCGAAGGCCGAGCGGTAAGCGGGCGCGACGGGTGCGCTCGCGGGCGGCTCCGGCCGCGGCGCCTGGGCCGCGGCATGGAGGCTCGCCGCCAGCGCGGGCAGGCTTGCGAAAAGCGTTCTTGCGGAAATTGACATGGAAACCTCGCGGGATGTCGTTCGTGGCGATCGCCGACCCGCGGGCGCTCCCGCGTGATCAGGTCCGGAACGGAAATGCGGCGGCCCGCCCCGGCGGTGCCGGGACCGGGCGGCCGCTCAGGCGCGAGGGGGTTTGTCGGGGCGTGGCGGGGCGCGGGTCAGCGCCGGCACGCGCGGCTGCGGGAGGTTCGTCGAGCGGGAGTCCGCCCAGGGGAGCACGGGCGTGGTTTCGGGAATCGCCGCGAGCTGGCACAAGGCGCAGATCGGGCACTTGTGGCCGCCGTGCCCCGAGGCACCGGTGTCTGCGGGGTCCGCGGCATGGCCTTCATGGGCCGAGGCCTGGTGATGGCCGTGATCGTGGTCCGCATGCTCCTCGTGCACGGCCGCTTGCGCGACCGCGGCGGCGGCCTGGTCGCAGTGCAGCATCGACGCGGCCGCCACGCCCTGCAGGGGCAGCGCGGCCAGGACGAGCCAGGCGACGAGGAGACGGAAGATCGACATCGGACGCATCATGAACCTTGCCGCAGTGGCAAGGTCAAGCATGGATCGTGCAACGAAGGGCACTCATCTCGTCCTCACCGCCGCATGCCGGCGTTCGTGCCGCAGCTCGCCGCGCGCCTGCTTCAGCACGCTGGCCGCGCCCGTGATCGCCAGCACGGCCATCAGCGTGGCGACCAGCAGGTCGGGCCAGGCCGAGCCGGTGCCGAACACGCCGGCCGCGGCCAGCATCACGGCGACGTTGCCGACCGCGTCGTTGCGCGAGCAGATCCAGGCCGAGCGCATGTTGGAATCGCCGGTGCGGTGCGCGTACAGCAGCCAGGCCACGCCGAGGTTGGCGGCCAGCGCCAGGAAACCGATCGCGCCCATGGTGATCGCCTCGGGCGCCACGCCGGTGGTGAACGACCAGGCGGCGCGGCCGAGCACGAACACGCCGAAGGCGCCCATGCACAGCGCCTTGACCAGCGCGGCCCTGGAGCGCGCGGTCATCGCCATGCCCAGCACGGCCAGCGACAGGCCGTAGTTGGCGGCGTCGCCGAAGAAGTCGATCGAGTCGGCCAGCAGCGACACCGAACCGGAGCTGGTGGCCGCGGCGATCTCGGCGACGAACATGGCGGCGTTGACGATGAGCGCGATCCACAGCGCCTTGCGGTAGCGCGGATCGACGGCGGGCTGGGAAGGGGCACAGCAGTGGGCGGACATTCGTGGGTCTCTCCTTGACGTTTTCGCCATTGAAAACCCTGAAGCCGCTACAGAGTCAAGCGGTCGACCGCTCAGTGGCGGCGATGCGACCCGCCCACGTGCCCCGCCTGGCCGACCGGCACCGCCGCGCTTTCCTTCGCGTCCTTGTCCAGGCTTTCGAGGATGCCGCAGGCCGCGCCCGCCGCGTCGCACTGCGCGCGCAGCTGCTTGAGCTCGGCCTGCAGGCGCTTCAATTCGCGGATGCGCTCGGCCACGTGGCCGATGTGCTCGTCGAGCAACCCGTTCACCGATTCGCAGTTGCCGGCCGGGTCGTCCTTGAAGCGCAGCAGCGCGCGGATCTCCTCCAGCGTCATGTCCAGCGAGCGGCAGTGCCGGATGAAGGCCAGCCGCTGCAGGTGCTCCCGGCCATAGGTGCGGTAGTTGGACTCGGTGCGCGCGGGCTCCGGCAGGAGGCCTTCGCGCTCGTAGTAGCGGATGGTCTCGACCTGCGTGCGGGCCGCCTTGGCGAGATCGCCGATCTTCATCGTGGTCATGCTGCGGTCGCCTCGCCCCAGAAGTTGTAGCCGAATGCCTTCGGCCGTGCGATGTACGCGCGCTCGGGGTCGGCGCGGAAGCCCGCGTCGCGCAGCAGCAGCGGCACGTCACGCGTGAGGTGGCAGCCGCCCGCGATGCGTGACCAGTACGGCTCCAGCTTGTGCTGCCATCGCGCGACGTTCGGGTCCGGCGCCAGGCCGTGCTCCGCGAACAGCAGCCGCCCGCCGGGCCGCAGCACGCGCCGCATCTCGGCCAGGGCCGCCATCGGATCGTTCACCGAGCACAGCGTGTAGGTGCAGACCACGCAATCGAAAGAGCCCGAGTCGAGCGGCAACCGCTCCGCCGTGAGGCGGCGCAGTTCGACCGGCAACCCGGCGCGTTGGCTGCGCCGTTGCGCGAGCCGGTGCATCTGCTGCGCCGGGTCGATGCCCACCAGTGCCTGGACCTTGGTTCGGTCGTAGAAGCGCAGGTTGAGCCCCGTGCCGATGCCGATCTCCAGCACGCGCCCGGCCGCCCGCGGGATCACCTGCCGGCGCTGGGCCGAGATGATCGGCAGGCCGCAGGCGAAGTCCAGCAGCCAGGGGACCACGTGGCGGTCGTACCAGGAAGCGGTGTCTTCTTGCATGCGGTTTCAAGCTTAGGCCAACTGGGGAGCCTTCCTACAGGGTCAGGCCTCTCGAGCCGACACCGCTTCTTCTGCAGCCGCGCTGCAATGGTCCGGTTGGAATCGCAAGACACGAAAGGCGCCATGAAGAACTTCCAGCTCAGCAAGGACATGCTCAACCTCGGCGGCCAGTTCTACCCGACGGGCCACATCGTGGCCATGTTCGCCGGCGAGAACGAGGCGCGTGCCGCGGCCCGCGCGCTGGTCGACGCCAGGATCCCGGAGGACGACATCAGCCTCATCACGCCCGAGGCCATGATGCGCGACGTGGCCCGCACCGTCGGCAACGCCGACATCCCCCTGCCGTCGGCCGGCACCGAAGCCGACACCGTGCGGCGCTTCTCCGAACTTTCCGCGCAGGGCCACCACGGGCTGCTGATCCACGTCTCGCGCGAGCACGACAGCGAGCAGGTGATGGCCGCGCTGCGCGACCATCGGCCCTCGCACGCGCAGTACTACCGGCGGCTGGTGATCGAAGATCTGGCGTAGGAAAAGAAAAGGCCCGCAGTCGCGGGCCTCTCGTTCCAGCTGGGCCGCGAAGCTCAGCCCATGTGCAGACCACCGTTGACCGAGAAGTCGGCCCCGGTCGAGTAGCCGCTCTCCTCCGAGGCCAGCCACGCGATGATGGAAGCGATCTCGCTGGGCTCGCCCAGGCGCTTGACCGGGATGGTGCCGACGATCTTGTCCAGCACGTCCTGCCGGATCGCCTTGACCATGTCGGTGCCGATGTAGCCCGGGCTCACGGTGTTGACCGTCACGCCCTTGTTGGCCAGCTCCTGCGCCAGCGCCATGGTGAAGCCGTGCATGCCGGCCTTGGCCGCCGAGTAGTTGGTCTGGCCGGCCTGGCCCTTCTCGCCGTTCACGGACGAGATGTTGATGATGCGGCCCCAGCCCCGCTCGACCATGTCGCCCACCACCTGCTTGGTGACGTTGAACATGGAGTTGAGGTTGGTCTCGATGACCGCGTCCCAGTCCTCCCGGGTCATCTTCAGGAACATGCGGTCGCGCGTGATGCCGGCGTTGTTGACCAGCACGTCGATGGCACCGTGCTCGGCCTTGGCCTTGCCGAAGGCCTCGACCGTGGAGTCCCACTCGCCGACATTGCCGACCGAAGCGTAGAAGGTGAAGCCCTTGGCCTTCTGCTCGTCGAGCCACTTGTTGAAGTCGCGGGTGGGACCGCAACCCGCGATGACCTTGAAGCCTTCCTTGTGCAGGCGCTGGCAGATGGCGGTGCCGATGCCACCCATGCCACCCGTGACGTACGCGACTTTCTGGGCCATGTGTTCTCCTTAGGTTGTCTTGACCACTCTAGCCAATCAGGCTGCTTCGACGGCGAGGGAAACCCCCATGCCGCCGCCGATGCACAGCGCGGCCAGGCCCTTCTTCGCTTCGCGGCGCTGCATCTCGTGCAGCAGCGTGACCAGGATGCGCGCGCCAGACGCGCCGATGGGATGGCCGATGGCGATGGCGCCACCGTTGACGTTGACCTTGGCGGGGTCGATGCCCAGCTCCTTGTTCACCGCGCAGGCCTGCGCCGCGAAAGCCTCGTTGAGCTCGAACAGGTTGACGTCCTGCACGTTCCAGCCGGCGCGCTGCAGCGCCTTGCGGCTGGCGGGCACCGGGCCCATGCCCATGGTCGCGGGATCCAGGCCCGAGGTGCCGAAGGCGGCGATGCGCGCGAGGGGCTTGAGGCCCAGCGCGGCGGCCTTCTTCGCCGACATCACCACCAGCGCGGCGGCGCCGTCGTTGATGCCCGAGGCATTGCCGGCCGTCACGCTGCCGGCCTTGTCGAACGCGGGCCGCAGGCCGGCCAGCGCCTCGGCGCTGGTCTTCTTGTTGATGAACTCGTCCTGGGCGAAGACAACGGGATCGCCCTTCTTCTGCGGGATGGAGACCGGCACGATCTCGTCCTTGAACTTGCCGGCTTCCTGAGCGGCAGCGGCCTTCTGCTGGCTGGCCAGCGCCAGCGCGTCCTGCGCGCCGCGGTCGATGCCGTACTGCTTGGCCACGTTCTCGGCGGTGATGCCCATGTGGTACTGGTTGTAGACGTCCCACAGGCCGTCGACGATCATCGAATCGATCATCTTCCAGTCGCCCATGCGCTGGCCGTCGCGCGAGTTCAGCAGCACGTGCGGCGCGGCGCTCATGTTCTCCTGCCCGCCGGCCACCACGATCTCGCTGTCGCCCCAGGCGACCGCCTGCGCGGCCAGCATCACGGCCTTCAGGCCCGAGCCGCACACCGCGTTGATCGTCAGCGCCGGCACTTCCTTGGGCAGCCCGGCCTTGAGCGAGGCCTGGCGCGCGGGGTTCTGGCCCGCGCCGGCGGCCAGCACCTGGCCCATGATGACTTCGCCCACCTGGGACGGATCGACCTTGGCGCGCGCCAGCGCTTCCTTGATGGCGATGGAGCCGAGCTCGGTCGCGGGGATCTTGGCGAGCGAGCCGCCGAACTTGCCGACGGCGGTGCGGACGGCCGAGACGATGACGATGTCTTCCATGGAGGTCTCCTTCGGTGGGTATGGGGGGATCAGGCCTTGGCCTTCACGTAGCGGCCCGGCGCGGGTTCGATGGCGGAGTATGCGGCGCCCTTGCCGTAGCGCTTGGGCGCGGGCACCTGCTTGCCGGCGAGCGGCTTGAGCCAGGACATCCAGTCGGTCCACCAGCTGCCGGGGTGCTCGGTCGCGCCCTGCGCCCACTCGGCGTGGGTCTTCGGCAGCTGCTCGTTGGTCCAGAACGAACGCTTCTTCTTCGCGGGCGGATTGATCACGCCGGCGATGTGCCCGGAAGCCCCCATCACGAAGCGCTTCCTGCCCGGCAGGTGTTGCACGCTGGCGTACGCGCCCTCGATCGGCACGATGTGGTCCTCGCGCGAACCGTAGATGTAGACCGGCAGGTCGACCTTGCGGAAATCGATCTTCTCGCCGCACACGGTCACCTTGCCCGGCTTGACGAGGTTGTTCTCGAAGTAGGTGTTGCGCAGGTACCAGGCGTACATCGGGCCCGGCAGGTTGGTCGAGTCGCTGTTCCAGTACAGCAGGTCGAACGGCGGCGGCGTCTCGCCCTTCAGGTAGTTGCCCACGACGTAGTTCCACACCAGGTCGTTGGGCCGCAGGAAGCTGAAGGTGGAGGCCAGCTCCTGCCCCTTGAGCAGGCCCTTCTGGCCCATCTGCATCTCGCGCAGCCTGACGAAGTTCTCGTCGATGAAGAGATCCAGCACGCCGGTCTCGGAGAAGTCCAGCAGCGTGGTCAGCAGCGTCGCGGAAGCCACCGGCTTTTCCTTGCGCGCGGCCAGCACCGCCAGCGCGGTGCCGAGGATGGTGCCGCCGACGCAGAAACCCAGCGCGTTGATCTGTTTCGAACCGCTGATCTCCTGGGCAACGCGGATCGCCTCCAGCGCGCCCTCGCCCACGTAGTCGTCCCAGGTCTTGTCCTCCAGCGCGGCGTCGGGGTTGCGCCAGCTCACCACGAAGGTGCGATGGCCCTGGTCGACCAGGTGCTTGACCAGCGAGTTCTCCGGCTGCAAATCAAGGATGTAGAACTTGTTGATGCACGGCGGCACCACCAGGAACGGCCGCTCATACACCTTGGCCGTGCTGGGCTTGTATTCGATCAGCTGGATGAGGTCATTCTCGAAGACCACCGCGCCTTCGGTGGTGGCGACGTTGCGGCCCACCTCGAACTGGCTCTCGTCCGTCATCGACACGTGGCCCTGCTGGATGTCGGCCAGCAGGTTCTGCATGCCGCGCGCGATGGATTCACCGCGCGTCTCGATCGCCTTCTTCTGCGCCTCGGCGTTGAGCACCAGGAAGTTGCTGGGCGCGGAGGCCGCCATCCACTGCTCGACCGCGAAGCGCAGCCGGGCCTTGGTCTTGGCGTCGGTGTCCGCCGCTTCGACCAGGGCGAGCAGCGTGCGGCCGTTGAGCAGGTACGTCGCGGCGCTGAACGCCGAAACCGGATTGGCGCTCCAGGCCTGGTCGGCGAAGCGCTTGTCGCGCCCGGTCGCGCCCAGCAGGCCGTGGTTCCACAGCTCGGCGGCTTCCTTGAGGTAGGCCTGCTGCAGCGCGGCAAGCTTCTCGGGTGCGAAAGTGAGCTGGGGAAGCAGCGGCGGCGCGTTGGTGGCTTCGCCAAG
>JAEWBU010000233.1 GCA_023390985.1 Pseudomonadota bacterium
GTGCCGGTGCCGGGGTGGGAGCGGGCGCTGGAGTCGGGGCCGGCGCCGGCGTCGGAGCGGGTGCCGGCGTTGGCGCTGGCGTGGGTGCGGGAGCCGGTGTGGGAGCGGGTGTCGGAGCCGGCGTGGGAGCCGGTGTGGGAGCCGGTGCAGGTGCCGGCGCAGGTGCCGGTGCAGGTGCCGGCGCTGCACTCGGAGCGGCAGTGGGAGCCGGTACGACCTTGGGCGCCAGCATGAAGAACCCGCCGGTCCGGTCCGGCACGACCATCATCGCGGCGAGCGCGCCTGCATCGAGGACACCGACGCCGTTCATGGAGGTGCCATCGAATTCGCCGCAGCCCGCGCCCGAGAACCGGTTCGCCAGGTCGAACACGTTCTTGCCCGAAGGGCGAGGCGTGAAGCGGCCGGCCTGCGTGCACCCGCCGCTGGTGAGGTTGAAGGTGCCGTCCGCGTTGATCGTGAGCGTGTTCGCGCCGAACTCGTACGTCCCGGCCAGCTGGGCGAGGGAAGCCGGACGGTCGTAGCTCGTGTCGTAGGCCAGCAGGGCCCGCGTCGTGCCTTGCCCGCTCTGCAGCACGGCATCCATCGTGCTGCGCTCGGTGACGCCGCCGCTCACCGATGCGTCCTGGGTCAGCGGACTGCCGATCCGGAAGTCGCGGACGCTGCCGCTGATGCTGACGCCGTTGCCGGACAGCTGGCCCTGGATCGCGCCGACGGGGACGCCCGCTTCCGAATACAGGCCCCAGACCTCGCCGTCTTCCAGGACGAGGATGGCCGCGTGCTGGTTGGCCGATGTCGGCCCGGTCCAGAACCCTTGCGCCGTGTTGCGCTGCGCGACGGCCAGAGGGGCGCCGTTGGTCGCGCCGCCACTCGTTCCGCCTCCACCGCCGCCGCCGCAACCGGCGAAGAGCAATGTCACGAAGAGGGGAATGAACCTCCGGGTCGCATACAGCATGACGGACTCTCGAGCACAGGGTATGTCACGGTATGCCAGAGCAGGAGCCGCGTGGTGAGCTGCTTACAGCAGCTTTCAACATTCAAGATTTGCTCGTGTCCTTCGGCGGCGAGCCCATCCTGCCCTGCAGCACCGCGATGAGGTGCTGCTTCGCTTCGGCAAGCTGAGCCTTGTCGGTGTCGTGGACCTTGCGGAAGAACGCCACGCATTCCGGCGACTTCGCGGCTTCCGCATCCTTGATGTACTGGTCGTAGGCGATCAGCGCCTGGGCCTTGTTCTGGATCAGCGTGATCCAGTCGTAGGCGAGGTCGCTGAGCGGATGCGGATCAGCTGACTTTTCCTGCATGGGCGTTCCTTCACGAAAGCGGTGGATTGAAGGCCAGGATAGGGCAAAGCCATCGTGCGAGGTGGCTCAGCGGGCATCATCCGATGCGTCGTACATCACCGCACCGGAAGGGCATCGTGGAGCACAAACGGCAGGAACTCGCGTACGCCAAGCGCACGGCCGGCTTGCTGCTGGCTCTGGCCGCATGCATCTTCGTGGCCACCATGCTGGTCGCACCGAACCCGTGGGTGCTGGCCCTGCGCGCGATCGCCGAGGCGGCGATGGTGGGCGGGCTGGCGGACTGGTTCGCGGTGAACGCGCTGTTCCGGCGAATCCCCACCGGCATCCCCTTCATCACGGCGCACACCGACGTCATCCCGCGCAGCAAGGACCGCATCGCCGACAACCTCTCCGCCTTCATGAAGGAGAAGTTCCTGGCCCCGCACACGCTGGTCGGACTGATCCGCCGGCACGATCCTTCGCAATACGTCGCCGACTGGCTGACCGAGCCGGCCAATGCGCAGCGCCTCGGCACCTACCTGGCGCGCGCCACGGAGGGCGCACTCCACCTGGTCGAGGACGCCCGCATCGAACAGCTCATGCGCGAGGCCGCGCGCGAGGTGTTCAAGGGCGTGGACCTGACCGGCTCGCTGCGCGGCGTCCTCGATGCGCTGACCCGCGACGGCCGCCACGACGAGTTGCTGGAGCAGGCGCTGGACCGCGCGCTGCGGCTGATGGACCGCCCCGAGACACGCGCCTGGATGGCCACGCAGGTGATCGACTGGCTGAGCCAGGAGCATCCGCGCAAGCAGAAGATCCTGCCCCGGCAATGGATCGCGCAGAACGTGGCGACCGCCCTCGGCGACGCCGTGGCCGGCCGGCTGGAGAGCATCCGCGCCAATCCGGCGCACGAGTACCGGCAGCTGTTCGACCAGTGGGTGCGCGATTTCGTGCTGCGGCTGCAGTCCGACCCGGCGTTGCAGGCGCGCGGCGAGGACATCAAGCAGTACCTGCTGAGCGACGAAACCTTCGGCAGCTACGTCGGCGGCCTGTGGGGCTCGCTCAAGGCCTGGCTGGCCCGGGACCTGCGCGATCCGCAGTCGGTGTTCCACCAGAGCGTCGCCGCCGGCGGCACCTGGCTCGGCGAGCAACTCACGCGCGACCCGCAGCTGCGCCAGGCGCTGCGCTCGCAGCTGGAAGACGCCGCCACCCGGCTCGCGCCGGAGTTCGCCGACTTCCTGGCCCGCCATGTGCGCGACACGGTGCGCGCGTGGGATGGCCGCGAGATGGCCGACCAGATCGAGCTGAACATCGGCAAGGACCTGCAGGCCATCCGCGTCAACGGCACGATCGTGGGCGGGGTGATCGGCCTCGTGCTGCACCTGCTCACCTACCTGGGGGGAGGTGCCTGAGGGTGTCCGCCCGGCCCCATGCGTTGCGGTCGTTCATCCTGCTCTACGCGCTGCTGTACGCGGCCTTCGGCGTGGCGTCGCCGTTCTGGCCGCGTTTCTTCGAAGCGCGGGGGATGTCGCCGGAACAGATCGGTCTCCTGCTGGGGTTGGGCACGATCGTCCGCCTGGGCGCCGGACCGGTTGCGGGGCGAGTCGCCGATCGCTTGCAGCGGTTGCGGCAGGTCCTCGCTGCGTCGGCCGCGTTCGCGGCGTGCCTGGCCTTCGGGCTTCCGTGGCTCAGTGGTTTCTGGATCCTCCTGGTCGCGCGGCTCTGCCATGAAGCCGCGCTGACACCGACCACCTCGCTGGCCGACGCCCTGGCGCTGGGCGCCTCGAAATCGCGCGCCGCGGGCTTCGAGTACGGCTGGGTAAGAGGTTCGGCATCGCTGGCCTTCGTGGTGGGAACTCTGGTCGCCGGGCAGGTGATAGGGTGGACGGCGCTCACCTCGATCGCCTGGATGCAGGGGGGCCTGCTCGTGGCCGCGGCGGCAAGCACCGTGCTGTTGCCGACGCCCGGTGACAGGAACAGTGTCACCGCCGAACCGTCATCCTTCGGCGCCTTCAAGGAACTCATGGCGATCGTCCAGTTCCGCCGCATGGTGCTGATCGCGGCGCTGGTCTTCGGCAGCCATGCCATGCATGACGCCTTCGCGGTCATCCGATGGAATGCGTCCGGCATCGGTCCGGCCACGATCAGCGTCCTGTGGTCGGAAGCGGTCGTGGCCGAGGTGATCGTCTTCTTCCTGATCGGTCCTCGCCTGGTCGATGCGCTGGGACCGCGCGGTGCCGCCGCGATCGCGGCCGGGGCGGCGATCGTGCGATGGATCGTGATGGCGACCTCGGCCGACCCCTGGGCGCTCGCGGTCGTGCAGCCGCTGCATGGGTTGACGTTCGCGCTGCTGCATCTCGCCTGCATGCGTGTCCTGGGCGCCGTCGTGCCCCCGCATCTCGCCGCCACGGGGCAGGCGGTCTACGCGCTCGCGCCGGGACTCCTCACGGCGCTCCTGACCCTGTCGTCCGGCGTGCTGTACGCGCGGCTGGGGGCCGGCGGCTTCCTGCTGATGGCGGTGTTGTCCGCTCTCGCCCTGCCGCTGTGCCTCAGACGCAGCGGATGACTTGACGGCCTTCAGGGCCGGCACCAGCATGCTCCGGATGCGAATCCCGGTCCTGCAACGCCGCCGCTTCCTCGCGCTGTCCGCCGTGCTCGCCGCACCCCGCAGTCGCGCGGACACCGCGACGGACCGTCGTCGCTGGTACGAGGCGGCCGAGGCCATGCGCCGGCTGGCCGTGAGCCGGGGCGACCAGCCGTATGGCGCGGTGGTCGTGCAGGGCGGGCGCATCGTCGGCGAGGGCCCCAGCCGCGTGATCCAGCGCAAGGACCCCGACGCGCATGCCGAGCGCGAGGCCATCCGCGATGCCCGCGAGCGTTTCGGTGCGCAGGTGCTTGTGGGCGCGGTGCTCTATTCGACCTCGCGGCCTTGTGCCTTGTGCCAGGCGGTCGCCGCCGAGTCGGGCATCGCCCGGATGATCCATGGGCCGCACCTGCAGGATGCCGGCGCGCCCGTCCGCTGAACGATGAGGCTCGATCCATTCGAGGAGGTCGATGGCAGGCCGTTCACGCTGACACGTGAGCAGCTGCTGCGCGAGCGCGGTGAACCCTGGCGCGCGGTGCGCAACGGCGTGGGCCTCAACGAGATGGACTACGGCGACGTGGTCTACCGCTTCCAGGACTGCGGGCGGCTGGAGGAGGTCACGGTGCAGGCCGAGGTGGTGCACATCGGCAAGATCGCCGTGCCATTCGCGACGCTCGCCGCCTTCGTTCGCGCGCACGACCCCGGGACGTTCGACCGCGCGGGCTTCGTGATCAGCCCGCGGTTCGGATTGGCCTTCGATCCTTCGGAGCCGTCGTGGGTGACCGCGCTCGCGCGGCACTGTTTGCCGGAGTGGAGGCGACTGGGTGAAGGTTGAAGGGCGGCACAATGCCAGTCGCCAACTGCCATGAGATCCGATGCCGCCTGCCCGAAAGCCCCGCCCCGAGAGTGAGTCCTCGGCCGAAAGCGCGGGGTCCGGCCTGAGTCTCCCCGAGGAGGCGTACCAGGCCATCCGCGCCAACATCCTCGACAACCAGTGGTCCCCGGGTTTCCAGGCGACGGAAATGGAAGTGGCGAACCGGCTCAACATGAGCCGCACGCCGGTCCACGAGGCGCTCATGCGCCTGCAGCAGGAGGGGCTCGTCGTCGTCATCCCGCGGCACGGCATGCGCGTGCTTCCCGTGGCGCCTTCGGACATGAAGGAAATCTACGAAGTCCTGCGATCCCTGGAAGCGACGGCGGCGGAACTGGCCGCGGCCCGGAAGCTGAGCGCCGCCGAGCTGCGGCCGCTGGAGGAAGCTTCCGAAGCCATGGACGCCGCACTCAAGGCGGACGACCTGGATGCCTGGGCGAAGGCGGACGAAGCGTTCCACGCCCATCTCCTGGACCTCTCGGGCAATCGCATCCTCAAGCAGATGGTCCTCAACACCTGGGACCGCGCCCATCGCGCGCGCATGGTGACGCTGCGGCTGCGTCCCAAGCCGATGAACTCGACGCGCGAACACCGCGCGCTGGTCAAGGCGATCAAGCAGGGCGACGCGGTCGCCGCCGGGGAACTGCAGCGCGCCCATCGCGAGCGGGCCGGCGCCGAACTGGTCCAGCTCCTTCAACGGCTCGGCCTGAACACCCTTTGATTAAGGGTTAACCCTAGGGCTTCGCGCGGGTTGGTGAATGCGACAATGTATGCATTGTTGCATTACCTAGTTCGCGCATGACCTCGCCCCGCACCCCCCAGTCCCTCGACATCGCCGTCCTTCCCGGGGACGGCATCGGCCGCGAGGTCATGGCCGCCTGCCTGGAGCTCCTGGAGGCCGTCCAGAAGACCCTCGGCGCCATGCCCCGGCTGCGCTGCACGACCTGGCAGGCCGGCGCGCAGTTCTATGCCGAGAGCGGGGATGCCCTGCCGGAGAAGACGCTCGACGCGTGCCGGCGCGCGGACGCCATCCTGTTCGGCGCCATGGGCTGGCCCGACATCCGCTACCCCGACGGCACCGAGATCATTCCGCAGCTGGACCTGCGCATGGCGCTGGGCCTGTACGCCGGCGTGCGCCCGATCCGCTGGTTCCCGGGACTGCCCAAGGTGCTCTCCGACGAGCGTGCCGAGAAGATCGACTTCGTGCTGGTGCGCGAGCAGACCGAGGGACTGTTCTACGCGCGCGGCCGCGGCAAGGTCGAGAACGACGAGGCCTACGACACGATGCAGATCACCCGGGCCGGAACGGACCGGGCCAGCGAGTTCGCCTTCCAGCTGGCGCGGCGGCGCAAGTCGCAGGGCAAGGGCTCGCGCGTCACCTGCGTGGACAAGGCGAACGTGTTCACCTCGATGGCGTTCTTCCGCCAGGTGTTCGACGATGTCGCGCGGCGCCATCCCGGCATCGCCAGGGACCACGCCTACGTCGACGCGATGGCGCTGACCATGGTGAAGAAGCCCTGGACGCTGGACGTGATGGTGACCGAGAACATGTTCGGCGACATCCTGTCGGACCTGGCCGCCGGCCTGATCGGCGGCATGGGCATGGCCCCGTCCGGCGACATCGGCGACAAGCACGGCCTGTTCCAGCCGGCGCACGGCACCGCACCGGACATTGCGGGGCAGGGCAAGGCCAACCCCGGCGCCATGTTCCTCTCGGCGGCCATGATGCTGGACTGGCTGGCGCAGCGGCATGACGAGCCGCGCCTGCACACGGGCGCGCGCCGGATCGAGGAGGCGGTGGAAATCGCCCGGTCTTCCGGGACGGCCGTGCCGATGGAATACGGTGGATCGGCCGGGACGGCCGACATGACGCGGGCGGTCATCGCCGCGCTGCCCGAAGCCCTGCGCCGGGTGTCGTGATGGCCGGCGGCTTCGTCATCACGGTGCTGTTCACCGTCAAGCCCGAGGCGCGCGACGCGTTCCGCGCGGCGGTGCTCGAGAACGCCGCGCTCTCGCTCGAGCGCGAGAAGGGCTGCGAAATCTTCGACGTGTGCGAAAGCGCCGCCGCTCCCGAGTTCTTCCTGTACGAGGTGTACGGATCCGAGCAGGACTTCAAGGCGCACCTCGCGACCGAGCATTTCAGGCAGTTCGACAAGCTGTGTTCGTCGTGGGTGACGGGCAAGCAGGTCAGCTCGTACGCCAGGCTGCGATGAGCGTCCTGCTGGGTTGCATCGCCGACGATTTCACCGGCGGGACCGATCTGGCGGGCATGCTGGTGAGGAACGGCATGCGCACGATGCAGGTGATCGGCATCCCGCGGGAGCCCGTGCCGGACGACGTCGACGCGGTCGTCGTGGCCTTGAAGACGCGCACGGTGCCCGCGCGGCAGGCCGTGGAGGAATCGGTGGCGGCGCTGCGCTGGCTGCGTAGGCAGGGCTGCCGGCGGTTCCATTTCAAGTACTGCTCCACTTTCGATTCGACCGCGCAGGGGAACATCGGCCCCGTCGCCGATGCGCTGCTGGACGAACTGGGCGCCGCGTTCACCGTCGCCTGCCCGGCGCTGCCGGCCAACGGCCGCACGGTCTACCAGGGCCACCTGTTCGTCGGCGAAACGCTGCTGTCGGAGTCCGGCATGCGCCACCATCCGCTCACGCCCATGACGGACGCCAACCTCGTGCGCGTGCTCCAGGCCCAGACCCCGCGCAAGGTCGGCCTGGTGGACCACGCCACGGTGCGGCAGGGCGCGCGGGCGATCCAGGACCGGTTCGCCGAGCTGCGCCAGTCCGGCTGCGTGCACGCGGTGGTCGACGCGATCGCCGACGAGGACCTGCAGGCCATCGGCAAGGCCTGCGCTCGGCTTCCCCTCGTCACCGGCGGCTCCGGCATCGCGCAAGGGCTGCCCGCGAACTTCGGCGGCGATTTCGCTTCGCGTGATGCGTCCTGGGAGCCCGTGAACACAGGCGGCGCTTGCGCGGTGATCGCGGGAAGCTGCTCCGTGGCCACCAACGAACAGGTCGCCGCGATGAGCGAGCGGCATCCCGCCTTCCGCATAGCGCCCCTGGAACTGATCAAGGGCAGCGACGTCGTCGGGCAGGCCATCGCCTGGGCCAGGGCCCACCTGGCGAAGGGGCCCGTGCTGCTGTACGCGACCGCCTCTCCCGAGCAGGTGAGGGCGGCCCAGGAACTGCTCGGTGTCGAGCAGGCCGGCGCCATCGTGGAAAAGGCGCTGGCCGAGATCGCGGCCGGCCTCGTCGAAGAAGGCGTCGACCGGCTGATCGTCGCCGGGGGCGAAACCTCCGGAGCGGTCGTGCAACGGCTGGGGATCCGGGGCTTGCGCATCGGCCCCGAGATCGATCCCGGCGTTCCGTGGACGCGGGCGCACGGCGCTTCGCGTCCGCTCTACCTGGCCCTGAAGTCGGGCAACTTCGGAACCCGCGACTTCTTCCTCAAAGCCTGGAGCCGCCTGGAGGCGGCCTCCGCATCGCCTGCCATCTCTTGACCGAAGGATCCGAAATGACCCTGCAGATTCCGCTGACCCGCCGAGCCTTCAGCCTGTCCGCGCTCGCCGCCGCCATCACGCCGGCCTGGGCCAACGCCTGGCCTTCACGGCCGGTGAAGATCGTCGTGCCTTCGCCCCCCGGCGGGAGCACGGACCAGCTCGCGCGTGCGATCGGCGAGAAGCTCGCCACGGCCTGGACCCAGCCCGTCGTCGTCGACAACAAACCGGGCGCGGGGCTGACCCTGGGCGCCGACCTGGTCGCGAAGTCCGCGCCCGACGGCAACACGCTGCTCATGGCGGCCGTGCATCACTCCATCGCGCCGGCGGTCTACAAGAAGCTGCCCTACGACTTCCTGAAGGACCTGAAGCCCATCACCGTGCTCGCCGTGGTGCCGAACGTAATGATCACGCGCAAGGACTTTCCGGCGAACACGGTGGCGAAGTTCATCGCGCTGGAGAAACGCAATCCCGGCAAGTACACCTACGGCAGCACCGGCGCGGGCACCGCGCACCACCTGATCGGCGAGCAGTTCAACGACATGGCCGGGACGCAGCTGCGCCATGTGCCCTACAAGGGCAGTTCGCCGGCGCTGGTGGACCTGATGGGCGGACAGATCGACTTCATGTTCGACACGGTGGCGTCCTGCCTGGCGCACATCCAGAGCGGGAAGCTCAAGGCGGTGGCGGTGGCGACGGCCAAGCGGTCCTCCATCCTGCCCAACGTGCCCACGCTCTCGGAGGCGGGTCTCGCCGGGTTCGACATCGCGACCTGGTTCGGCCTGATGGCGCCGGCGGCGACGCCGCAGGACGTCGTCACCCGAGTGCATGCCGACGTCGTGAAGATCATGGCGACGCCGGAGTTCAGGAAGCAGCTGGCCGGCATGGGCGCGGAACCCGTGGGCAACACGCCGGCGCAGATGGAGACGCAGATCAAGGCCGAAGTCCAGAAGTTCGAGGCGCTGGCCCGCAAGGCGAAGCTGAGCATCGACTGACGCGGTCCGGATAGCGATGTCCCACCCTGATCTTCCTTCGTTTGCCTGGACAGGCTCCGGCCTGCAGCGACCCGAATGCGTCCTGGCGACCGCGTCCGGCAACCTCTATGTCGCCGACTGGCGTGGCGGCGTCACGCGGATCAGGCCCGACGGAGGCCAGGCCACTTACCTGGCCCCGGAAGTCGACGGCATCCGGCTGCAGCCCAATGGCATTGCGCTGCAGCCGGACGGCAGCTTCCTCATCGCGCACCTGGGAGCGGACACGGGCGGCGTGTTCCGGCTGGACAGGACGGGTAACGCGACGCCTTTGCTCACGCGCGTCGATGGTGTCGACCTGCCACCCACGAACTTCGTCCTGCCCGACGCACAAGGCCGCTTGTGGGTGACGGTCAGCACCCGGTTGTCGCCTCGGGCGCGCGGGTACCGGCGCGACGTGGCCGATGGTTTCGTCGTGCTGGTGGACCCGCGTGGCGCGCGGATCGTCGCCGACGGCCTGGGCTACACCAACGAATGCGTGCTCGATGCGCAAGGACAGTACCTGTACGTGAACGAAACGTTCGGGCGCCGGCTCTCCCGCTTCCGCGTCGAACCGTCGGGCGGGCTCGGCCCGCGTGAAACCGTGACGGAGTTCGGACCCGGCACCTTCCCGGATGGCCTCGCGCTGGACGTGGAGGGGTACTTCTGGGTCACGAGCATCGTCAGCAACCGCGTGATCCGGGTCGCGCCTGACGGCGGACAGAAGATCCTGTTCGATGACTGCGATGCGGACGCGCTGCGGGAGACCGAGCGTGCCTACGAGGAGGGCCGCATGGGCCGCGAGCACCTGGACCGCATTGATGCGACACGCACGCTGCGGAACATCTCCAGCCTGGCCTTCGGCGGCGCGGACCTGCGTACCGGCTACCTGGGATGCCTGCTCGGCGACCGCCTCGCAACGCTGGCGATGCCCGTGGCCGGGCATCCCCCCGTGCACTGGAACTGGGGTTGATCCCCACGGCAAACACTGAAGGAGACACGAGATGCTGAAACTGAACCGACGCAGGCTGCTGCAAGGCGCCGCGATGCTGCCGGTCGCCGGCGGCCTGCCCTGGGCCGCCTGGGCGGACGAGGCCTATCCGAGCCGGCCCGTGAAGGTGGTCGTCGGGTTCTCGCCCGGCGGTGGCGTGGACCTGGTCGCGCGGCCGATGGCGCAGCGTGTCGGCGATGCCATCGGCCAGTCGCTGGTCGTGGACAACCGGCCGGGCGCGGGCGGCAACCTGGCCGCCATGTTCGTGGCGCGCGGCACGCCCGCGGACGGCTACACGCTGCTCCAGGTGAACTCGGGGATGGTGACGATCAATCCTTTCATCTACAAAGCCGGCGTGCCGGACTACCTGCGCGAGTTCACGCCGATCGCCGGCATGACGGACTCACCGCAAGCGGTGCTCGTGCCGGCCTCGCTGGGGATCAAGACCTTGAAGGACTTCGTGGCGCTGGCCCGCGCGCCGAAGGAATCGATGAACTTCGCGTCCGGCGGCATCGGCACGCTGGCGCACGTCAGCTTCGAGCTGTTCAAGAAGTCCGAGAACCTGAAGATGGAGCATGTGCCCTACAAGGGAACCGGCCCCGCCATCCAGGACATGCTGGCCGGCCGCGTGCACCTGATGATCGACAACGTTTCGCAGGTCAAGGGCCAGATCGACAACGGCAGCATCAAGGTGCTGGCCGTCACCGGCCCCCAGCGGCTGCCGGCGCTGCCCGACGTTCCCACCACCGCGGAAGCCGGCTTCCCGAAACTGCTGGCCATCGGTTGGCAAGCCCTCCTGGCGCCCGCGAAGACGCCGCCCGCCGCGGTGGAGAAACTGCGTGCGGCCGCGCGCAAGGTCCTGGACACCCCGGAATGGACCGCGCAGATGGGCCGTCAGGGTTCCGTGGGGCGCTGGATCTCGCCGGACGAGATCACCGAACGCACCCGCCGCGAAAGCGCGGTCTGGGGCGACATCATCCGGGCCTCCAACATCACGGCCGAGTAGCAAGATGAGCAAGACAGTCGTATCCATCGCCGGCAACAAGATCCAGGTCAACGGGCGGCCCACCTACGAAGGCCGCCAGTGGAACGGGATGCCGATCGAAGGGCTGCTTTTCAACAGCCGGATGGCCAACGCGATCGCCGACGACGAGAACCCGTCGACCCGTGGCGTGTGGGCCTACGCGGACGGCCCGTGGGACGCGGAGCGCAACACGCGCGAGTTCTGCGCCGCGTTGCCGCAGTACCGGGACCACGGACTGCTGGGCGTCTGCCTCAACATGCAGGGCGGCAGTCCGCACGGCTACTCGCAGATCCAGCCCTGGGTGATCACGGCCTTCGAGGCCGACGGGTCGCTCAAGCCGGCGTGGATGGCGCGACTGGACCAAGTGCTGCGTGCCACGGACGAACTCGGCATGGTCGTCGTGCTCGGCCTGTTCTACGGCGCGGCGAGCCGGCACCTGAAGGACGAGGCCGCGGTGCAACGGGCCGTCGACAACGCCGTGGACTGGCTGGTGGAGAAGAAGGCGCGCCACGTGCTGCTCGAGATCGGCAACGAGGTCGACCACCACCCCGTCCACCACCATCCCATCATCGAAGCTCCGCGTTGCCACGAGCTGATCCAGCGGGCACAGGCGCGCTCGGAAGGGCGGCTGGAGACCCCGGCCGGCCGGCTGCTGGTCGGTGCCAGCCTGCTCAACCCGCGCACCGAGGCGCACAACGTCATCGGCGCCAGCGACTTCCTGCTGCCGCACGGCAACCATGTGAACGGCCCGCGCGGACGCGAATTCTCGAACCCCGACGGCATCCGACTGCAGTTGATGCACATGCGCGCTTCGCCGGCGTACCGGGGACAACCGATCTTCTACAACGAGGACGACCACTTCGATTTCGATCTGTCCGACTACCACCTGCTCGCCGCCGTGGAGGGCTACGCGGGCTGGGGCTACTTCGACTACCGGATGTCGAGAGAGCGCCTCGAGGACGGCTTCCAGTCCCTGCCGGTGGACTGGTCCATCGGTTCGAAGCGCAAGCGCGCGTTCTTCGGCAAGCTCAAGGAGATCACACGCGGTGGCTGAAAAGCGCTGGCGGGTGGCGCTGGTCGGGGCGGGCTTCTTCGCTTCGTTCCAGCTGCGGGGCTGGCTCGATGCGCCGGGCGTGCAGGTGGTCGGCATCTGCGATCGCGACGCCGCGCGGGCCCAGGCGCTGGCCGGCAATTTCGGCGTGCCGGCGGTCTTCGGTGATCTGCGGGAAATGCTCTCGCGGACGCAAGTCGATCTGGTCGATCTCGCGACACCGCCGGCCAGCCACGCTGCGTTGCTCACGGAAACGCTCGCGCGCGGGATCCCGACGATTTGCCAGAAGCCGTTCTGCGGCAGCTACGCCGAGGCGCTGGCGATCACCGGGAAGTTCGAGAAGGCGGGTGTTCCGCTCGTCGTGCACGAGAACTTCAGGTTCACGCCGTGGTTCAGGGAAGCCAGGCGCCTTCTCGACGAAGGCCTGCTCGGCACCCCGCACGGCGTGAGCTTCAGGCTCCGGCCCGGAGACGGCCAGGGTCCCGCGGCGTACCTGGACCGGCAGCCGTACTTCCAGCAGATGCCGCGCCTGCTGGTGGCGGAAACCGGCGTCCACTTCATCGACGCGTTCCGCTACCTGCTGGGCGACGTGGTGCACGTGAGCGCGATCCTGCGCCGGCTCAATCCCGTCATCCGCGGAGAAGACTCGGCCCTCGTCGCCTTGGATTTCGCCCACCAGGCCGTGGGCCTTCTCGATGCCAACCGGCTGAACGACCACGTGGCCGCGAACCCTCGCAGGACCATGGGCGAGATGTGGCTCGAAGGGGAGGGCGGCGTGCTGCGGCTGGATGGCGACGCCAGGATGTGGTGGAAGCCGCACCATGGCGACGAGCGCGAGCACGCCTATGACAGCGGCCCGGTCGACCAGTTCGGCGGCGGTGCGTGCGGGAACCTGCAGCGGCACGTCCTGGAAAGCCTGGGCGCGGGCAGGACGCCCGAGAACACCGCGCGCGCGTACCTGGAGAACCTGCGCGTGCAGGAAGCCGTGTACGAGTCGCATCGCCTGGGCCGGCGAGTGGAGATGGCGGGCTTCGAGCCGCCGGTGATCCCGCGGGCGCCGTTCGCGCACTAGGGTTTGCGTTCCTGCCCGTCGCCTCGCCCAAAGCCCTTTACGCCGGTCCATCGATCCTTGTGAATCCCCAGTTCTGGGGATTCGCCCGCGAGTGGTGAGGATTTGTTGATGCATGCCAACCTTCCGCGGCCTGGCGCGCCTGGCTCGCCTTACGGCGGCAAGAACGGGCGCGCGATGGACATCTGCCTAGGCTGAGCCGCGCTCACAACTGGGCACACAAGCGTCCAAGCCGGCTTGCGATGCGCGCCGGTCGTTTTCACGATGGTCCCCTCACACAAGGAGTCGGACCATGCGAAACACGAAGAAGTGGCCCAGCGTCAGCCTGCTGTTCGCGCTCACGTTGGCCGCGTGCGGAGGCGGTGGTGGCGGCGGCGATGCCGGCTCGCCCGCTGTATCCCCGGGAGACGTGACGTCGGGAGCCGCCTCGGCGGATGTTCCTTCCGGCGGTGGCACGCCCTTCACGGCACCGCCCGCGGGCGGTGGGGCCGTGGCCGGTGGCCAGTTCGCCGCGTTCGGGCCGGTCACGGTGGCGCCCACCGTCACTTTCGAGGGCGGCAATGCCGCCGCCGAAGGACCGAAGGTGGCTCGGCTGGCCGGCGGTGGCGCGGTCGTCGCATGGAAGCAGGCCGGTGCGCTCGTGGCCCAGCAGATCGACGCCGCGGGCAACCGCGTCGGCCCGCAGCAGGCGATCGCGGGCCAGGCCACGATCTTCAGCGTCGCCGGGCTGCCCGGCGGAGACTGGGTCGTCGCATGGAGCGCGGCCACGGTGCCGCCCGACGCGGTGCGGGCATTCACGGTGACCGTGCAGACCCAGCGGTACGGCGCCAACGGGGCGTTGGTGCAAGGCACGACCCTGGTCAACCCGGACCCGGCGCAGTCCATCGACGCCGGCCTCGATGTCGCCGCGACCGCCGACGGCGGCTACGCCGTGGCGTGGGC
>JAEWBU010000240.1 GCA_023390985.1 Pseudomonadota bacterium
CCGGGCCCCTCGCCCCTTCCCCCAGGGTGCGACAATCCCGCATTGATGACTGCCTCCTTCTCCAACCTCTCCCTGGCTGAGCCGCTGGCCCGCGCCGTGGCCGACATGGGCTACGAGCAGATGACGCCGATCCAGGCCCAGGCCATCCCGGTGGTGCTGACCGGCAAGGACGTGATGGGCGCGGCCCAGACCGGCACCGGCAAGACGGCGGCGTTCTCGCTGCCGCTGCTGCAGCGCCTGCTCAAGCACGAGAACTCCTCCACCTCGCCCGCGCGCCATCCGGTCCGGGCCCTGGTGCTGCTGCCCACGCGCGAGCTGGCCGACCAGGTCGCGCAGCAGATCAAGCTGTACGCCAAGCACACCAACCTTCGCAGCGCGGTGGTGTTCGGCGGCATCGACATGAAGCCGCAGACGGCCGAGCTGAAGAAGGGCGTGGAGGTGCTGGTGGCCACGCCGGGGCGCCTGCTGGACCACATCGAGGCCAAGAACGCGGTGCTCAACCAGGTCGAGTACGTGGTGCTGGACGAGGCCGACCGCATGCTGGACATCGGCTTCCTGCCGGACCTGCAGCGCATCCTGTCGTACCTGCCCAAGCAGCGCACCACGCTGCTGTTCTCGGCCACCTTCTCGCCCGAGATCAAGCGCCTGGCCAACAGCTACCTCAACGATCCGGTGACCATCGAGGTCTCGCGGCCCAATACCACGGCCTCCACCGTCGAGCAGCATTTCTTCAGCGTGGGCGAGGACGACAAGCGCCGCGCGCTGCGCCAGGTGGTCCGCCAGCGCGGGATCAGCCAGGCGTTCGTGTTCGTCAACAGCAAGCTCGGCTGCGCGCGGCTCGCTCGGTCGCTGGAGCGCGACGGCCTCAAGGCGGTGGCGATGCACGGCGACAAGAGCCAGGATGAGCGCCTGAAGGCGCTGGCCGCCTTCAAGGCCGGCGAAGTCGACCTGCTGGTGGCCACCGACGTGGCCGCGCGCGGCCTGGACATCAAGGATGTGCCGGCGGTCTTCAACTTCGACGTGCCGTTCAACCCCGAGGACTACGTGCACCGCATCGGCCGCACGGGCCGTGCCGGCGCTTCGGGCCTGGCGGTGACGCTGGTGTCGAACAGCGACGCGCGGCTGGTGGCCGACCTCGAGAAGCTGCTGAAGAAGAAGATCGAGCTGGAGCCGCTGGAGTTCGACGAGGACCGTCCGCGCGGCCGCATCAACGACGGCCGCCGCACCTGGCGCGACCGCGGCGAGCTCGGCGACCCGCGCGACGCGATGGACCGCCGTCCCCCGCGCGACCTGCGCCCGGCGCCGGCGCCCAAGGACCCGTTCTTCGACCAGCCGTACGAGGCGCCGGAAGGCGATGCCAAGCCCGCGTGGGAGAGCAACGCCAAGCCGGCGGTCAGCCGCGTCTCGGCCAACATCAAGGCGCGTGGGCGCAAGGTGGCGGCGCTGTTCAAGCAGCCGTCGCAATAAACCCCGTCGTCCCCGCGAAGGCGCGGACCCAGAGCTTCCGCTTTCGAAGTCCGCTGAAGGCGGACGCACTGGATTCCCGCCTGCGCGGGAATGACGGCTACTCCCCCGGCACCTGCGCCTGTTCGCAGTCGACCTGCACCACCTCGCGCGTGCCGGTCGCCGGGTCCCAGCGCAGGGCGCTCAGGCAGCCGCCCCACACGCAGCCCGTGTCCAGCGCGACGACGTCGTCGCGCAGCACCAGCCCCAGCTGCGACCAGTGGCCGAAAGCGATCGTCGTGCCGGCGGTCCGGCGGTCCGGCACCTCGAACCAGGGCAGCGTGCCCGGCGGTCCCTCGTGCAGCCCGCCCGACGCCTTCAGCTGCATCTCGCCTTCCGGCGTGCAGAAGCGCAGCCGCGTGAGCGCGTTGACGACCACGCGCAGCCGGTCGTGGCCTCGAAGAGCATCGTCCCAGCGATCGGGCTGGTTGCCGTACATGTTGGCCAGGAAGGCGACGAGTTCCGGCTCTTCCGCGCGCAGCACGGCTTCGACTTCTCCGGCCAGCGCCATCGTCTTCGCGACATCCCACTGCGGCAGCACGCCGCCGTGGACCATCAGCAGGCCGTGCGCGTGCAGCGCCATCCGCTGGTGCCGCAGCCAGTGCAGCAGCGCCTCGCGGTCGGGCGCGAGCAGCACCGAATCCATGGTGTCGTTGCCGTGCGGCGCGCGCAGCCCGTGCGCCACCGCCAGCAGGCTGAGGTCGTGGTTTCCCAGCAGGCAGGTGGCGCTGCCGCCCAGGGCCATCAGCCGCCGCAGCACCGCGGCGGACTCCGGCCCGCGGTTCACCAGGTCGCCGAGCAGGATGGCGTGGTCGCGGCTGGGCGAGAAGCCCACCTTGGCCAGCAGGCGCCCCAGCGCCGCGTCGCAGCCCTGCACATCTCCGATCAGATAAAGTCCCATGGTGTCCGACGTCCCCCGTGAGCCATGGATTTTCTGCTGATCGCGCTGTTGACGCTGCTCAATGGCGTGTTCGCGATGTCCGAGATGGCCCTGGCGTCCAGCCGCCAGGCGCGCCTGCAGGCGCTGGCCAATGAAGGCGACAGCGGCGCTTCCGTGGCGCTGCGGATGTTCGAGAGCCCCACCCAGTTCCTCTCCACCGTGCAGGTGGGCATCACCTCGATCGGCATGCTCAACGGCATCGTGGGCGAGGCGGCGTTCAGCGCCGGCCTCTCGCGCTGGCTCGCAAGCTACGGCGCGCCGGAGGGCGTGGCCTCCGTGGCCGCCACGGCCATCGTGGTGGCCATCATCACATTCGTCACGATCATCTTCGGCGAGCTGGTGCCCAAGCGCATCGGGCAGCTCTATCCCGAGCAGGTCTCGCGCCTGGTCGCGCGGCCGATGGCCTGGCTGGCGCGCGCGGCCGGCCCCTTCGTCAAGCTGCTCTCGGCCACCACGCAGGCCACGCTCAAGCTGCTGCGCATCGACACCACGCAGACCCGCGGCATGACCGAGGAGGAGATCGCCCACAGCCTGGAAGAGGGCGTGGACGCCGGCGTGATCGAGGCGCAGGAGCACCAGATGGTGCGCAACCTGTTCCACCTGGACGACCGGGCGCTCACCTCGATGATGGTCCCGCGCTCCGACATCGAATGGCTGGAGGCCACGGCCACCGTCGCCGACGCGCTGCGGCTGGCGGGGCAGGGCGGCGCGCACTCCTGGTACCCGGTGTGCCGCGGCTCGCTGGACGACGTGGTGGGCATCGTCAGCGTCGCGCGCCTGCTCTCGCTCGGGCCCGACCACCAGGGCGCGGTGGAACCGCAGGCCGTGCCCGCGGCCTTCGTGCCCGAGACGCTCAGCGGCATGGAACTGCTCGAGCAGTTCCGGCGCCAGTCGCAGCGCGTGGTGTTCGTGGTGGACGAATACGGCGTGGTGCAGGGCCTGGTGACCCCACGCGACGTGCTGGAAGCGATCACCGGCGAGCTGCGGCCGGACGTGCAGGGCGAGGAATGGGCCACGCCGCGCGAAGACGGCTCCTGGCTGCTCGACGGCCTGATGCCCGTCGCCGAGCTGAAGGCGCGGCTGCTCATCCGCGACCTGCCCGAGGAGGACCGCGGCCGCTACAACACCGTGGCCGGGCTGCTGCTCGCGCTGTCCGGGCATTTGCCCCAGGTCGGCGAGCGGATGGAGTGCGGCGACTGGATCTTCGAAGTGGTGGACCTGGACGGCCGGCGCATCGACAAGGTGATGGCCATCCCCAACCCGCAAGCGGGCAAGGAGTGACCGTGTCGGACACGCTGTACTACGACAAGCCGGTGCTGCTCAACCGCGCCAAGCACCGCGATCGCAGGATCCGCGCCACGCCCGGCTTCGCCTTCGCGCGCAACGCCAACTCGCTCTTCCTGGCGGGGGTGGAGTTCACCGAGGCCTGCAAGGAATACGCGATCGTCTTCATCCGCCAGAAGGACGGCAAGGTCGCGCCCGTGGTGATGCTCGGCCTGCGCAACCGCGAGAACCTGTTCGTGGACGGCGAGGATCGCTGGACCGGCACCTACGTGCCGGCGTTCGTGCGGCGCTACCCGTTCGTGCTGGCCGAGCTGCCGGGCCAGCAGATGGGCGTGTGCATCGACGAGGCATTCGCCGGGCTCAACGACACCGAAGGCGAGGCGCTGTTCGACGAGAAGGGCGGCAACACGCCGTTCCTGCAGAACGCGCTGGACTTCCTGCAGCGCTACCAGGCCGAGTACCTGCGCACCGAGGCGTTCTGCCGGCACCTCTCCGAATTCGGCCTGCTGACCGAGATGAGCGCCAAGGCCGACCTGGTGGACGGCCGCACCTTCACCGTGGCCGGCCTGCTGGTCGTCGACGAGAAGAAGCTCAACGCGCTGCCCGACGACAAGGCGATGGCGCTGTTCCGCGCGGGCGAGCTGCACCTGGTCTCGATGCACCTGCTGTCGCTGTCCAACCTGTCGCGGCTGGTCGACCGCATGGCGCAGCGCGCGGGTTCCGGCGCGGCGCCCTCGTCCAGGGCCGTCCCGGGCGCGGCCGCCAGGCCGCCGGTTCAGTAGGCCGGGCGCTCCGGCAGGCGCGACGGGTCGAGCACGTCCAGCGCCTGTTGCGCCGACAGGCGCTTGAGCAGCAGGTCCAGCCGCTGGGCGTCCAGCCGGGTGCGATCCAGGATCCAGCTGCGGCGCAGCGGACGGCTGCTCATGAGGGAGATCAATCGCAGCACTTCGGCGGTGCGCAGGTTGTCGGGCAGCTCCGGCCAGTGCTTCAGTCGGTAGATCAGGTCGCCGGGGAGGTCCGGCTCGTCGATGATCGTCTCGGGGAAGCTGGTCTCGAGCAGCTGGGGACGCGAGCCGCCGAACGAAGAGCTGGTGCGCTTCGCCCACTCGGTGATCGTCTGGAACATGCTCACTGCTTGTTACCTCATCCGTACTGCGTAACAGAGTGTGTGACGCCCGTCAGGTCCGGTGTTAGGGATGAGCGCGGCCGCCAGTAAGGCAGATGCGTAAGGTTCGGGCGGCCTTCGGCTGGCCCGGCTTTACGTAAACCCGCGGCCGGGCCTGTCATGGATGAGTTCACATCTCATTACCATCCGAGATGTGAGTACCCGAGAGCAGCTGGCCGTGGAGGCCTGGAAGAAGGCCGATGCGCAAGCGCGCGAGGCCGAGCTGCGCCTCAAGGCGGCCTGGGATCAGTACGAGATCCGCCGCGACGTCCCGCCTTCCGAAGACCTGATGGTCGAGGTGGCCCGGCTGCGCCGGCTGGCCAACGAAAAGCTCGGCGCGGCCATGATGCTCATGTCGCGCAAGGCCTGAGCCCGGCGACGACGCGCTCGCCGCTCAGCCGGCGACGAGCCAGATCACGAACAGCAGCAACGCCCCGGCGATGCCGGCGGCGAACGGCTCGATCTCCAGCAGCAACGGGGTCAGGCGCGACAGGAACCTGGGCATGGACATCTCCCGGTAGCGGGCGGGACCTCATGATCCGCCGCCACCGCCAAAGCGCAACCGATCCGTCGCGATTGCAAACAACTCTCACGCGCGCACAAACCTGAGGGCCGGGCGCCTTCCAAGAATCCGTGTGTCCACCCACACAGGAGAAGAAGAATGAATTGCGTTCGCCGGCTCATGCTGGCCGCGGGGATTGCAGTCGTGTTGTCCGCTTGCGGCGGAGGCGGCGGCGGCGATGGCGGAAGCGGCGCGCTGACCGGTGGCAGCTCATCTGGCGGAGCGGCCTCCGCGGGCGGCAGCCCGACCGTCGGCTCCGGTTCGGGCTCCGTGGCCGGTGGCGGCACTTCTCCGGTTCAGGGCGCCCAGGCCTTCTCAGCCTTCGATCCGGTGGCCGTGGGCAGCTCGACGAGCAATTTCCATTCACCGGCCACCGCGCGGCTGGCAGGCGGAGGCAATGTCGTGCTCTGGGTCCAGGGCTCGCAGATCATGGCCCGGCTCACCGATGCCGGCGGCGCGCCGATCGGCGCGGTCTTCGCGGTCAATCCCGGGCAGACCCGCTTTCCCGGCAGCTTCTCGGTCGCGCCGGCTCCCGATGGCGGGTTCTTCGTGGCCTGGGCCTTCGAAACCGTCCCGCCGCAGACCCAGTTCAGCGCGGTCACCGCGGTCCAGGCGAAGCGGTTCACTTCGGCCGGCGACACCGTGTGGGAAACACGGGTCAAGGAGGGCCTCTCCCACACCATCAGCGGAGCCGTGGCGAAAGCCACCGCAGGCGGATTCCTCGTCGGCTGGTCCTCCAAGTCCGTGCTGACGGCGCCCGACCAGGTGTTCCTGCAGCGCCTCTCGGCCGAGGGCGCGCGGATCGGTGGGGAGGTCGCCCTCGGGGACACGACGGCGCAGTCGCAGACGAGCCTGTCCGTCGCCCCGCTGCAGGACGGTTCGGTCCTGGCCGCCTGGAGCCAGCGGACGTTCGTCCCCAGCGACCAGTATTCGATCTACACGCGCCGCCTCTCGGCCGACCTGGCGCCGCTGACCGCCGCGACGCAGCTGCCCGGCACCGCGTCGCCGGGCGCCTTCCACATGGACGCCGAAGCGCTGTCCAACGGCAGCGCGGCCCTGGGGTGGGGCGCGACGTCGGCCTCCGGCGTACCCGAGGTCCGCTCCGCCGTGCTGGGAACCGATGGCCGGTTCGCCTCCGCGGTCCAGGCGACACCGGCCGAGTCGATGGTGGTCGGCGTGGCCGTGGCACCGTTCGGCGCCGCCGGATTCGGCGTGGCCTCGCAGATCCTGCGGACCGGCCCGCGCTTCGTGAACGCATCGCTGCAGCTGCAGCGGTTCGACTTGTCCGGCGCACCCCTGGATGCGCTCACGGAACTGGTGGTGCGCCAGACCTTCCGGGCCGAAGCGAACTCCGGGGCCGTCCTCGATGCGGGCAACGGCTTCGGCATCGCCGGCGGGCCGGACGGCCATGTCGTCGCCGCATTCATGCGCGCCGACGAGCAGGCCAACGCCTACCTGATGGGACGTTGAAGCCGGATGCGACTGCTACATCTCGCGAGGACAGCGCCGGGCTGCGGGCTTCCAGAATAGGCGCGGGCCGGCGTGAATCCGGCCTCGGCTGGAGGAGGTCGTCATGTCCAGGGCATCGCCTGTTCACGGTCCCGCCGCGGGCCGTTCGATTCTTGCGGCACTCCTTTTCGCGGCGGGAGCGCTGTCCGCCCAGGCGGGGCCTCCCTACACCCTGATCGACCTCGGCACCCTGACGCAGGCGCATGCGCCGGTGGTCCGCGGGCCCAACAGCCAGGGCCAGACCGGCGTCGGCGGACGTGAGGTCGGCGCGGGCGTCGGCGGCCGTCGCGGCCTGGTGCTCGAGCCCGGCGCCGGCGCGCGCCGCATGCCCGGCCCGGGCGGCGGCGACGACGCGGCCACCGTCTTCGGCATCAACGACGACGGCGCCTACGTGGGCAGCTCGAACACATCGACCGCCGTGCGAGCGTTCGCGGGTTCGCGGTCCGGCCAGGTGAGGGAGCTCGCGCCGCTGGCCGGCGACAACGCCAGCGTCGCCTTCGGCATCAACAGGCTCGGCCAGGCCGTGGGCTTTTCCAGCGGCGCGAAGGGCGAGCGCGCCGTCGTCTGGGACACGGCCGGCAGACCCAGCGCTCTGCCGGCCCTCGAAGGCGCGACCGCCACGCGCGCCAACGACATCTCCAGCCGCGGCGACGTGGCGGGCGTCGCCACGCTCGTCGGCGGACGGCAGCCGGTGCTGTGGCTGCGCGGCCAGTCGCCGCGCACGCTGGACCTCATCGGCGGCGACACCAACGGCGAGGCGCTGACGGTCAATGCGCGCGGCGAGGCCGTCGGCTACTCGGGCGATGCGACCGGCATGGCCCGGCACGCGGTGGTGTGGGCGCCCAACGGCGAGGCGACCTCGCTCGGCGCGTTGACCGGCACCGGCTCCAGCGAGGCGCTGGGCTGCAACGACGCGGGCGCCGTCGTGGGCACCGCGGGCGGCCATGCCTTCGTGTGGACGCGCGAAGGCGGCATGCAGGACCTGAACGATCTCGTCGCGCCTTCGCGCCTGATGCTGACCAGGGCGACCGGAATCAACAACGCCGGCGACATCGTCGTGCTCGGCCATGAAGCGCCGGCCCACGGCCACGATGCCCATGCGGGGCACACCTCGCCCGTGCGCGTCTTCCTGTTGCGTCCGGCGCGCCCCTGAGGCGCGGGAACGCGTCTCGCGCCGGCGGCGTCTATCGCCTGCACCCAACCACTGCAGGAGACCCGCCATGCGAAAGCTCTTCCTCGTCGCCTCGTTCCTCGCGAGCCTGGCCCTCGCGTCCCACGCCCAGAAGGGCCCCTCGGACGCGGAGATCGCCCACATCGTCGTCACGGCCAACCAGGTCGACATCGATGCGGGACAGCTGGCCGAGAAGCAGGGCTCCGACAAGGCCGTGCGCGACTTCGGCAAGCAGATGGTCACCGACCACTCGGCGGTCAACAAGCAGGCGACCGAACTGGCCAAGAAGCTGAAGGTGAAGCCGCAGGAGAACAAGACGAGCGCCGACCTCAAGAAGGGCGGCGAGGAGAACGTCGCCAAGCTGAAGAAGCTCAAGGGCAAGGAATTCGACAAGGCCTACGTGGACCACGAGGTCACGTACCACCAGGCCGTGTTGGACGCGGTCGACAAGACGCTCATCCCGTCCGCGCAGAACGCCGAGCTCAAGGCGCTCATCGAGAAGGTGCGGCCGGCCTTCGTCGCCCACCTCGACCACGCCAAGAAGCTGCAGGCGGACCTCGGCAAGTGAACGCAGCCCGCTCGTGGGCCGGCGTGGTTCTGCTGACGCTGGCCGTCGCACCGGCGCTCGCGGAGACGCACACGGTGGTCATCGACGGCATGCGGTTCCAGCCGGCCTCGTTGGACGTCAAGCGCGGCGACACCATCGTGTGGAACAACAAGGACCTGGTGCCGCACACCGCTACCGCGAAGGCCGGCTTCGACTCCGGCAACATCGATCCGGGCAGGCAATGGCGCTGGACCGTACGCGGTGACGGTCGCATCGACTACATCTGCACCTACCATCCGGGCATGAAAGGCTCGCTGACGGTGCGTCCTTGAGCGCTCCTCCCATCCCCTGCATCGCGCTGATCGCGCACGATCGCATGAAGGACCGGATGGTCGCGCTGGCGCGGGAGTTCAAGCCCGTGCTCGCGCGACATCGCCTCGTCGCCACCGGCACCACGGGGATGCGGCTGCGCGACGAGGTCGGCCTGGATGTCGAGTGCGTGCTGAGTGGCCCGCTGGGCGGCGACCTGCAGATCGGGGCCCGCCTGGCGATGGGCGAGGTGCAGTTCGTGGTGTTCCTGCGCGATCCGATGACCCCGCAGCCGCACGAGCCGGACATCAACGCGCTGGTGCGCGCGTGCGACGTGCACGACGTCGCTTGCGCCACCAACGTGGCGACGGCCCGGCTGGTGCTGGGCCAGCTCTAGGTCAGCGCCCGTCCTTGTCGGTCTAGCGCCCGTCCTTGTCCGAATCCCCGGGGATGGCACGCTCCGTGGCGTTGCTCGCGCGCTCCCAGGCGTCACGCGCCGCGGGCCGGGCATGTTCCCATTCCAGCGACGAGTTGCCGCGCGCACGGCCCCAGTCGCGGCCGAGTTCGGGTTCCATGTCGTCGAACGAGCGGTCCGGGTTGCGGTTGTACGACTCCACGCCGGCGCGGTAGGCGGGCTGGTAGTGATCCCAGCTCACGTCCTTGCGCGCGTACGGGCGGCTCGAGTTGTTCTCGCGCCAGTACTTGTCCTCGACGGCCGGATCGGCCGCCTTCTTGCCCATCACGGCACCCGCGACCGCGCCGACGGCGGCGCCGATGGCGGCACCGACCGGGCCGGTCACACCGCCCGCGAGGGCACCCGTCGTCGCACCGGCGGCCACGCCACCGACGGCGGCGCCGGTGACTGCGCCGGCGGCGGTACCGGCGGCCTTCTTCTTGGTTTCAGGATCGTGCTTGTCCATCTCGATCTCCTTTGTTGAGTGGAAGACCGAAGGGTAGGCAGATGGGGGCGGGTCCCGTTTAGGAATCGGCGCAGGATCGGACGTGTCTCAGGCCTGCGGTGACGTCAGAGGATGCAGACACAGCCAAAGCGTGCGGCCGCGGCTGCGAGGCCCAGCAAAAAGCCCGCTCACATTTCTGTAGCGGGCTAGCTTTCGAGGCGCACGGGAGCGTGATCGCGGTTGCAGCATGGCTGCGGGGTCCGCCTTGCCGGTCCGGAAGTTAGTCCGAAAGGCCCATTGTGGGACGGATGCAGATTCTTACACTGCTTCCCATGACCTACCGCGCCCTCATCCTGGCCTTACTGACGTGCATCGTCGGAATCCGCGCTGGACATGCAGCGAGCGTCACCTGGACGAACGAATACGAGATCCGAACGTACGAGACAGGAGCGTTCGACATCCTCTACCGAGGCCAGGTCTACGATCTGTCCGTCGCGCCGTACACGACACTGGACCACCATATCTGGTTCTTTCCGTCCAACCCGCCGGGCGGGCAGGCCCCGAGCAAGATTGACACGCTGATCGAGCAGCAATTCGGCCTGCCGAAGGACACCTTGATGCAGGTGTCGCATTGCGACTCCACCACGTCCGGCTGCACGGGTGCGACAGCCACGGCGAGTGTGTCCAGTACGGGCAAGGCGATCAACAGTTTCGTCTCGGAGAGTGCCTTCGAGTACCTGGCTGTCCATTTCGGTCAAGGTGAGCTCCTGTTCGCATGGGCGGACCCAGGCGTCCGCTCGGTGACGATCACGGGAATTCCGAACAACAGCCTGAGCAACTACCGGGCTTACGTGAATCCCGAAGTGATGGCCGTTCCGCTGCCCGGCGCGGCGCTCCTGTTCGCCACCGCCCTGGCCGTCGGTGGCGTGATGCGCCGCGGCAGCCGCAAACGCACGGCCGCCTGAGCCGCCGCGCCGCGGCTGCGCTGAAGCGGCGGCTCCATCGTGTCCATGAACACCACGACGACCCTGCCCGACCGGGGCGGTGTCTTCCAGCGGCGCAGCGCGGCCCAGGACGTGCGCGCGTTGCTCGACGGCCTGTCCGTCGCCGGCATCGCGTACGGGCTGATCGTCTGGCACATCGGAGCCGTCACGACGGAGTACACCATCCTCGTCGTGTTGCTGCTCGGTGCCCTTGGCCTGCTCTACGACGTCTTCGATGTCTACCGCAAGACGGCCAGCTTCACACGCAAGGCACTCGACTTGTTCCAGGCCTGGACGGCCGCTTTCGCCATCCTGGTGGTGCTGGGCTACCTCACGAAGCAGTCCGACGGTTACTCCCGCCTGTTCATGGCGCAGCTGTATGCCGCCGGGCTGCTCGCGCAGGCGGCGATCCTCGCGCTGATCTCCACCTACGTGCGCCGCCTGTTCGACAAGGATGCAGTGGATCACACGATCATCGTGGGGACCGGCCAGCTGGCCCGCTACATCAACCAGCGCATCTCCAGCAATCCGTGGCTGGGGCAGAAGGTCGTGGGCTATGTGGACATCGAACAGCCGGAACGCGCCGGCGCGCCGACGGTGTTCGACGACTCGGTGCCGGTGCTCGGCAGCCTGGAGAAGCTGCTGGCCCTGATCGACAGCCACGACGTCAAGACCGTCTATTTCGCGATTCCGCTCAACGCCTCGGAGCTGATCGAGAGCCTGTACTTCAAGCTCCTGGACAGGCACGTCGCCGTGCACTGGGTGCCCGACATCTTCTCGCTGCGGCTGGTCAACCACGCGGTGAGCGCGATCGCCGGCGTCCCGGTCCTGACGCTTTCCGAGACGCCGCTGATCGGCACGCGCAAGCTGCTGAAATCCGTCGAGGACTTCGCGCTTTCGGCGGTCCTGCTGCTGCTGCTGGCGCCCTTCATGGCGCTGATCGCGGCCGCGGTGAAGCTGGATTCGCCCGGCCCGGTCTTCTTCCGCCAGAAGCGCCTGGGCTGGGGCGGGCGCAGCTTCGAGATCTGGAAGTTCAGGAGCATGCGCGTGCACGAACCACAGGACGGGGTGGTGCAGCAGGCCCGGCGCGGGGACCCCCGCGTGACGCGGGCGGGCGCGTTCCTGCGGCGCACGAGCCTCGACGAACTGCCCCAGCTCTTCAACGTGCTGCGCGGCGAGATGTCGCTGGTGGGGCCGCGTCCGCATGCCATCCAGCATGACCACGAGTACGCGCAGCACATCGTCCACTACTTCGCGCGCCACAACATCAAGCCCGGCATCACGGGCCTGGCGCAGGTGCGCGGGCTGCGAGGCGAGACCCGCGAGCTGGAAGCCATGATCCTGCGGGTGGAGTCGGACATCGAGTACATCAACAGCTGGTCGCTTTGGCTCGATCTCACCATCCTGATTCGCACGCTGACCGCGTTCACCGGCCGCAATGCCTACTGATTGGCACCAAGAGCCTATTGCGAGATGTGCCCCGGCTGTTTACCTTCTGTATCCAACACATTCCCTCTCCGCTCACCTGAGAAAGGCCCTTCTGATGAAAGCCAAGATGCTTCTTTCCTCGATTGCGATCGCGCTGGGCGGTCTGGTCGGGAGTGGCGCGCATGCCGTCACCGTCACGGACACGTACTACGTGCCGACATCGCCATTCGCCATCGTCACGGGGCCCAGTGCGAACCCGACCTACTACGAGTTCGTCGCGAGCAATTCGACGGACACGTCGATCCTCCTCGAGGGCGCGCACCCCGGTATCGCGTCCGATGTCACGTACAACATCTGGACGGACACTGACCTGGACACGGGTGTCGTCAGCTTCGACGAATCCAATCCGCTGTTCACGACGACCGGCAACGCAGGCGCCAACCCGGACTTCTTCTTCACTTTCTTGATGGAGATTGGCAAGCAGTACGTGCTGAGCATCCAGAACGCGTCGGCGTTCAACACCACGCAGACGAACGTGTCGGCCGTGCCGCTGCCCGGCGCGCTGTGGCTGTTCGGCTCCGCGCTGCTTGGCTTCCTCGGGTTTTCCTCGCGTCGGAAGGCGTGACCCAGCCCTAGAATCCGTTCGGTCCCCGGGCGTGAGTTGAGGCAGTAGTACATCCGGAAGCCAGGCGCCGCCTGGCTTTCGTTTTTTCAGGTCCGTCCTTGAAGTGCGGACCATCAAGGAGGACGTTCCCGATGGTGAGGCAGTTCCGAACACTCCTGGCGCTTGCCTTGGCGGCAGTGGCGACTGCGGCCTTGTCGCAGGACGGCACCGCGCCCTACCAGATCCGGCACGGCGATCGCCTCCAGGTCTCGGTCTGGAAGGAAGAAGCGCTCAGCCGCGAGGTTCGGGTCCTTCCCGACGGCAGCATCAGTTTTCCGCTGGTGGGGCGCCTGCTGGTGGCGGGCAGCACAACGGAGCAGGTCGAGAAGCGGATCACGGACGGCCTGAAGCCTTTCATCCCGGAGGCGAGCGTCACTGCTTCTGTGACGGCGACGGACGGCAACACGGTCTACGTGCTGGGGAAGGTCACGAAGGCAGGTCCGATCCCTCTCACGAATCCGACGACCTCCGTCCTCCAGGTGCTCAGCCAGGTCGGCGGTCTGGACCGCTTCGCCAATGCCGACGCGATCCTGGTCTTGCGTCGCGACGCCGGCGGTAAGGTCCAGACGCAGAAGGTCCGCTACAACGACCTGATGCGGGGTGAAGCGCTGGACAGCAACATCGTCTTGCGGGCGGGCGACACGGTCCTGGTCCCGTGACGACCGCGCGGCGTGCGTCCCCAGGCCTGCTACCCGGCGCCATCGCCTGCATCCTGGCCGTGGTCCCCGCTGTCGCCAATGCACAGTCGCAGTGGATGACACGCATCGACTTGCCAATGGAAGTGGTGCGGGAATCCAACCCGGGCCTGTCCGCCGCCAGGCGGGCCCCGGTGAGCCGTTATCGCGTGAACCCTGATGTCCGCAGCTCCTACACCGACGGGGCCGACGAGTTCATCGGGTCCGTCGGTGCGGCGATCGAGCGCAGCACCTCCCGGGACGAGCAGGTTCGCCAGGATCCCCGGTTGCGCGGCGAGTGGCGCCATGCCATGCCGAGAGGCTCGACGGAGGTCTTCGCCCTCTACGAGCAGGCCGCTTACCGCAACCTGGAGATTGCGGAGACCACCCCCTTCGGCGTCGATGGAACGCGGCGCATGGCCGCGGCGGGCGCCGCACTCAACTGGGACCTGAGCGATGCCTCCAGCCTCGGCGTCAACGCGAGGATCGAGCACACCCGCTTCGACACTCCGGGCGCGGCGGACTACGACCTCACCGCCGCGGGCGCCCGTTACACCCGTTCCCTCAGCGACACCAGAGCGTGGTACGTGAACCTGGACGTGCAGCAGCAGCGGCCGGAAGACATCGGCCCGGCCGGCGGCGCGGACTCGGGCTCGATCGGCTCGATGCTCGGCTACCGGGTGGCCCTGCTCGAGGGCAAGATGAACATTGACGTCGCTGCCGGCCCGCTGCGGTTCAACGGCTCCAGCACCGGATCGTCGTGGCAAGGCAACGTGAAGGTCACGTACGCGCGAGCCTTCACCGACCTGGCGTTCGAAGCGACGCGCCGCGCCTCGCCCAGCGTGCTGACCTCCTCCCTGGTCGCGGTGACGGTCCTCAAGCTGTCTTCCAAGACGGCCCTTGGCGAAAATGCATCTGTGCTGGCTGAAATCTCACGGGTTGCGGGCAATGGAGCGTCAAGCGGCCGGGAGAGTGCCCTATCCTTGGCTTACCTGAGGGAGTTGTCGCCGAGACTGCAGGCGGCGTTGCGCGCCGAGCGGCGCACCCGGCAAGAAGCTGGTTTCGGCCGCGCCCAGGGCAACCTGCTCACCGTCTCGCTGACGTACTCGCATCCTGACTTGTGACCATGTCCGAACCCGCTTCCGAATCACTCAGCCTCGCGGACTACGTCGCCATCCTCCAGCGGCGCGCGGTGCTCATCGCGTCCACGTTCCTGGGCATCTTTCTCGCGAGCGTGGCGGTGGCCGTCCTCGTGCCGCCGCTGTACCAGTCGACCGGCACGGTCCTGATCGAATCGCAGCAGATCCCCCCGGAACTGGTGCAGGCCACGGTCACCAGCTACGCCGAAGAACGCATCGAGATCACCAAGCAGCGCGTGATGACGCGCGAGAACCTGCTGCGCATCATCGGCAAGTACAAGCTGTTCCAGGACTCGCTGCGCAGCATCACGCCCTCGGAGCAGATCGACCAGATCCGGCAGGACACGCAGGTCGAACTGATCCAGGCCAACCTCAGGTCGGGACAGCGGGGATCGGGCACCATCGCGTTCAAGCTGTCTTTCGAGCACCGCCGGCCGGAAGTCGCGCAGAGCGTCGCCAACGAGCTGGTCACGCTCTTCCTGGGCGAGAACGCCAAGGTGCGCACCGAGCGCGCAACGCAGACCACCGAGTTCCTGCGGCAGGAGTCCTCCCGCATCCGGCTCGAACTGGACAAGCTGGAAACGCAGATCGCCGCCTACAAGCAGGAGCACAACCGCGCGCTGCCCGAGAACACGGCCGTGGCCATGACCTCGCTGCAGCGGATGGAGGCCGATCTGCGCCAGACCGAACGCGACCTCCGCGCCGCCGAGGACGAGGTGCGCTACCTCGAGGTCGAGCGCAGCACTGCGAGCGCGCAGTCCGGCCAGTCGGCCGCAGGGCCGGCCTCTGCGGCCTCCGGCGGCACCGCTGGGGAACTCGCGCGCGCGCGGGCCGAGCTGGCCCGGCTGCAGGCCCTGTACACGGAGAACCATCCCGACGTGCGCGCGGCGCAGCGGCGCATCGAAAGGCTCGAGGCATCCAGTGCCGAGGACAAGCAGCGCTCCGCATCGACGCCGGGTGGGGAGGCACTCAAGGATCCGATCGTCGCACGCCTGGACAGCCGCATCGCGGCTGCCCGTTCCCGCATCGGGCTGCTGACCAACCAGCAGGCATCGCTTCGCGGCTCGATCGCGCAAATGGAAAAGGCGCTTGCCGGAACGCCGCAGGTGGAACGCGGCCTGGCGGCGCTCACCCGCGACTACCAGAATGCCCAGCGCAAGTACGAGGAGATCCGCGCCAAGCAGTCGACTGCCCAGGTGGCCGAGAACCTCGAGGGCGAACAGAAGGCCGAGCGGTTCACTTTGCTGGAACCGCCGACGGTCCCGGAAAAGCCGATCAAGCCGGACCGCAGGAAACTCATCGCCATGGGGTTCCTGCTGTCCATCGTGGGCACCGCGGCCCTGGTGCTGTTGATGGAGACGGTCCAGGGCGTGGTGCGCGGGTACGAGCCGATCGCGGCACTGATGGGACAGCGGCCATTGGTGGCGGTGCCGTTCATCCCCCTCGCCGTGGAATCGGCGAACCGGCGGCGGACCCAGATGGTGGTCGCCGGCGCCTCGTGCGTGCTGGTCGTCGGGGTCCTCACGGGCCTGCATTTCGCCTACATGCCGCTCGACATGCTGATCGCCAAGGTCATGTTGAGATTGAGCTGACCATGGAACGCATCAAGCTCGCGATCGAGAAGGCGCGCCAAACCGCGCAGCAGGCCCACGCCGGCCAGACCCGTGTTCTTGCCCCTCCTCCGGCGGCACCGCAAGGCGTCACGGAGGGCGCGCCACTCGTGCCGGGACGCACGCACGTCCTGGACCCGAAGCATTTGATGGCCCATCGGATCGTCGCCTTCCAGCGGCTCGGGCCGTGGCGCCTGCCTTTCGACCTGCTGCGCACCCAGGTCCTGCAGAAGATGCAGGAGAACGGCTGGAAGACGCTGGCCGTGACTTCACCCAGCATGCATTCGGGCAAGACGCTGGTGGCCATCAACCTGGCGATGACGATAGCGCACCACCCGGACCATCACGCGGTGCTGGTGGACTTCGACCTGCGCCGGCCTAGCATTGGCGCCTACCTCGGGATCGAAAGCGGACCCTCCTTGTACGACGTGTTCGCCGGCCAGGCCGAACTGGAGCAGGCGGTGGTCGACGTCGGGATGCCCAAGCTGTCGGTGATCCCGACCGAGCGCGCCGTGCCCGGCGCGGCCGAGGTGCTGGGATCCGCGCGCGCGACGCAATTGATCGAACGCATCAAGACGACGGCACCGGGCGGCATCACCGTCTTCGACCTGCCGCCGGTCGTGGCCGTCGACGACGTCATCGCCGTCCTGCCGAAGATCGACTGCGTGCTGATGGTCGTCGCCAACGGCATGTCGACCAAGCGCGAGATCCACGAATCGCAAAGGCACCTCGACCGTGCGAACGTGATCGGCTACGTGTTGAACAAGGCGAACGTCGCGGCCCCGGTCCGGGACTACTACTGAACCGGCATCACGCCGGTCATTGGCCGCGCTTCGTCCTCGTCCAGCCCTTCTGCGGGTTGAACAGGAAACCGAGGTACAGCGGCAGTTTCCGCAGCACGTAGAGCGGCACCGACAGCAGTTCGCCCGCGCTCACCCAGTTCCGTCCGGCGAGCCTCCAGCCGATGGCCACCGCGAGCGCGAAGGCGCCGGCGGCCACGAGCCCCAGAACCGCGAGCGGCAGGCCCGCGGGATCCCACGCCAGGGCGGCGGCACCGAGCAGGCCGTAGGCAGCGACGGCCATCGAGAAGAGGGCGAGCGGCGGGACGCACAGGTCGCACAGCAGGATGAAGAGCGGCACGTTGCGCAGCCGCAGCGACGTCCACAGGAGCGCCGGCGCATGCCGCGTCAACAGTTCCAGGTGGCCGTGCTCCCAGCGCCGGCGCTGGGAGTCCTGCCCTTCGCTGCTCTCGGCGAACTGGCTCGTGACGAGCGCGCCGGGCTCGAGCAGGGGAGCCGTGCCACGGCGCGCGAACTGCAGGCCCAGGTGCAGGTCCTCGACCAGGCTGCCCGTCGCGAAGTTGACGCGCTCCAGCAAGGGCCATGCGAACGCCATGCCGGTGCCGGTGAGCTGGCAGGGCAGCGACAGGCGAGCGAGCCCGGCGGGGCGCAGGTGGTTGCGGACGGCCCAGGCGAAAGCGGCCATCCGCAGGCGAAGGGTGGCTCTCGCAGGGGGCACCATCAGGTTGACCGATTGGACCGGCCGCATGGTCGCGACCGTGCGCCGCGCCAGGAGATCGAACGTGCCGTCGCCCGCCCGGCAATCGGCGTCCATCACGATCAGCGCCTGCGGCGGCTCCGACGCCAGATGGGCGACGCCGTATGCAAGGGCATAGCCTTTCGCGCGGCGCGCGGGGTCCTGGCGCTCGATCACTTCCGCGCCGGCCGCGCGTGCCAGGCGGGCCGTTGCGTCGTCGCAGTTGTCCGCCACGACGAGCAAACGCGAACCCGCGTTCAGCTGGCGCACGGCCCGCCTCACGGTCGCGCCGATCAACTCCGCTTCGTTGTGGGCGGGGATCAGCACCACATAGCGCGGAGGCGCCTCGCCCGCGCGGATGCGTCGAGCCCGTGGGCGCAGCGCGCTGGATGCGATCTCCACGAGCAGCAGGAGGGACACCAGGGAGATCGCGAGGCCGACGATGGCCAGCGGAACTAAGGCGAACATCATGCTTCCACCTGTCTCATGAAGCCCAGCAGCCGGCGGGCGCTCTCGTCGGCACAGTGGCGGCCGATAACCTTCGTGCGTGCATCGCGCCCCATGTCGGCCAGGCGGTCGACGGGCGTTTCGAGCAGCTGCCGCAACGCGTCCGCGAGCGAGCGGACGTCCCCCGGCGAAACCAGCCAGCCGTGCCGGCCGTGTTCGACCAGTTCCGGGATGCCCGCGATCGCCGTGGTCAGCACCGGACGGCCCAGGGCCATCGCCTCCATCAGGGCCACCGGCAGGCCCTCCGCGAAGCTCGGGAGGACGACTGCGCGCGATGCGAGCATTTCTTCGCGGACTTGCCCGCTGCTGAGCCAGCCCGTGATGCGGACATTCGACTGCAGGCCGCGACGGGCGATCAGCTCCTCCAGCGCAGGGCGCATCTCGCCGTCGCCCGCGAGCACCAGTTGGAAGCGAAGTCCCTGCGCGGCGAGCGTCGCGGCGGCCTCCACCAGCAGCAACTGGCCTTTCTGTTCGCAGAGCCTGCCGACGCACAGCAGGCGCGCCTCGTCCGGCGGCAGGGTCGCGGCTGCATCCCGGAACTCCTGGTCGAGGCCGCAGTGCACGATCTTCACCTTCGGCCAGGCGGCGTGCGGCAGCCACCGGAACAGCTGGCTCCTGCCGAACGAACTGATGGCGACCACGAAGGCCGATTGCTCGATCTTCTCGCGCAGGTGCAACGCCACCGGGGAATCGAACTCCTCGGGCCCGTGTACCGTGAACGAGTACCGCGGCGCGCCGAGCAGGCGAGCCAGCATCACGACCTCCGCGGCGTTGGTGCCGAAGTGCGCGTGCAGGTGATCCGCCTTCAACGATCGCGCAAGTTCGGCGATGCGGCACGCCTCGGCGAAGTAGGCGAGGTGGTAGGCGAGTCCGCGATGCGAGTGGCGGGCCATGCGCACGGCTTCCGCGGCCGCCCGCGCCCACGCCACCGGGCGACGGGCGAAGGTCCGCAGCACCGGCGCGGCCAGGCCGAGCAGCCCGCGGCGCAGCACGTAGTGCGTGCGTTCCTGCTCCTCGATGTCGCGTGGATCCACGACTGCCGCATCCCAGCCGCGCAGCGCGATGCGGTGGACCTGCGCGCCCTGGTCCTCCAGCGCGCGGATCTCGCGGCGGATGAATGTCTGGCTCCCCGCGGGATGCTGGTTGAGCACGTAGGCCACGTTCATGGCATCAACCTTCGCGCGCCAGCACGCCGAACTCCCGCCGGTCCGCCAGCACCTCGTCCACGGTGTTGAGGTCGACGACGCGCGCCTCGGCCGCGAACGCGTAGACCAGGGAGGTATCGCACAGGATGTTGATGCTGCGCGGGATGCCTTGCGTCGAATTGCAGATGCGCACGAGCGCCTTGGGAGAAAAAAGCTCCTCGGTACAACCCGCGACCATCAGCCGGTGCTGCACGTAGAGCGTGACGTCCTGGGCGTCCAGGGGCGGCACGTAGTAGTCGACGGCCACGCGCTGCGCGAACTGCCGCAGGTCAGGCCGATTGAGGAGCGTGCGCAGCTGCGGCTGCCCGACGAGGATCATCTGCAGCAGCTGGTCCTTGTCCGCGTTGATGTTGGACAGCATCCGCAAGCTCTCCAGGGCGCTGGGGCTGAGGTTCTGCGCCTCGTCGACGATGAGCACGACACGCCGGCCGGCGGAATACTCCGCGACGAGGAACTGCTGGAAGGTTTCGTACCGCTCGATCGCGGTCATGCCCTTGTAAGGCTGGCCGAAGGCCAGCATCACCCATTCCAGCAGGTCCGCCGTTTCTTCGTGCGTGTTGGAGACGAGCCCCACGGTCACGTCGTGGCCGACGCTGTTCAGCAGGTGGCGCACCAGCGTGGTCTTGCCGCAGCCGATTTCGCCGCAGATCACCGCGAATCCCGCCCGGTTCTGCAGGGCGCACTCGAGCATCGCGTAGGCCAGCCGGTGCCGCTTGCCCATGTAGAGATAGTCGGGGTCGGGCTGGATCGAAAAGGGCTTCTCGCGCAGACCGAAATACGCCTCGTACATCTGCTTCCGATCAAAGGCCCTGGAGCGCGCGGCGGGCTTCCTCCGCCTGCGAGAACGGCGAGTCCTTCGAAAGTTCGATGGCTCGCTGCAGCGATTTCCTGGCGGCTTCCTTGTTGTTCTGCGCGAGCTGGTTCATGCCGCGGTGGTACTGGATCGCAGCCACGTCGGGCACCTCGTCGACCACGGTCTTGAGCAGGTCGCCGGCTTCCTGCACCTTGCCCACCCGGTGGCTCGCCCAGGCGAACGTGTCCCGGAAATAGGGCACCTGCGAGCCCCGGAACCGCTGCGCGAGCTCGTAGGCGCGCTTGAGGTCCTTCTCGTCGTGGCGATGGTCGGTGAGCAGCGCGGCCAGGTTGTTCGCCACCACCGCCGAGTTGGGCTGCTCCACCACCAGCTTCTCGTAGATCGCGATCGCCTCGTCGAACTTCTTCTGGGATTCGAGCACGGACGCGCGGCTCAGGCGCAAGGTGAAGTCGTTGGGCAGCTTCTGCAGGCCGGCATCGACGGCGGCCAGCGCGGCATCGGGCTTGCCTTGGCCCATTGCGGCACCCACCAGCCCCTGGTACCCGGACCGGTTCGCGGGATCGATCTCCACGACGCGCTGGAATGCCTTGGCGGCCGCGGGCCGGTCGCCGGCCTGCATCATCACCTGGCCGAGCAGCAGGTGCGCAGGCACGTTCTCCGGCGAACCGGCCAGGACCGACTGGATGAACGAGGCGGCTTCGCGGGTCTTCCCGGCGATGAGATAGGACTGCACCAGGGCCACCAGCGGCTGCACGTCGTTGGGCGCCTTGGCGTGCGCGCTGCGGAACGAGGCGATGCTGCCTTCGAAGTCGCGCTTCGCGGCCAGGACCGCGCCCCGGATCTGCGTGGCAGTCACGCCGGCAGCATCCTGCTTGGCGAGGGCGTCGGCCAGGCCTTGCGCGGACGCGAGGTCGCCCAGGCGGATGTACGTCTGCGCGAGCAGCCGCTGGGCCGGGGCGTGGTCGGGCGCGGCACGGAGGACGTCACGCAGCACGGGCTCGGCCTGCCGCAACCGGCCGGTCTCCACCAGGTACTCGGCGTAGGGCATGGCGAACTGCGGCGCGAACTGCGCCGCCTGCGCGGCGCGGGCGTATTGCGATTGCGCCAGGTCCGGCAGGCCCTGCAGGACGTGCACCCGGGCCAGCATCAGCTGGGTGCGCGCGGAATCGGGAACGTCGCGCAGGATGGTCCGCAGATCGGTGACCGCTTCCTCCAGCCGGCGCTCCTCCATCGCGATGCTGGCCCGCAGGATCAGGCCCTGCTCGTTGCGTGCATCGCGGGCGATGACTTCGTCGATCAAGGGCCGGGCGGCGGCCTTGTCGCCGGCCGCCAGGCGTTGGGTGGCCAGGGCCGCTCGTGCACGGGTGCCGGCGGCGCCGTCGCCCGCGTCGGCGATGATCTGTTTCCACGTCGCCACTGCTTCGTCGGACCGTTTCTGGTCGAGCCGCATCTGCGCCAGCGCCATCTTCAGTTCCACGTCCTTCGGCTTGGCCGCGACCATGGACTCGAGTTCCTTCGCCGCCGCCGGCAGGCCGCGCACGCCGGCGATGAAGCGGACCAGCTCGATCTTCGCGTCGGCGTTGTCAGGCTTGGTCGCGAGGATCGCGCGCTGCTCGGCCTCCGCCTTGCCATGCATCCCGTGCGACAGGTAGAACCTGACCAGCATGAGCCGGTAGCTCGTCTCCTCCGGGAACAGCGTCGTCAGCCGCCGGAACACCTGCTCCGCGGAGTCGACCTTGGCCAGCTTCTCCAGCGCCTGTGCCTTGATCAGCTGCACGCCGACGTTGCGTTCGTTCCCCTGCAGCACGTGATCGAGGTACGTGATCGCCGTCGTCGCGTCTCCGGCCTGGATGCGTTCCGAAGCCAGCACGACGTGCGCGTCCACGTTGTCCTTGTCCTTCGCGATGCTGCGCCGGGCCAGGTCGACCGCGGCCTTCGGATCCTGGAGTTTCAGGAAGACCGCGGCGCGGAACGCCAGCACGCCGGGATCCTCGGGCTTCAACGACATCGTGTCGTCGCTTTGCTCCAGCGCCCTGTCAAGCTGTCCCGCGGCCAGGGTCAGCTTGCCCAGCCTGATCCGGGCAGCGACGTTCTTGGGGTCGAGATCCACCACCCTGTTCAGCAGGCCATAGGCCTTGCCCCATTCGCGGCCGCGTTCGGCCAGGTCCGACAGGCCCATCATCGCCTGGACGGACTTGCCGTCGATCTGCAGCGCGTTCTGGAACTCGAGGCGCGCCTTGGTGACGTCTCCCTTCTGGAGGAAAGCCTCGCCCCGCTTGTTGAAGCCGGCGACCTTTTCCTCCGGCGAGGAACAGGCGGCGAGGCCCAGGACGAGGACGGCGCTGGCGGCGGCCAGGTTCGTTCGGCGGAGCAGTGTGTTCATCGGATGCGTTCCTCGGTCAGATGCGGCCGCCGGCCCTGCTCACTGCCTGGGCACGGTTCATGGCATTGAGCTTCCGGTAGATGCGGCGCATGTGGTTCTTCACGGTGAATGTGCTCAGGTGCAGGATGATTCCGATCTCGGAATTCGTCTTGCCCAGGCGCACCCAGCGCATGACTTCTTCCTCGCGGCCGCTGAGTGGCTCGCCTGCGGCGATGGCTTCTTTCACGCCGCTGTCTTCGTCCGCCGCCTCCAGCTCGCCGAAGCTGCTGCTGGTCCAGCCTTCGTCCGGGCCGGTCGCTTGCCGGAATGCGAGGTCGATCGTCGGCAGCAGCAGCCGCGCCGCTTGTCTCGCCTGGTGCACCGAGCCCGCCGGCGACAACAGG
>JAEWBU010000271.1 GCA_023390985.1 Pseudomonadota bacterium
GCGGCGGTCCTTCCACGCCGACGCCCGGCGAGGCCTCGCCGCTGGCCGCCGGCGCCACCGACTACGAAGTCGAACTCGGCCGGCTGCGCGCCGGTTGGGACAGCACCGACCGCAACTACCTCAGCCCCTACGGCGCGGCCGCCTACCGCGCCGGCCTGGGCCTGGGCCTCACGGGCGAGGCTCGTGCCGAGTGGAGCGACACCGCCGCGGCGCAGGGCTTCGAGCTGCACAAGGACCTGGGCCGCGGCGCCACCTTGCAGGCGCTGGCCGCGCAATCGGTCGCGCCCGACGTGGGCGGCGGCGGCCGCTGGGGCGCGGGCCTGGTCCTGCCGGGCGACCAGCTGCGCTGGAAGCTGACGTTCGCCGCGGCCGACCGCGAATTCCGCTCCGCCACCGGCGGTGCGGAAGCGCGGCGCGGATTGCGCATGGAAACCAGCTGGCGCTGGCGCCGCACGAGCATGGACGCCAGCTTCAGCCGCAACGAGGTCTGGGACGCGGTCTCGCCCGAATCGGTCGTCGCGCTGGGCAGCAGCTTCGACCTGGCCAGGCAGGTGCAGCTGCGCATGGACGTCTCGAGGCGCTTCGTCGTCGATCCCGCGTGGCGGGCCGGCGTCTCGGTGTCGCTGCCGCTGGAGTGAGGCCATGGGCCAGCCGTTCCAGGCCGTCATCCTCGACCTCGACAACTGCATCTGCGATGCGCGCGAGCCGGGCGCCGACCTGTTCGCGCCGGCGTTCGACGCCATCTGCCGCGCGAACGACGGCAGCGTGGGCGACGACCAGCTGCAGGCCGCTTTCGGCGAGTGCTGGTTCACCTCGTTCGACGTGGTGGCCGAGCGCTATGGTTTCACGCAGGAGATGCACGACGCGGGCTTCGCGGTCTTCTCGCGGCTGGAAGGGCAGAAGCCGCTCTTCGGTTATCCGGACGTTCCGCTGCTGCGGACGCTCGCCATCGACAAGTACCTGGTCACCACCGGCTTTCGCCGCCTGCAGGACAGCAAGATCCGCGCGCTGGGCATCACGCCCTGGTTCCGCAAGGTGGTGATCGACGCGGTGGACGTGCCCCCGAATCGCGGCAAGCAGGCGATCTTCGCGGACCTGCTGGCGGAAGGCGGCTACGAGCCCGCGCGCGTGCTGGCGGTGGGCGACAACCCGCTGTCGGAGCTGGCGGCGGGCAAGGCGCTGGGGATGGTCACAGTGCAGACGCTGCGGCCAAGGGTGGAGAGGGCGGAGGCGGATGCGCACATCCGGTCGTTCGAGGAGCTTGCGGCGTTGATCGCGCGCGGCGTCTGATTGCCGCCATCCCCGCCAGACCTCGTCATCCCCGCGAAGGCGGGGATCCAGTGCTTCCCTTTCGAACACTGGAAAAGGCGGACGCCCTGGATTCCCGCCTCCGCGGGAATGACGGCTTCAGGCCTGGTAGAGCCACCAGCCCGCCGCCGCGCAATGCGCCGCCACCGTGAACCAGTAAACCTGCAGGAACGAGGCCTTGCGCGACTTGTGGCGCAGCACCTGCTGCGCGACCCAGGCGCCGCCCCAGCCGCCCAGCAGGCTCCACAGGTGCAACGTGCTTTCCTTGACCCGCCACTGGCGCTTCCCGGCGGCGTGCTTGTCCTTCCAGTACACGACGAAGGCCGCCACGTTCACTGCGCCGGACGCGGCGATCACCCACCAGGGCAGCAGCTCCGTCCACGCGGCCCACAGCAGCGTCGCCGCATACGCGAGCATCAGCGGCAGCGCGATCACTTCTTCCGCTTCGCCTTCCGTGCCGCCTTGCCCGCCTTGGCCTCTTCGCGCGGATATCTCTCCCGTGCCTGCTCCAGCCACTGCAGCGTCTCCGCCTGAACCAGGAACCGGCGCAGGTAGTCGGTGGACAGCTCGCGCATCTGGGCCAGCGAGCGCAGCACCAGCGCGTGCGAGTTCAGCGGCCCGGCGTTGGCCGGCGTGCGGGCGATGGCCTGTTCGAAGCGGTCGAGCGTGCGGCCGCGTTCCCAGGCCTTGCGAAAAGCCCGGGCGTTGAGCAGGTCGTCGGGATGCGCCGCTTCGCCCGGCTCGTCGAGCGCCGCGCGGCGCGCATCGACCGTGCCGCGGATGTAGGCGTTCAGGTCCGCGAGCGGGCCGGCGCTCATGACTTGGCGCTGCTCCGCGGCACCGGCGCCATCTCCACCCGCCGGTTCAGCGCACGGCCTTGCTCGCTGGCGTTCGACGCCACCGGCTGCTCGGGCCCGAACGCCGCGGAGAAGACCTGCGACGAGGGCATGCCTTCCTCGACCAGCGCGCGCGTCACCGTCAGCGCGCGCTGCGCCGACAGCTCCAGGTTGTCGGCGAAGCGCTTGTTGCCCTCGGACACCGGCTTGTCGTCGGTGAAGCCGCTCACCATCAAGAGCTCGTTGCGCTCGCCCAGGTACACGCGCAGCGGATGCACCAGGCTCTTGAGCAGCTGCCGGCCCTCGGGCCGCAGCTGGTCGGAGTTGACGGCGAACAGCACGCTGCCGCTGATGCCGATGCGGCCGTTGTCCACGGTGATGCGGCCGGACGCCAGCGGGACCGCCAGCGCCTTCTCCAGCGCGATGCGGCGCTGTTCCTCGATGCGGCGCTTCTCGATCTCGGACTGCAGCGTCGCGACCAGGTCCATCTGCCCGACCAGCAGGCCCACGAGCACCAGCACGAACGCGCCCACCAGGCCCGCCATCAGGTCGGCGAACACGGTCCAGACCGGCGCGACTTCCTGGCCGGCGGCGTCGCCTTCGTCCAGCTCGGTCATGCGAGGCTCTCGGCGACGGGCTGCTGCGGCTTCGCCTTGCCCTGCTGCTGCAGCTGGCGCAGGCTTTCGATCACGCCCTGCTGCGAAGCGATGCTGAGGTCGATGACCTCGCGCGCCTGCGCCACGTAGTAGGCCAGCTGCTCGTCGCTGCGCGCGGTGGAGCGCGTGAGCGAGCCCTCGACGCGCTGCAGCGTGTCGGTGAGCTTGTCGTGGCTGGCCTGGAACAGCCGCACGCTCTCGCCGAACGACTCGGCCAGCGTGCCCAGCTGCGCCGCGCTGTCGCCGGCCTGCGTGGCCACGTCGACGGCCTTCGCCGCCTGCGTCTCGAGCGCCTGCGCGAAGCGGCCATGGGCCTGCTCCAGCACCGAGGTGGCGGAGCCCACCATCGCCTCGATGGCCGTGCGCTGCTCGCCCGAGGCCTGTTCCAGCGACTGCACCAGCGCGCCCAGGCGTTCCAGCAGCACGGTGCGTTCCTGCAGCGCGAGGTTGTCGCGCTCGGCCACGCGATTCATTTCTTCGCGCAGCTGCGTGATCACGCCGGCCGCGGCCTGCGGCACTTCCGACGCGGTGGCCAGCAGGCGGGTGATCGGCGCCTCCAGCGCGGCGCCCAGCGTGGCCAGGTGCCGCGCGACGGCGCCTTCGAGTTCGGACAGGCGCTGCACGGCCGCGTCGCCGCGCTGCTGTTCTTCCTGCCGCAGCGCGCCCAGCTCGGTGCGCCACAGCTGCGCCAAGTGGTCCATGCGCTCGCCGTGCTGCTGCAGCCAGCGGGATTCGATCTCCGCGCGCGACTCCACCAGCCGCGTCGATTGCTCCAGCACGCGCGACACCTGCTGCAGCGCCTGCAGCGATTGCGCGCCCGCGCGGTCGGTGACCTGCTGCGCGCGCTGCTCCAGCGCCTCGGTCCAGGCCTTCAGGCGCTGCTGCTCGGCGCCGGCGAACTGCTTCGACAGCGCATCGACCTGCGCCTGCGCCACTTCGCCCAGCCGCTGGTGCAGCCGCTGCGATTCCTGCACGACCTGCGCCATCGCTTCCTCGACGATCGGCTTGACCGTCTCGCCGGAGAGGCGCGCCTGCGCGGCCAGGTTCTCCTGCAGCGAAACGCCGACCTTGCGGGCCAGCTCGGTGTACGCGGTGGTGACTTCGCGCTGCAGCTGCGCCTGCCGCTCCAGCAATTGCGCGTCGAGCTGCTCGCTGCGGCGCTCCATCCGTTCCATCACGGCGTTCAGCGCGGTGACGACCTGCGGCAGCGAATCCGCCTGGGCCTGCAGCGCGCGCACGGTCTCCTGCCGATGGTGCGTCAGCGAGAACGCCTGCAGCACCGAGGCGACGCGCGCATCGAGCAGCCGCGCGACTTCCACGCGCTCGCGGCGCGCGATCGCGGACATCAGCCCCAGCATCGCCGACGCGGCCACGCCCGCCACCGAGGTGCCGAACGAGAGGCCCAGGCCGCGGATCGGCTCGGCCAGCGCCGAGCGGATCGCCTGCAGGTCGGTGGAGCCCTGCAGCGCGAACACCGCGCCCTTGAAGGTGACCACCATGCCCAGGAAGGTGCCGAGCATGCCCAGCATCACCAGCAGGCCGACGAGGTAGGGCGTGAGTGAAGGGCCGGGCAGCGCGACGCGCTCGCCTTCGATGCGCGATCGCACGACGGCGCGCAGCGGAGCCGGCACGCGATCCAGCCAGTCGGCCAGCGCCGCGGGCGGCTCGTCCAGGCCCTGCAGCGCGGCGCGCAGGCCGGTGGTGGTGGCGCGGAACTGCCGCAGCTCGAAGGCGCCGAAGCCGTAGATCGCGGCGATCACGGCCGTCATCACCAGCGCCAGCCAGCTGGTGCCGAGGAAGCTCCAGCCCACCCAGGCCAGGGCGGCCAGGCCGATGCCGAAGGCCAGCGTGAAGAAACGAGTGCTCATGCTTGGGAGGAAAGGGGTTCGTTGCGCAGCGCGTCGACCAGGCCGGCCACGGGCTCCAGCCTCAGCTCCAGCTCGGCGAGGAGGGCGTTGCGCCACTCGTTGGCAAAAGAGGCGAGCCAGCCGGGCCGCCCACCACCGTCATTCCCGCGGAGGCGGGAATCCAGAGCTTCCGCCTCTTCGGTGATCTCGCTCACCTGCCGGTGCGCCGCGCGCAATTGCGAAAAGCGCCGCTCCAGCAGCAGCGCCGTCGTGGGCAGCAGCGCCTGTTCGCGCGCCGCCATGAGTTCTTCCAGCGATGCATCCAGCACCGCCAGCTGCCGCAGCCGCGGCGACACCCGCGCGACCGACTGCCGCACGTGGTCGCGCAGCGCGCCGACCATCTGGCCCATCTGCCGCTGCAGCTCGATGTGGCGCTGGTGGAAGGGGCCGTAGCCGGGGTCTTCCGTGGCGTCCGGCTTCAGGCCGGCGAGCACCAGCGGGTCCTGCGAGATCGCCTTGGCGAGCACGCCGCGGACGCGCTGCAGGTCGTCGGCGACAGGCGGGGCCTTCCGGGCACCGGCCTTCGAGGGCTTGCGCTCCTCGCCGGCGGCGACCACCGCCTGGTGCATGGTCTGCAGGCGGATGGCGTCGAGCGGCCCGAACCACAGGCTCATGCGCTCGGCCACGTCCGGGCCGGGCGCGGCCGCTTCCACGGGCGCCCACGGGTCCAGCAGGCGGACCAGGGCCGAGGAACCGGAGAAAGAGGTGCTGTGCAACGCGAACGATCCTGTGCACCGAGGGCCGGGGATGGCTCTGCGGGCCCGTATTAGAAACGATCCGGATGGGCTGCCGCCGCCCGGTCACAGTCTGAAAAGGATGTGTTCGGGCGGTGCGGAACGGCGTTGCGCCCCGGCACCTGCGGCGTGCGGTTTTGCCGCCGGTGCCCGGTCGTCAGCGGGACAGGGAAGGCGTCAGCGGAAGCGGGCTGGTGGACGACCGGCGCGGCAGCTCCGTCGTCTCGGGCCGCACGACGGCGGCATGGCTGGCGGCGAGCGCACGCTCCACGCCCGCCGCGATCGCTTCGTGCGCCCGCGGTTGGTAGTGCGCCATGTGGCCCGCGCCGTCCAGGACGTGCAGCCGGCTGTGCGGCATGCCCGCGTGCAGCCAGCGCGTCTGCTGGGGCGACACGACGCGGTCCTGCTCGCCGGCGATCAGCGTCACCGGGGTCTGCAGGGTCGCGTATTGCTTCACGAGCGCGCGGGCCTGCGCCACCAGGTGCCAGCCGTCCTCCGCTGTGGCGCGCTGCTGCAAGGGCCGCAGCAGCATCTCGCGCGGCAGCAGCTCGTGGAACTGCCGCGGCACCGGATGCGGATGGAACATGGCGCGCAGCGCCGAGCCCAGCGTGGCGCGCGCCATCCAGGCGGAAGTCGTGTAGCGCAGCACGTCGCCCAGCACCGGCATCGCGGCCGGCGCGGCCAGCCAGCGGTCCAGGCGCAGGCGCGGCCAGTAGTAGCCGCCCACCAGCACCAGGCCGTCGACGGTGGCCGGGTTCTGCAGCGCCATCGCCAGGGCCACCTGCGCGCCCATCGAATGCCCGACCACCACCATGCGGTGCAGGCCCAGCGTGGACGCGGCGTGGTGCAGCAGGCGGGCCTGCATGGCGGGCGTCCAGGGCTGGTCGCGCGGGCGGTCGCTGTGGCCGTAGCCGGGCCGGTCGATCACCAGCACCTGGTGCTTCATCGCCAGGTGGTCCAGCACGCCGCTGGCTTCGAAGTCGGCGCCGTCCACCAGGTTGCCGTGCACCAGCAGCACGGGCGACCCTTCGCCGACCAGCTGGTAGTGCAGCCGCGTCCCGTTCACGTACATGAGGCGGTGCGGTGCGTGGTGGCGGCGCTCCGCCATGCGGGCGCGGTGCTCGACCCAGGCGGCGCTGCCGAGCGCGGCCAGGGCCACGGCGCCGGCGGTGGCGGCGCGGGCGGCGGTGGTCTCCAGGTTCATGCGCGGGAGGATGGCGGCGCGCTGAGCCTCGGCTTGTCGGGCGAGGTCTGGCATGGGCGTAGTTCGCTGCCTGCGTCGGCTCTGCCGCCCGCTCCCGTCATCCCCGCGAAGGCGGGGATCCAGAGCTCCCGCCTCCTCCCTACCTCAGCAGACCCGCCCATTCATCCCCAGGCGGCGCTTCCACTCGCGGACCGCTGGGCAACGCCACGCTCACCGCATGCAGCCACATCCGGTCCACCCCCAGCCACTGCGCCACCGCCCGGTTGTGCGCGCCCTTCCCATGCGTCGTATCCCCCACCAGCGGATGCGCGATGTGCTTGAAGTGCCGGCGGATCTGGTGCCTGCGCCCGGTGAGCGTCTCGATCTCCACCAGCGCGTACCGGCTCGTCGGATGCCGTCCCTCCACGCTGAACGGCCACTCGAAGGTGCGCAGCCGCCGGTAGCGGGTGAGGGCGGCCACGCGCGGCTGCCCGGCGGAAGGCAGCTCGGGATCGCGCGCGAGCGGGTAATCGATCTCACCACTCTCCGCCGGCCATCCACGCACCAGCGCGATGTACTTCTTCGCCACGGCGCCCGCTTCGAACACCTTCCCCCACGCACTCGCTGCCTCCGCCGTTCGCGCGAACAGCAGCACGCCGCTCGTCGCCTTGTCCAGCCGATGCAGCGGAAACAGCCGCTCGCCAAGCTGCGCCTGCAACTGCTCTAGGGCGTTGTGTTCCTCATGCTTGTCGAGCGCGCTCGGGTGCACCAGCAGGCCGGCCGGCTTGTCGATGGCGACGAGCTCGGCGTCGCGGTGGAGGATCGTGAGGGGAGGGCTGCTCAAGGGACCGCCATCATGCCAACGCCGGGGGACGGACACCGCGTACTGATGGGCGCGCCGCAGGACTACAGGACGCGGCGCGGCCGCGCGCTAACTTGGTGGCCTGCGAACCCGCGCCCCAACCTCAGGAGCAATCGATGGCCAAGGATGCGATCAACCTGCTGGACGCCGACCACGTGCGGGTCGAGTCCCTCTTCAACGACTTCAAGTCCGCCGACCTCGACCCGGCCACCCGGCTCGACATCGCGCAGGTGATCTGCATGGAGCTGATGCTGCACGCGATGATCGAGGAAGAGGTGTTCTACCCCGCATTCGCCGAAGCCACCGGCGACCGCAAGATGGTCGAGCACGCGCGCTCCGAGCACCAGGAGGTGCGCGACCTCATCGCCCAGGTGCCCACCGCGAAGGACATCAACGCGGTCATGGCGCAGATCCAGAAGAGCACGATGGAACACGTCGAGGAGGAACGCCGCGACATGTTCGCCAAGGCCAAGGCTTCGACCATGGACCTGGTCGAGGTGGGCCGGCAGCTGGAGATCCGCAAGTACGAGCTGGCGGCCCACATCCACGAGGCGGCCTGAGCCGTCATGCGCCCGCCCGCCCGTCGCCCTCTCCTCGTCCTGCCCCTGGCCGCGCTGCTGCTGGCCGCCTGCGCCAGCGGACCGCCGCAGGCCACGGTGCAGGTCTACACGCCCCCGGTCCAGCTGGCCGCGGGCGCCACGTACCGCCACGAGCGCCTGCTCTCGCAGGCCGCGCAGCCGCGCCAGGCCGAGCTGGAAGCGACGGCCGATGCGCTGCTTTCGCAGGCCGGGCTGCGGCGCGACGACGCGTCGCCGCGCTTGTCGTTGCAGGTCAGGTCCAGCCAGGACCAGCCGATCGGCGGGCCGTACTGGGGCGGCGGGCCATCGGTAGGGGTGGGCATTTCCGGCGGCAGCGGCGGAGGTGGCGGCATCGGCATCGGGCTGGGCTTTCCGATCGGCGGCTTCGGCGCCGGGCCATCTACGCAGCGCGTGGACGTGGTGCTGCGCGACCTGGGCAATGGGCAGGTGGTCTATCAATCGCAGGCTAGCGGCGACTCGGGCGCGAACCCGGTCGCGCTGCTGCAGGCCGCGCTGAGCGGATTCCCGAACGCGGCGCCGGGCACGCGGCAGGTGCCGCTGGCGGCGAACGCGGCCGTTCGCTGAGCTACTTGCGCCACCACCACAGCAGCAGGCTCACCACGATCGACACGACGATCGAAGTCATCAGGGGAAAGTAGAAGCTGAAGCCTTCCCGCTGGATGGAGAAGTCGCCGGGCAGCCGCCCCCACGGCAGCTTCGAAAGCCAGGGCCACGCGAGGCCCGCGAGCACGAGCACGACACCGAGCAGGATCAGGAAGCGTTGCATCCGGCGATGCTAGACCCGCGCGTTGCGCAGCGGTGGGCGAGGCCGCTGTAGTCGCGTTGACGCGGGGCGGGGGCTCGCTGATAGTCGTCGGCCTCGACTCCGGAGGTCTCCATGCCCGCGACCCCGTTCTTCCGCGAAGCCGGCGCCGGCCCCACGGTCCTCTGCCTGCATTCCAACGCGAGCCACTCCGGCCAGTGGCGCGGCCTCATGGACCTGCTGTCCGACCGCTTCCGCGTGGTGGCGGTGGACTCGTACGGCGCGGGCAAGTCGCCGGAGTGGCCGTCGGATCGGGAGATCACGCTGGCCGATGAAGTCGCGTTGATCGAACCGCTGCTGGCGTCCGCGCCGGAGGGCGTGCACCTGGTCGGGCACTCGTATGGCGCGGCGATCGCGTTGAAGGCGGCGCTGATGCATCCGGGGCGCGTGCGCAGCCTGGCGCTTTACGAGCCCACGATATTTGCGCTGGTGGATCGGGATACGCCGCGGCCGAATGCGACGGAAGGGATTCAGCAGGCGGTGCGCGACGCTGCCGCTTGCCTGGACCGCGGCGACGCGGAAGGCGCGGCGCGGGCGTTCATTGATTTCTGGATGGGGGAGGGGAGCTTCGATCGGACGCCGATGGAGCGGAGGGGGCCGATCGTGGAGGCGTGCAGGAATGTGCGGCGGTGGGCGTTTGCGTTGATGAACGAGCCGGCGACGGTGGAGGAGCTTAGGCGGATAAAGGTGCCGGTGCTCTATATGGTCGGGGGGAGGTCGCCGGAGTCGTCACGGAGCGTGGCGGGGAGGTTGGTGGGGGTGCTACCCGATGTGCGGAGAGTGGAGTTTCCGGGGTTGGGGCATATGGGACCGGTCACTCATCCCGAGCTGGTGAACGCCGCGGTTGCAGAGTTCATAGATCACTTACGCGGCTGTGCCTCCGTGAACTAATAACGTTCGCACCCTAGGGGGTTTGAGATTCAGTGCGTCGCTTCCGCCCAGTCCACCAACCAACCTTTCCCAGTGACAGTGATCGTTCGCCGCCGTTGGTCGCTGTCGTCCCGAGTCGCTTCCACGAGCCCCACATCTTCAAGCGCTTTCACGTGGGGGCGCATTCCTTGAAGACTGTTGAATCCGAACAGCGAAAAATCGCTCGGTGAAAACTCACCTCTGACCTGCTTGATGGAGTCACGTAGCAGTTTCAGCGCTGTCGGACCGATGTGGCCCTTTGCCGCATCGCGTGTTGCTCTGGCCTGTGCCAATAGCCAAGCTCCAAATCGGTCACTTTTCTCTGAGTCGCTCGCTGGCCGAATCCCGGATTCCGCAACGTGCATGCAGTAGGTGTGCGCTGTGGCGAGTGCATGCCGCAAATTCTCGCCGACAATCAGATACAGCTTGTGAAAGTCATCGCGGGTGAGTGGGAGATACTGCGCCGGCCTCATGTGATCTTTGAAGGCTTCTAACCTGGCGTCAAAGACTTGCTGAGCTTGCATGAGCCGCAGCCTGGGAACTGGAAGGGGCTCGCCCAAATGACCAATCAGACGCGGAGACATAACAACGCTGTGGATGATGCCGTGCGCTCCACAGAGAATCCAACGCAGTCCTCGAATCGTGAAAAGAGTGTCCCGAAGCGACTCAATGGTTTGCCGAGCTGCTGCGGACGTTTCGAGTAGTTCTAGGTTGTCGATGACGCAGATCACCCCGCCTGTGTCGTCGTCTGGGAAGACAGCAGCAAGCCACTCAGTTACTTGCCGCACGAATCCACTGGTAGTGAATCCTGAACTTTCGTTCGGCTGGACTGCCCTCCCACCGCCAAATCCCGCAATTTGCAGCTCAAGCTGACCTACGACGGGGTTGTTCAACCAAGCGCTAAGCGCGCCCATGCCGTTCAAACTTCCTCGGCTCCTAAATGACGGCGCTTTCTCAATGAGCGTTTGCGCCACCTCGAGAAGAATTCTGAACCGGAGATCTTCTGGGCTCTCCTCCTTAGAGATTTGAAACGTAGTTCTGCAGGGCAGTAGAAGGGGGCACTTTTGCGGATCAGCGCAGTATTCATCTTGAACTTGGAAGGCTGCCACGTTCGCCAAGCTGGTCTTGCCAACACCGACGGGGCCGTCGAGACATACAGCTGCGCCGCCGGCGCTAAGCCTGAACTTAACTCTGTGCAGCTCTGAATCGCGACCAACAAGCAGGCGTGCCCCGATCGCGTCTGCGCGGAGAGGCTTCGCAGAAAACGGATTGTCCGTAAAGCCCCATGATTGATAGAAACTACCAGCGGCCACGCCTTCTCCCCCGCGCTATTTTGTCCAGCTGTCTTTTAGTCCGGCGATTCGGTTGAAGATAAATCTTGCTTGCCCGGCACCGTGCTCCACCCGATCCGCCACAAAATACCCATGCCTCTCGAACTGAAACTTCTCATCCCCCTTCGCTGACCCCAGCGACGGCTCCAGATAAGCCGTCACCACCTTTAGCGACTCCGGATTCAATTCCTCGAGGAAATCCTTCTCCCCCGTATCCGGCTGCGGCACCGCGAACAGCCGGTCATACAACCGCACTTCCGCCTTGATCCCATCGGCCACGCCGACCCAGGTGATGTTCCCCTTCACCTTCACGGCATCCGCCCCCGGCGTCCCGCTCTTCGTATCCGGAATCAGCTTCGCGCGAACCTGCGTGATGACTCCATTCGCGTCCTTGTCCGCACCGACGCACTCCACCACGTGTCCATACTTCAACCGCACCTTGTTCCCCGGGAACAACCGGAAGAAGCCTTTGGGCGGCGTCTCTTCGTAATCACTGCGCTCGATCCACAGCTCCCGCCCGAACTTGAAGGTGCGGCGGCCGCGCGCTTCGTCGTGCGGGTGCACCGGCGCGCTGCATTCGTCCAGGACGTCGTCGCCGCCCATGACCTCGCCCCAGTTCTCGATCACCAGCTTCACCGGGTCCAGCACCGCCATCGCGCGGGCGGCCTTGGGGTCCAGGTCGTCGCGCAGGGCGGCTTCCAGGATGCTGAAGTCGATCCAGCCGTTCGCCTTGCTGACGCCGATGCGCTCCGAGAAGAGCTGCAGGCTCTCGGGCGTGTAGCCGCGCCGGCGCAGGCCGACGATGGTGGGCATGCGCGGGTCGTCCCAGCCGCTGACGTGGCCCTCGTCCACCAGCTGCTTCAGCTTGCGCTTGCTGGTGACCACGTAGGTGAGGTTCAGGCGCGCGAATTCGTACTGGCGCGGATGCGGCGTGTTGATCAGGCCGCCTTCGCTGAGGCGGTCCAGCAGCCAGTCGTAGAACGGGCGCTGGTCTTCGAATTCCAGCGTGCAGATGCTGTGGGTGATGTTCTCCAGCGCGTCCTCGATCGGGTGCGCGAAGGTGTACATCGGGTAGATGCACCACTTGTCGCCGGTGCTGTGGTGCTCGGCGTGCTTGATGCGGTACAGGGCCGGGTCCCGCAGGTTGATGTTCGGGCTGGCCATGTCGATCTTGGCGCGCAGTACCGCGCCGCCGTCGGGCAGCTTGCCGTCCTTCATGTCGCGGAAGCGCTGCAGGTTCTCGTCGATGCTGCGGCTGCGGAACGGGCTGTCCACGCCCGGGCGCGAGAAGTCGCCGCGGTTGGCGCGCATCTGCTCGGGCGACTGTTCGTCCACATAGGCCAGGCCAGCCTCGATCAGGTACTCGGCGGCGCGGTACATGAAGTCGAAGTAGTCGCTGGCCTGGTACAGGTGGCTGGTCCTGTTCGCGTCCCAGCCGAATCCCAGCCAGTGCACGGCGTCCTTGATGCCTTCGACGTACTCCACTTCCTCCTTCTCGGGGTTGGTGTCGTCGAAGCGCAGGTGGCACACGCCGCCGTAGTCGCGGGCGAGGCCGAAGTTCAGGCAGATGCTCTTGGCATGGCCCACGTGCAGGTAGCCGTTGGGCTCGGGCGGGAAGCGGGTGCGGATCCTGGCGGGGTCGGGCTGGCCGGCGTGGTGCTGCGCCGCGTCGGCGGGGTGGCCCGCCCAGTGCCGCTGCGCGTAGGTGCCCTGGTCCAGGTCGCGCTCGATGATCTGGCGCAGGAAGTTGCTGGGCTTGACGCTGTCTTTCTCGGCGGGGGAGGTCATATTGAAGGGCATTTTAGGAGGGGGCTCCGGACTTACCCGGGGAACGGCTGGGTTACGTCTCGCAACGGACTTCATGTGGCAGCCGCAAGCCACACCCCCAGCCCAGCGTTAAATACGCACCGAGGGCGTGTGTTCGCCGCCTCTCGAAACCGTTGCAGGAGATTTCACATGCTGTTCCGTTCCCTGTTCCACAAGGCCCTGGCCGTTGCCGCGCTGGGCCTGGCCGCCGCCGGCGGCGCGCAGGCGAAGGACGTCTACTGGTCGGTGGGCATCGATGCCGCGCCGGGCGTGGCGGTCGGGGTGGGCAATACGCGCCCGGTCATCGTGCAGCCGGCGCCGGTGTACGTGCCGCCGCCCGTCGTGTACGCGCCGCCCCCGCAGGTCGTCTACGCCCCGCCGCCGCAGGTGGTGTATCCCGGCTACTACGCGGCCCGGCCGGTGGTGGTGCAGGGACCGGTGTACCGCGCATACGGCGGCCACCCGCACTGGCGCGCGCATGGCGGCCACGGCCACGGCGGCAAGCACTGGAAGAAGGACCGCCACTGGGACTGAGCGCGATGCGTTGAGCGATCCGCGCAAGGAGAGGGAACCACCGGACCGGGGTTCCTCCAAGCTGCCCCCGCTGCTTCACCGCACGGGGGCTTTTTTCATTTGTGCCACTCGGGCTCGTCGTCGTCGGGGGGAAAGGTGGGGCGGAGCAGCTTCTGCTGTTCGAGTTGCGCACGCAGGTGGGGACGGATGCTTTCCAGGCCGTAGCCGCTGCGTCCCCGTCGCGGGGTCCAGGCGGTGGCCTTGTCGCGCTGGCCGTTGTAGATGCCGCTTCCGTCCCGCTTGGGCGCGTCCGAACCGCCGCTGCGCTTGCGCTCGGGGTCTCGGGAGGGGTCGGAATCGTCGCGGGCCATGGTGTGTCTACCTCACGCCGAATCGGTTTTCTTGTTATCGGCGTGTGAAGACACGGTATCGCGGGGTAGCGGTCTGAAATGCCCGAACCCTTCAAGACCGCTGGTAGGAGGGACCCTACCCGTTGGGTACCTCCTACACAGCCCTGCAACGCTTGCGGACAAAACGGGACGAACCGGTTCTCGATCGGAAATCCGTGCGCCCAAAAAAGAGGGACAGTAGGCCCAAAAAAGAGCCCCCAGGCTTGGGGCCTGGGGGCAACATGCCAGTCGCGGGACGGAGGGCCGGACCAGCTCACCCCGGAGGAGGAGGGGACTCAGAGGAGTCGGGGTGATTGGGGTGTAGTAAA
>JAEWBU010000295.1 GCA_023390985.1 Pseudomonadota bacterium
GCGCAGCGGCTGCGCCTCCTCGGCGAGGGCCAGCCCGGCTTCGCGGGCGGCGGCCTGCTGCGCCGGGCTGCCGCCGCGCACCGCCACGGGGATCACGCGGTGGTTGCGCAGCAGCCGCACGAGCGCGGCGAAATCGACCTCGGCGTCGCCCGGCAGCGGGGCCAGGTCGATCACCAGGGGATCGTGGTCGAAGAACTCGGGCAGCTCACCGTAGCGGGCCTGCAGCTCGCCGGCCAGGCCGTGCAGGTCGGCCGACTTGAGCAGGAGGGAGACCAGCGGAAGGTTCGCGCTCTTGATCTCGAAGGTGGCAGGGGCGCGGCCTGCGAGGGCAACTGTCATCGATGGGGTACTGCAACAGCGGGCGCATCTTAGCAGTGGCTCAGGCGTGCTCAGTGCTAAAACATTCTGTTGCGTCACCATGCGCGCGCGCTGCGATTTACAGCACGCACGAGTCGTTCGCAGACCCCCAGCCCGCGACGACGATCAATCCGCGAAGCGCACGTTCCTCGCCTTGGCGACGCTCGAATACCGCACGCGCTCTTCCTGCAGGAACTTCGCGAGCGCCGCGCCCTGCGTGCCTTCGGGCGCCACGCCGGCTTCCTCGAGCTTGCGGCGGATCTCGGGCTCCTGCAGCACGCGTCCGACGTCCGCCGCGATCTTGTCGACGATGGCGGCGGGCGTCCCCGCGGGGGCGAGCAGCAGCATCCAGTTCGAGAACCGGTAGTTGTCCATGCCGGGGAGTTCGGCGACCGTCGGCGCATTCGGAAACGCAGTGGACCGCTTGCTGGTCGTCACCGCCAGCACCTTGAGCTTGCCGGCCTTGGCATGGGGCACGACCGGCGGCAGCCCGACGATCCCCAGCGGGACCTGGTTGCCCAGCAGGTCGTTGACCACGGGGGCGGCACCGCGATAGGGAACGTGCGTCATGGCGAGCCCCGACATCTGCCCCAGCGCCTCGCCCGCGAAGTGCATCGTGCTGCCGGCGCCGGGCGTGCCGTAGCCGAGGTTCGCGGCGGCACCCTTCTTGCCCGCGGCGATCAGCTCGCCCAGGTTGGCTGCCGACACCGAGGGATGCGCGACGATGCCCAGCGGCGTCTCGCCGGCAAGGATCACGGGCGCGAAGGCCTTGTCAGGGTCGTAGGGCGTCTTCTGCCCGGAGATCGGACCGACCAGCACTTCAGCGGGCGAAGCCAGCAGGAGGGTCAGCCCGTCCGGCTTGGACTTGGCCACCGCATCGGCGCCGATGGCACCGCTCGCGCCCGACTTGTTGTCCACCGTCACGGGCTGCCCCCACATCGCGCCGAGGCGCTGGCCCAGGGTCCGGCCGACGAAGTCCACGCCCCCGCCGGCGGGATAAGGCACGACCAGGCGCACCGCACCCTCGGGATACTGGGCGTGGACCGCGCCCGCGGCGAGGGTGCAGGCGATGCCTGCCGCGGCGATGAAGTTCTTCATGATGAATGTCTCCGTCAGTCGAATGCGATCACGGCGCCCGGAGCCGGCGTGAAGCCGAGGTCTCCACGCTCCACCACGGCTTCGCGGCCGCCGTTGGCCGCCAGCAGTTCTTCCTGGCGCGCTTTCGCGCGCCGGTCCACTTCCTCGGGGTCGCAGATGCGCAGCAGGCGCCCGCGGCACTCGTCCAGCACGCTCGCGTAGCGGGCGTTCGGCGCCAGGTCGGTGAGCTCCTCGGGGTCCGCTTCCAGGTCGAACAGCTGGGACGGATAGCCGATGTAGTGCACGTACTTGTATTTGCCGTGCCGGATCATGAACGCGCCGGTGGTCGAGCCCATGCCGTGGTACTCGACGAGCACGTTGCGGCCCGGCGTCGCGCCCTGCGCCAGGTCCAGCAGGGACGTGCCCGGAAAGCCCTCTCGCAACTCCGGCTCGTGGTTACCGACGGCGTCCAGGATGAACGGATACACGTCCACGTGGCTGGCAGACGTCTCGACGACCTTGTTCCTCGGGATGCCGTCGCCCGCGATGATCAGCGGCACCGCGGCGGTTTCCTCGAACATCGTCGACTTGCCCCACAGGCCGCGCGTGCCCAGGTTGTCGCCGTGGTCCGACGTGTACAGCACCCGGGTGTCGTCGGCCAGACCCGCGTCTTCCAGGCTGCGCAGGATCTTGCCGACGTTCTCGTCCAGGAATGAACACAGCCCGTAGTAGCCGGCGATCGCCTTCTTCACCGTCGCGGCATCGAAGTAGTCGTCGTAATTGAAGCTCTCGCGGTAGTCCTTGAGGTAGGGATGGTTCGGCCGCTCGCTCTTCGCGTAGAGCTTGGGCAGCGGCAGCTTCTGGTCGAAGTAGCGGTAGTAGTGTTCGGGCGGCGCGGTCAGCGGAAAGTGCGGCGCGACCAGCGACACGAACAGGACCCAGGGGCGATCGGACTCGCGCTGCGCGGCCTCGCGCAGCCAGACCTGCGCGCGGGCGGTGATCTCGCGGTCGTAGAAGGTGTACTGGCTCTCGCCCGGCCCGGCGTAGTGCGCCATCTTGTAGGCGCCCTTGCGCACTGGCAGCTCGCTGCGCACCAAGCCCATCAGGTCACCCTTGCCCTCGACGATGTGCATCGGGATGATTTCCTCGGAGAAGCCGTGGTCCTCGCCGGTCTTGCGGAAATGCAGCTTGCCGATCGAGACGACCTCGTGGTCGCGGGCGCGCAGCTTGTGGTGCCAGCTTGGGACCCCGCCGTCGTACGCATCCGCGTTGTCCCAGTAGCCGATCTGGTGGATGTACTTGCCCACCGCGAACGAGGCGCGCGCCGGGATGCACACCGGGCTCGCGCAGTAAGCGTGGGAAAAGCGCGTGCCGCGCGCAGCGAGCGCGTCCAGATGCGGCGTCTTCACGATCTCGCTGCCGTAGCAGCCCAGGGCTTTCGGAGAGTGCTCGTCGGACATGATGACGAGCAGGTTCTTGGCTTTCGTGGTCATGGCTTCATTGTGGAAGCCGGGGTGCCCTCTGAATAATCGATTTTTCGGGGCCTGTGATAACCTGAAATGATCACCCCGGAGCATCCGCCCCATGGCCACCCGCAGACCACCGGCCCCCAAGCTGCTCTCCCTGTCCGCCCTCGGTGCGAGGCTGCGCATCAAGCACCTGGAGCTGTTTCGCAGCATCTGCGAGCTGCATTCGCTGCGCAAGGCCGCCGACGCCTGCAACGTGACGCAGCCGGCCGCCACCAAGCTGATTCGCGATTTCGAGGAGATGTTCGGCTCGACGCTGTTCACGCGCGATCGCCGCGGCATGCGCATCACGCAGCAGGGCGAGGTCGTGCGGCGGCAGGTCTACATCCTGCTGGGTGACTTGGCGAGCATGCATGCCGAGGTGAAGGTCTTCGCCGAGGGCGGGTCCGGCCGCGTGCGCATCGGCTTCGTCCACTCCCTGGACACGGGCCTGCTTTCCGGCGCCGTCACCCGGATGGTGGGCGAGTCGCCCGACGTCCGCCTGAGCCTGCGCGAGGGCGCGACCACCGACCTGATGGCGCTGCTGGCGCGCAACGAGCTCGACGTGGTGTTCGGCCGCGTGCTCGACGCCGCGTCGGCCCGGCGGCTCGAGATGTCGGACGTCTACAGCGAGAGCTTCGCCATCGTCGCCGCCGTCGGCCATCCGCTTGCCCGGGCGGCGCGCACGCGCTGGCAGGACCTGGTGAGCGCTTCGTGGGTGATGCCCGCGCAGGGCACGCCCCTGCGCGACCTGACCGACCAGATCTTCGTGCGGCGCAGGATCCCGACGCCGATGGTCAGCATCGAGTCCACCAGCTTCCACCAGACCAGCAGGATCATCGCGCGCAGCGACCTGATCGGCGTGCTGCCGAGCGCGATCGCCGAAGCCGGCGAGCGGCTGGGCGAACTCAAGCAACTGCAGCGGGGACTTCGCAGCGATTACGCGCCGATCAAGCTGATCCGGCGCAAGGACGTGGAGCAGCCGCCGGCGGTGCAGCGGTTCGTCGATATTGTCCAGGCCGTGGTGCGCGCGCGGGCTTGACTTCCGGGAGTCGCGAACTACGGTTCGCGAGCCGACGCCCATACAGGAGGTGCGCCATGGAAAGCCTGCGCCCGGATCCCACCTTCCATCCTTCGCCGCGGCTGGCCATGCTGGCCGAGCCGGAGCACCTGGCCTACACCGCGCTGCTGTCGCCCGACCGCTCGCGGCCCGACGCGATCGCGGTGGTGGACGTGGACGAGGATTCCGACCACTACGGCCAGGTGCTGAACCGGGTCGAGCTGCCGAACAAGGGCGACGAACTGCACCATTTCGGCTGGAACGCCTGCAGTTCCGCGCTGTCACCGCTGTCGTGCAACGCCTTCGCGCAGCGCCGCTACCTGGTGGTGCCCGGCATGCGCAGCTCGCGCATCCACGTGTTCGACACCCTGCCCGACCCGCGCAAGCCGACGCTGGTGAAGGTGCTGGAGCCCGACGAGGTGCGGCGCAAGACCGGCTACTCGCGCCCGCACACGGTGCACTGCGGGCCCGAGGGCATCTACATCAGCACGCTGGGCGGCGGCGGCACCAGCGGCACGCTGGGCCCGCCGGGCATCTTCCTGCTGGACTGCCAGAGCTTCGAGGTGCTGGGCCGCTGGGAGATCGACCGCGGGCCGCAGGAGCTGCACTACGACTTCTGGTGGAACCTGCCGCAGGACTACATGGTGTCCAGCGAATGGGCGCTGCCGCCGCAGTTCGAGAACGGCATCGTCGCCGAGGACCTGCTGGCCAAC